>CALZQA010000004.1 GCA_945828315.1 uncultured bacterium | reverse complement strand
ACACACTGCATATCGTCGGCAGCGTCAGATGTGTATAAGAGACAGGAGTATCAGGCGAGTGTTCCGGGGCAGTTTGCGGTGCGCGGTGGTATTGTCGACATTTATCCGATGACGGCGGAGCAGCCTTACCGCATGGAACTGTGGGGTGACGAGATCGATTCTATCCGGGCATTTGATGCCGAGAGCCAGCGCTCGGTGGAAGATGGCATGGAGGAGAGTTTCACGCTGTATCCTGCCAGTGAATGGGTGCTGGTTGAGAAACAAATAAAATCAGGATTAAACAAAATTAAGACTGAAGCTGAGACGGTTGAAAAAGCATTCCGAAGCCACCAAAAAACAGAAGAAGCGGCAAGAATACGCAAAATAGCGGCGAATTTGGAAGAGGAACTGACAGAACTTGGCGGAGCAGCGAATCTGGATTCGTTTCTCAGCTATTTTTCGGAAGAACAGGTGTCTTTGCTGGATTATATTGACTGGGCGAACACGATCTGTTTTCTGGATGAGCCGGCGCGTCTTATGGAACAGGGGCGCGGCGTGGAGCTGGAGTTTTCAGAGAGCATGAAGCAGCGTCTGGAGAAGGGCTATATCCTGCCGGGACAGGCAGATGCCTTGTATGGGGCGGCGGAGGTGATGGCGCGGCTGCAGCAACATAGCTGTATTGCGCTTTCGACGCTGGAACAGCGTGTGCCGCAGCTTGTGCTGGAGCAGCAGCATCAGATACAGGCGCGCACCGTAAATGCTTACAACAACAGTTTTGAGCTTCTGATCAAAGATCTGAAACGCTATAAGAAAAATAAATTTAAGGTGATCCTGCTCTCCGGATCCCGGACGAGGGCAAAACGTCTGGCAGAGGATATTATGAATGAGGGTGTCACCTGCTTCTATACGGAAAACTATGAGCATTGCCTGCAACCGGGCGAGATCATGGTGCTCTACGGCAAAGTGCGGCGCGGCTATGAATATCCGATGCTCTCTTTTGCGGTGATCACGGAAAGTGATATTTTTGGTGCGGAGAAGAAGAAAAAGAAGAAGTACAAGCGTTATGAGGGGGAGCACATCCAAAGCTTTGCCGATCTGCACGTGGGCGATTATGTTGTGCACGAAAACC
Source organism: uncultured bacterium (assembly GCA_945828315.1). GTDB lineage: Bacteria > Bacillota > Clostridia > Lachnospirales > Lachnospiraceae > W0P33-017. The sequence continues at coordinate 71,015 of CALZQA010000004.1, read as the reverse complement.
ACGGTCTCGGGATCTATCAGGGTATTGAGAAGATGGAGATCGGGGGCACGACGAAGGACTATATGAAGATCACCTATGCGAAGGGCTCCAATCTCTATATTCTGGCAACGCAGCTGGATCTGATCCAGAAGTATGCCGGAAGCGATGCAAAAAAACCGAAGCTGAACACTCTGGGTACTCAGGAGTGGAACAAAACCCGCTCGCGTGTGCAGGGCGCGGTTAAGGAGATCGCAAAGGAACTGGTGGAGCTGTATGCAGCCCGACAGCAGAAGGAGGGCTATGTCTATGGCCCGGATACGGTCTGGCAGCGGGAATTCGAGGAGATGTTTCCCTTTGAGGAGACAGAGGATCAGGTGAATGCCATCGAGGATACGAAACGGGATATGGAGAGCCCGAAGATCATGGACCGCCTGATCTGCGGAGACGTGGGCTACGGAAAGACGGAGGTGGCGATCCGGGCGGCCTTTAAGGCAGTGCAGGAGGGGAAACAGGTCGTCTATCTGGTGCCGACAACGATCCTGGCACAGCAGCACTACAATACCTTTGCCCAGCGGATGAAGGATTTCCCGGTGAAGGTGGATCTGTTGTGTCGTTTTCGAACGGCTGCCCAGCAGAAGCATACCATTGAACAGTTGAAAAAGGGCATGGTGGATATCGTGATCGGCACGCACCGTGTGCTGTCGAAGGATGTTGGATTTAAGGATCTGGGTCTGCTCATCATCGATGAGGAACAGCGTTTTGGAGTGACACATAAGGAAAAGATCAAGCAGATGAAGAAAAATATCGATGTGCTGACGTTGACCGCAACACCGATCCCGCGCACGCTGCACATGAGCCTGATCGGAATCCGTGATATGAGCGTGCTGGAAGAGCCGCCGATGGATCGTCTGCCCATCCAGACTTATGTGATGGAGTACAATGAGGAGCTGGTGCGCGAAGCGATCGCCAGGGAGCTGGCCAGAGGCGGACAGGTGTACTATGTGTTCAACCGGGTCAATCAGATCGCAGACGTGGCGGCAAAGATCGCGGGGCTGGTTCCGGAGGCAAATGTGGCCTTTGCGCACGGACAGATGAAAGAGCTGGAATTGGAACGTATTATGTATCAGTTTATCAACGGAGATATTGATGTGCTGGTATCTACAACAATTATTGAAACAGGACTTGATATTTCAAATGTCAACACGATGATCATACAGGATGCCGATAACATGGGTCTGTCGCAGCTGTATCAGCTGCGTGGGCGTGTGGGACGCAGCAACCGGACAGCATATGCTTTCTTTATGTATAAGAGAGACAAGATGCTGAAGGAAGTGGCGGAAAAGCGTCTTGCGGCGATCCGGGAGTTTACGGATCTGGGCAGCGGCTTTAAGATCGCCATGCGTGATCTGGAGATCCGGGGAGCCGGCAATCTTCTCGGGGCACAGCAGCACGGACATATGGAAGCGGTCGGTTACGATCTCTACTGTAAAATGCTGAACGAGGCGGTGAAGGAGGAGAAGGGTGAGCTGCCGCAGGCGCAATTTGAGACGACACTGGACATAGAGGTGGATGCCTTTATTCCGCCGTCGTACATCCAGAATGAATACCAGAAGCTGGATATTTATAAGCGGATCGCCGGCGTTGAGACGAATGAGGAGAGCGATGAGATGCTGGATGAGCTGATCGATCGTTTCGGTGAGCCGCCGCGTTCGGTACAAAACCTGCTGGCCATCGCAAGACAGAAGGCACGGGCACATCAGGCGTATGTGACAGAGATCACCCAGAAGGGTGATACACTGCGGTTCGTGCTCTATGAGCAGGCGCCGGTGGAGCCTCTGCAGATCCCCGGTCTGGTGGAAAAGTTCGAGGGAGCAGTGATCTTTGTGCCGGACAAGGCAGCACCCTCCTTTTTGTATAATATCAACTACAACAGCAGACAGAAGGTTAAAAATCCGCTGGAAGCGGTTTCACTGTTTTTGGAGGAACTGACGTCGCTCTACCCGAACCTGTATCTTTGAGCAGAAAACTGTGAAGAAAGTCTGAACAGTTTCCAGAACTGCTTGCGTTTCTGCAATTGTGGTTCTATAATCATACCGAGACAAAAGTCCGGTGGATGAGGACTTTTGTCAAAAATAAGGCTTTCAAAACTTAGGAGGAAGATAAGGATGAAATTGAAAAGATTATCAGCGCTTGCTCTGGCAGGTGTGATCACGGCAGGCATGGCACTGACCGGCTGTGGCTCTCTGGATACCGAGGCGACCGTAGCGACGGTGAACGGAACGCCGATCAGCCTTGGACTTGCAAATTTTGCCGCACAGTTTACGGCGGTGGACTATGATACCTATTATATGTCCTATTTCGGACAGGATATGTGGTCTTCAGATCCCAGTGGTAAGGGAGAGACAATGACGGATTCCGTGAAGAACAACACACTGGAAACGCTGGAGGAGTACTATCTGCTGGAGCAGCACATGGCAGATTACGGCGTGGAGATCACAGATGCGGAGCTGCAGGAAGCCCGGGCTGCTGCAGCGCAGTTTATTGCGGATAACACGGATGAGGCGATCAAGGCGATGAGCGCAACAGAGGATGACATCACGGAGTTTCTGCGACTGAACCTGATCCAGAGTAAGATGCGTGAAGCGATCATTGCAGATGTTGACACAAATGTGCCGGATGAGGACTGTGCGCAGAAAACATTCAGTTACGTGAGAGTAAGCAAGACGGTATCTGCTTCTTCTGATGAGGAATCGGAGGATGCGGAGGAAAAGACGGATGAGCAGAAGGCGGCTGAGGCCAAAGAGAAGGCACAGAAGATCCTGGATGCGGCACTGACCGGCAGCCAGGAGGACCCGTTGCAGGCTGCGGCTGATGACAATGATGCAAACAAGTCTACCTGTGCGTACGGTACGGCGGATCTGAATGAGGATGACAACTCCACATACCTGGAGTTGGAAGTTTTGCAGGCAGCAGAGAAGCTGGGCGAAGGTGAGTTTTCAAAAACCCTGATCGAAACGGACAACTATTTCTACATTATCCGTATGGACAGTCTCTTTGATCAGGATGCAACCGACCGCAAGCGTGCGTCCATTATCTCTGATCGCGAGGATGAACTGTACGACAGCACGGTAGACGGATATAAGGAAGCAGCTGACTGGACGATCGACGATAAAGTATGGGAGTCTGTAAACTTCGATACGATCTATACGAAAGCACAGACAAATGCCGAGAACACGTCTGATACGGACACCGGAGCCGATACAGATGTAAACACGGATGCAAACACAGATGAAAGTACGGATACAAATGCATCTGCTGAGGAATAATAGAGAGAGGAATCAAACAGATCATATGTGTGAGTCAGGAACTATCGGTTCCTGACTCTTTTCGGAGAAACGGTTATGAGAAAATTGCTGGTTTTTTTAAAGGATTATAAAAAAGAATCGATCATTGCGCCTCTGTTTAAAATGCTGGAGGCGCTTTTTGACCTTTTGGTGCCGCTTGTAGTGGCATCTATTATCAATAAAGGTATAAAATACGGCGATAAAACCTACATCTATCAAATGTGCGGAGTCCTGATCCTGCTGGCGGTGGTAGGTCTTGTGTGCGCGCTGTGCGCCCAGTACTTTGCAGCGAAGGCGGCGGTGGGTTTTGCGGCGAAGTTGCGACATGCGCTGTTTACGCATATTCAGTCGCTGTCTTTTACGGAGCTGGATATGCAGGGTACTTCCGCACTCATGAACCGCATGACAAGTGATGTCAACCAGCTGCAGAACGGTGTCAACATGGCGCTGCGTCTTCTGCTGCGTTCGCCCTTTATCGTGTTCGGGGCGATGATCATGGCGTTTACGGTGAATGTTCAGGCGGCCTTCACCTTTGTGGTTGTCATTCCGGTATTGTTTCTCATTGTGTTCGGCATCATCTATGTGACATTGCCACTCTATAGAAAGGTGCAGGAGCGGCTGGATCAGGTGTTGCGCCGTACGAGGGAAAATTTAAGCGGTGTGCGCGTTATCCGGGCATTTCACCGGGAGGATGAGGAGATCGAAAGCTTTTGCGCGGACAATGAGGCTCTGAAAAAGGAGCAGCTGTTTGTCGGAAAGATCTCGGCGCTTATGAACCCTCTGACCTATGTGGTCATCAATCTTGGTGTGATCGCGCTGCTCTGGAACGGAGGCGTGAAGGTATCTGCCGGAGCGATGGAACAGGGCGATGTCGTGGCACTTTTGGACTATATGTCACAGATTCTGGTGGAACTGGTGAAACTTGCAAACACGATCGTGCTCCTGACGCGGGCGCTGGCCAGCGGTCGGCGCGTGGCAGGGGTGCTGGAAGTGGAGAGCTCCATGCGTTTTCCCAATGCGGCTGAGCCTCTTTCACAGGTGGAGGAGGGCGAGGAGATCATCGGATTCTCCCATGTGGATCTCACCTATGCAGGTGCGGGCGACAAGTCTCTGGAGGACGTCACTTTCTCTGTTAAAAAGGGACAGACTGTGGGCATCATCGGAGGTACCGGATCCGGTAAGACTTCACTGGTGCATCTCATTCCCCGTTTTTATGACGCGACAGGGGGTGAGGTGCGCATCGGCGGCAGAGATATCAGAACTTACAGCAAGCAGCAATTGTGTAATATGGTGGGTATTGTCATGCAGAAAGCGGTCCTGTTCCGGGGGACGATCCGGGAAAATCTCCTCTGGGGGAAAAAAGATGCTACGGAGGAAGAACTGTGGAAAGCCCTCACCATTGCACAGGCAAAGGAGATCGTGGAAGGAAAGGCAGATGGTCTGGAGGAAGAGATCGAGCAAGGCGGGCGTAACCTTTCCGGCGGCCAGCGTCAGCGTCTGGCTATTGCCCGGACACTGGTGGGACAGCATCCGATCCTGATCCTCGATGACAGCTCTTCGGCGTTGGATTATGCCACGGATGCGAGACTTCGCATGGCGATTGCGGATCTGGATCCGAAACCAACCGTTCTCATCGTTTCACAACGGGCGGCATCTATATTATATGCAGATTTGATTATTGTAATGGATGATGGAAAAATTGTAGGTCAGGGCACACATGAGCAGTTGTTGGAGAATTGCCCTGTGTACCGCGAGATTTACGATTCGCAGTTTGATCACAGCAGAGCAGGGAAGGGAGGCGTGTAAGTCATGGAAAAAAAGAACTTTAAGCGGGAAACCATGAAGAAGGTGCTGCGCTATGTGAGCTGCTACTGGTATTATCTTGTGGCGAGCATTCTGCTGGCATTGGCTGTCGTTGTGCTGACGTTGTCTGTGCCACTCCTGACCGGAGATGCGATCGACTGTATCATTGGGGTAAATGAGGTGGACTTTGCCGCTTTGACAAAGATACTGAGGCTGATCGCTGCTGTGATCATTGCCAACAGTATCGCGCAGTGGGCGATGGCCCGGTGCAATAACCGGCTTACCTACAGCGTGACAAGGGATATCCGTGACGAGGCGGCGGAGAAGCTGCAGCGGCTGCCCTTAAAATATCTGGATGGACATTCCATCGGAGATATCACCAGCCGTATGATCGCGGATGTGGATCAGTTTGCTGACGGTCTGCTGTTGGGATTTACACAGCTGTTTACCGGTGTGATCACCATCATCGGAACGCTTGTTTTCATGCTGCGTGAGGATGCGGGCATCGCCCTTGTTGTTATTATCGTTACACCGCTGTCGCTGTTTACGGCGAGTTTTATTGCAAAAAAGACATACCATATGTTTCAGGAGCAGGCCCGGATACGCGGTCAGCAGACGGCATATATGGATGAGATGATCCAAAATCAGAAGGTCGTGCAGTCATATGGACATGAGGTGCAGGCGCAGGAGGCCTTTGATGAGATCAATGACCGGCTGGAAATGTGTTCCAGAAAGGCTGTGTTCTTTTCCTCACTGACAAATCCCAGCACCCGTTTTGTGAATAATATCGTGTATGCGGCAGTGGCAGTATTCGGTGCACTGTCAGCAGTGGCGGGCAGCCTGACAGTTGGCCAGCTTTCCTGTTTTTTGAATTATGCGAGCCAGTATACAAAGCCTTTCAACGAGATTTCCGGTGTGATCGCGGAGCTTCAGAATGCCATCGCCTGCGCGGCCCGTGTGTTTGAACTGATGGAAGAGCAACCGGAGATCGCGGAAGATACGGATGCTGTGCGGCTTGTGAATGTGGAGGGAGGCGTGGATCTGGAACATGTGTACTTCTCTTATACGGAGGAGCAGCGGCTGATCGAGGACTTTAATCTCCATGTAAAACCGGGTCAGCGCATTGCCATCGTCGGTCCCACCGGATGCGGGAAGACGACGCTGATCAACCTGCTTATGCGTTTCTATGATGTCAGGGAAGGAAGTATCTGCGTGGACGGTACGGACATCCGACATGTGACGAGGGAGAGCCTGCGGGAGAGCTATGGAATGGTGCTGCAGGAAACCTGGCTGCATTCCGGTACGATCCGCGAGAATATCTGCATGGGAAAACCGGACGCAACGGAGGAAGAGATGATCGCCGCGGCAAAGGCAAGCCACTGTCACAGCTTCATTAAGCGGCTTCCACAAGGCTATGACACACCCATGGGCGAGGATGGCGGCGGTCTTTCGCAGGGTCAGAAGCAGTTGCTGTGTATTGCGCGGGTAATGCTGTGCCTGCCTCCGATGCTGATCTTAGACGAGGCTACCAGCTCCATTGATACCCGTACGGAACTGAAGATCCAGAATGCGTTTGCGACGATGATGCAGGGCAGGACGAGCTTTATCGTGGCGCACCGCTTGTCTACGATCCAGAGTGCGGATGTGATCCTCGTCATGAAGGACGGACACATCATCGAGCAGGGAGATCATGAGCAACTGCTGGCTGCTGGCGGTTTTTACGCGACACTCTACAATAGCCAGTTCGCACATTAGACACGCACGAACGGCACACAGGCGCATACGATAAACTATACTGACAGCGGAGACGGTGGCAGAGAATCTCCTGTCAAAGAGGCAGCACTTTCCATATTTACAAAGTTCACGAAGATTGCTATAATGATAGGAAAAGTGGGTCATCACGCGTATTTCTATTGACAAACGGATGTGATGCCACTATAATTACGTGGTTTGTGTATGAATTTTTATTGCAGAGGTGCAAGATGGAACAATATGTGATCAAGGGTGGAAACCCGTTAGTTGGAGAGGTAGAGATCGGCGGTGCGAAAAATGCGGCACTTGCGATTCTTGCTGCATCTATTATGGCAGATGAGACGATCACGATCGACAATCTTCCGAATGTGCGGGATATCAATGTTCTCCTCGGAGCGATCGAGGGAATTGGAGCTATAGTGGAAAGAACTGATGCCCATACGGTAAAGATCAACGGAAGCACGATCTCCGGTATGAGCGTTGACTATGAGTATATAAAGAAGATCCGTGCTTCTTATTATCTGCTGGGTGCATTGCTCGGCAAATATAAAAAGGCAGAGGTGGCGCTGCCCGGAGGCTGTGATATCGGAAGCCGCCCCATTGATCTGCATCTGAAGGGCTTCCGTGCGCTGGGTGCCAGAGTGGATATCCAGCACGGTCTGATCACGGCGGAGGCGGATCATCTGAAGGGTACGCATATTTATCTTGATAAGGTATCTGTCGGAGCGACGATCAATATCATGATGGCAGCGGCGATGGCTGAGGGAAAGACGATCATTGAGAATGCTGCAAAGGAGCCGCATGTTGTGGATGTGGCGAACTTCTTAAACAGTATGGGTGCAGGTATCCGCGGAGCCGGAACGGATGTGATCCGTATCGTTGGTGTGGAAAAACTGCATAAGACAGAGTATTCCATTATCCCGGATCAGATCGAGGCCGGAACATTTATGTTTGCGGCGGCGGCGACCCGTGGAGATGTGACGGTGAAAAATGTGATTCCCAAGCACTTGGAAGCAACCACGGCAAAACTGCTGGAGGTTGGATGCGAGGTGGAGGAGTTTGACGATGCAGTGCGTGTGGTATGTGCAAAACCGATGCATCACACACAGGTAACGACGCTTCCATATCCCGGTTTTCCTACGGATATGCAGCCTCAGATGGCGGTGATCCTGGGCATTGCAGACGGAACCAGCACAGTTACCGAGAGCATTTTTGAGAACCGCTTTAAATACGTGGATGAGTTGACTCGCATGGGTGCCAACATTAAAGTAGAGAGCAACATTGCGATCATCACCGGGGTAGAGAAATATACCGGCGCCAGAGTAAGCGCACCGGATCTGCGTGCAGGCGCAGCACTTGTGATCGCTGGACTCGCAGCGGAGGGCATCACGATCGTCGATGACATCTACTATATCGAGCGCGGTTATGAAAATTTTGAGGAGAAGCTTGCGAGCCTCGGCGCACAGATCGAGAAAGTGAGCTCCGAAAAAGAGATCCAGAAGTTTACGCTGAAAGTTTCATAAAATAAAATAGAAAAAAGAAACCCGTGTGGCAGTGCCACGCGGGTTTTTGATTGAAAAATTAAACAATTGACTGTATGTACAACGGTGATGAAGCAAGATCGATGCAGGAACCGTCGTTGAGCTGTACCAATGGCTCGGATAGAGAATTCTGGTTGAGCAGAATGATCTTTGCCGCCTGACCGTCACTTAAGATGACGCGGTTGTTCTGATAGGTCGTTGCGATGCGCCGCAGGAACGTCAGCAGAAACTCTGTTTTATACTTGTGGTAACCATCGCGTTCAAATTCCCGGATGACCTGGAACGGACAGAGCGGTGCGCGGTATTTGCGAGCCGCGGTCATGGCATCGTATACATCTGCGATAGCGACAACCATTGCAAAGTCGTCCAGCATGATCTCGTCCACTTTCATCGGATAGCCGCTGCCGTCACAGCGCTCATGATGCTGCAGAGCGGCTTTTTTGATGCGGGAATCGATCTTCAGATCCTTGATCAGGTCATATCCTGCGCGGGGATGCCAGCGGATCTGTTCAAACTCTTCGTCAGTCAGCTTGCCCTCCTTGTTCAGGATCTCAGGCGGGATCGTGATCTTTCCGATATCATGCAAAAGACCGGCAATAACGAGGCTGTCCAGATCGGAACTGCTCCACTTGAGCCATTTGCCAAGGATCCGCGAGATCATCGCAACGTTCAGGGAATGAGAATATACACTGTCATCGCTGGAACGCAGATTGTGAAGCATGTCAAAATACTGGATCACTGTCTGTCCGGGTGTGATCAGAGATTTGACACCTGCTAACAGGGCGTCGAAATCCATCGGCTGTTTGTCAAACACAAATCCTTCCAGCTGATCCTTCAGCATTTTTGTTACCATTGTTGAATGCAGCGAATATTCCTGAAATGACTTGCTTCTCTTAACTTTTTGTGAATAAGCAACCTCGTTTTTAGGGGATGCGATTTCTGACCGGGGTTCTTCTTTCTTGACTTCCGGTGCCGAATGGCCTAGCTTTTGTGCCATGGCTGCCTGCAAAGCGGCTTGAATCTCCTCCTCTGTAAGAATCGAAGTCTCATCAATGCAAGCTGAATCAATGCTGTAGAACTCCATGCGTGAAATTAACTGTTTTGTTAAAGTTGTACCGGCAGGGATCAACTCCTGCCCTCTTTTGGTCTTTACGGGTTCGGCGGTCACCATGCCCGGCTTTAAATCTGATAGTTTAATATTTTCCATAATTGTATTATCTGCACAAAAGGAAATTTTGTCAATAAATTGAGTGTAAGATTTTAGAAAAATAAAGCAAAAAATGAAAGAATATATAAAATATGTAAAAATACCTATACAAACCGGATGAAATATATATTGACTTACACTTATAAATAGAGTATGGTATTAACGAACAGACAATAGAAAATCGGTAGCTGTCCAGAGCAGCCACAAAAAATCCCTTATTCAGAGTGATGGAGATACATAGGATCTGTGAAGTCACGGCAACCCCATGATTGGAAGGTGCCAACCTGAGCGAGAAATCGAACAATAAGAGGATCTGATATTGCAATCAATCCGCTTATTTGGGAGCGGATTTTTTTATTGTATGTCAACTTTTAACATATCGTTATTTTATCATTCCAAGGAGGAAACAGAGCATGGAAAAATTATTATTCACTTCCGAGTCAGTGACAGAAGGACATCCTGACAAGGTGTGCGATGCAGTGTCTGATGCGATTCTTGATGCATGTATGTCAGAAGATCCGATGAGCCGTGTGGCATGTGAGACCGCATGTTGTACCGGTTTTGTGCTGGTGACCGGAGAGATCACAACCAAGGCACATCTGGATATCCCGGCGATCGTTCGCCAGACGGTGAATGAGATCGGCTATAATGATGCAAAAACCGGATTCGATGGAAATACCTGTGCAGTGATGGTTGCTCTCGACCAGCAGTCTGCAGATATCGCCATGGGCGTTGATAAGGCGCTGGAGGCAAAAAAAGGAGACCTGACAGATGACCTTGATACCGGAGCCGGCGATCAGGGAATGATGTTCGGTTATGCGACCAATGAGACGGAGGAATATATGCCTTACCCGATCTCGCTGGCTCATAAGCTGGCATTACAGCTGACAAATGTGCGCAAGGACGGCACATTAAAATACCTGCGTCCCGATGGAAAGACACAGGTATCCGTAGAGTATGATGAGAATGGAAAGCCGAAGCGCCTGGAGGCAGTCGTACTGTCTACGCAGCACGACGAAGATGTGACGCAGGAGCAGATCCATGAGGATATCAAAAAATATGTATTTGATCCGGTTCTGCCTGTCGAGCTGATCGATGAGAAGACCAAGTTCTTCATCAACCCCACCGGTCGTTTTGTCATCGGAGGACCCCACGGTGACGCAGGTCTTACCGGCCGGAAGATCATCGTTGACACCTATGGCGGATATGCACGCCACGGCGGCGGCGCATTTTCCGGAAAGGACTGCACAAAGGTGGATCGATCCGCAGCATATGCAGCCCGCTACGTTGCAAAGAATCTGGTTGCAGCAGGACTGGCTGACAAGTGTGAGATCCAGCTGTCCTATGCGATCGGTGTGGCACAGCCGACTTCCATCATGGTAGATACTTTCGGCACAGGAAAGCTGGCAGATGACAAGCTGGTTGAGATCGTGCGCGAGAACTTTGATCTGCGTCCGGCAGGCATCATCAAGATGCTGGATCTGCGCAGACCGATCTACAAGCAGACCGCAGCTTACGGACATTTCGGAAGAACCGATCTGGATCTGCCCTGGGAGGCACTTGATAAGGTAGAGGCGTTAAAGGCTTATTTATAAAATTTTAAGAAATGTTTGCGTGAAATCATGCTATAATAGGATTGGCATAACATGCCAATCCTATTTTTTTTGACGGAGTAACCGCGAGATGAAACAACGAACAAGACTATTGATCGCTTTTTGCACGATCATTTTTGTCCCGATCGTGCTTGTGGGAATCGCATTCTGCAGCTTTCGCCATATTCAGATGAAAGAACTGCAGGAAAACTACGGGATAGAAGCGACGGATTACACATATCTTTTGAATACGGTACAATTGCTGAACCGTTATACGGAGGAAAATTTTGAGAATCTTCTGGAGCTGGCAGACACCAATCCGGAGCAGTTGGAGGATGTGACTTATCTGAAGGAAGTGGACGAGGCGCTGGCAGACAAAAATTCCTACCTGATCGTCCGAAAAGATGATGAGATCTATTTCCTTGGCGGCGAGAAAGGGCACACGGTTCCGGCATATCTGCCCGAGTATGTGGGTGACAGCAGTGAGCAGGATCTGGGGGTCTATGTGGATAATGCAGACCATGCGCTGATCAAGCAGGTGGATTTCCGTTTTTCCGACGGAGCGGAGGGCAGTGCGTTCATTGTCAGTAATGTGCGGGAAATGATTCCTGAAATGAAAAAGATGATCATTGATATGATGGTTTCCGTGGTGCTGATTCTGATCTTTACCGCCAGTATGCTGGCGATCTGGATCTACAGCGGTATGATCAATCCCATCCGCAGGCTGCAGATCGCAACAAAAAACATCATGGAGGATAATCTGGACTTCACGATAGAAGCGGAGACCAATGATGAGATCGGAGAACTCTGCAAGAACTTTGAGGAAATGCGAAAACGCTTAAAGGATTATTCCGAAGAGCGCTTGAACAACGAAAAGCAAAACCGTGAGCTCATCAGCAACATCTCCCATGATCTGAAAACGCCGCTGACTACGATCCGCGGCTACGTGGAGGGCATCATGGACGGTGTTGCCGACACGCCGGAAAAAATGGATCATTACATTAAGACGATCTATAGCAAGACAAATGAGATGACGCGTCTGGTCAATGAGCTGACACTCTATTCCCAGATCAACACGAACCGCATCCCGTACAATTTTAACAAGATCAATGTGGCAAATTACTTCAGGGACTGCGTGGAGGATCTGTCCATGGAGCTGGAGTCCAAAAATGTGCTTCTCCAGTACATGAACTATGTGGCGGACGATGTGGTGATCATCGCAGACCCGGAGCAGCTGGGGCGTGTGATCAATAACATCATCAGCAATACACTGAAGTACCTGGACAAACCACAGGGGCTGATCCACATGCGGATCAAGGATGTGGGAGATTTTATACAGGTTGAGATCGAAGACAACGGGCGTGGCATTGCAGCAAAGGATCTTCCGTACATTTTCGATCGCTTTTACCGGGCGGATGCATCGCGCAACTCCGCAACCGGCGGCAGCGGTATCGGGTTGTCAATCGTGAAAAAGATCATCGAGGATCACGGCGGAAAAATATGGGCGACCTCGAAGCTCGGTATCGGTACGATCATGTATTTCGTGATCCGTAAATATCAAGTGGCGGAACCGCCGGTGGAAGAAACCGCAGAATAGGAGGCAGAGATGAAGAAAATACTGATCATTGAGGATGAGACATCCATTGCAGAGCTGGAGAAAGATTATCTGGAGCTGAGCGATTTTGAAGTGCAGATTGAGGAGAACGGCCGCGAAGGGCTGAAACGGGCACTGGAAGAAGATTTTGATATGTTTATTCTGGATTTAATGCTGCCCGATATGGACGGATTTGATATATGCAGGGAGATCCGGCGCGAGAAAAATGTTCCGATCCTCATGGTTTCCGCAAAGAAGGATGACATTGATAAGATCCGCGGTCTGGGACTTGGGGCAGATGATTACATCACAAAACCTTTCTCTCCCAGCGAACTGGTGGCACGTGTCAAGGCACATCTGGCACGCTATGAGACGCTGACTTCATCGGATCAGGCGAAAAATGATGAGATCAAGATCCGGGGTATCCGGATCGACAAGAAGGCGCGGCGTGTCTGGGTGAACGACGAGGAGAAATCCTTCACCTCCAAGGAGTTTGACCTGCTGACGTTTCTTGCGGAAAATCCCAATCGGGTCTTTTCAAAAGAAGAATTATTTAGTACAATTTGGGAAATGGAACCGGAGGGAGATATCGCCACTGTGACGGTGCACATCAAAAAGATCCGCGAAAAGATCGAGTACAACACGGCAAAACCGCAGTATATCGAAACGATCTGGGGAGTGGGTTACAGATTTAAGCTGTAAGAGTGACAGGTTTGTGAGAAGCAGTTCAAAACGGTTGCATTTTGACAGGAGGGACAGAGGATGAAGACAATACTGGTTGTAGACGATGACAAATTAAATCTGAACAATGCATTGAAGATCTTATCACCGACATACAAGGTGATTCCGGTACCGTCCGGAAAGATGGCGTTAAATTATCTTTCAAAGAACATTCCGGATCTGATCCTTTTGGATGTCCTGATGCCGGAGATGGATGGCTTTGAAGTGATGCGAGAGATACGTACCCATGAGGAATGGATCGATATTCCGGTCATCTTTTTGACGGCAGATGTCAGCCCGGAAACATGTGAAAAGGGCGGAGCGCTGGGAGCGTCGGGCTTTATGGCAAAACCGCTGGAAGCATCACGCATGATCTCCGGTGTGGAGGCTGTGATCGGAAAATAATGGAAAACCATTGATTTCGGCTGTACATATATAATGGCGGATAGAACTTCCAGAGAGATTCTTTCGCGCAGCGTACATACTACAGGTATGGACGAAAGAAATCAAAACGGAAATATTTTCAAATGGTATCAATGGATCAGACTGATAGGGATTACCCTGGCTGTGTATGTGATGATGGAATATTTACTGCCGGTGGTATTCCCTTTTTGTATAGGCTTTGTGATCGCGTTTGCGCTGTATCCGCTACGCAGATGGCTCCAGCGCAGGCTGCATCTGAAACGGGAAGCGGCAGGTTTCGTGGCGCTGTTTGTCGGCATCTGTGTTGCGGTACTGATCGCAGGGGGGATTCTGTACCTGCTGGTGCTGGGCGGCAGCTATGCGGGAAAATGCGGTCTGCCGGACGCGTTGTTTTCACAGGGGCGCACCATGTGGAACACGTGCTGTGACCGTCTGCACACATGGACGGGGCGTTGGGTGATGGAGCCGGAGGACTACAGCATCTTTGTGGACACGGTGCAAAAGCGCAGCCTTCATTTTGATGCAGATGCGCTGATGTCCAACTGGAAGCATGTGGGCACGCAGACACTGCGGGGACTTGCCTATGTGCTGGTCACCATCGTGAGCGCGCTGCTCATGCTCGGTGAGTTTGATGAGTTGAAAAGAACAACGGGACGCATTGCAAAGCGGCTGTTTCATGCCGGTTTCGGATTGACGATGCGGAAGGTGGGATGGACTTACGTCAAGGCACAGATGATCATCATCGGCACCATTACCGGCATCTGTGTGCTTGGGCTATTGGTAGCGCGGGAGCGCTACTGGCTGCTGATCGGAGTGGCGATCGGCATCTGTGACGCGCTGCCATTTCTGGGCACCGGGATCTGTTTTCTGCCCTGGGCGCTGTGGCGCCTTTTGAGCGGGCGGTATGTATCGGCGCTGTGGTTTGTCGCGCTGTATATCATTACCAGCTTTGCCAGACAGAGTCTGGAGCCGAAGCTGATCGGAAAAAAGATCGGTGTGCCGCCGCTGGCGGTGCTGATCAGTGTCTATGTGGGCATTAAGGTGTATTCCAGAGGAGGCTTTTTGCTTGGACCCATCAGCGCGTTTTTGATCTGGCAGCTGTACAGTGACGATGTGGCAAAGGAGGATGCAAATGAGAGTGACGAGACAGCAGATGGAGTGGATGATATGCTATGAGGACGCGGAGGTGATCGTTGTGCACAAGCCGCCCTTTCTGGCGGTGGAAACGAGAGATCCGAGGCAGCAGGATCTGGTGAGTCTGCTGATAAACCGCCGGGTATCAAAAGGAGAAGCGGCGTTTATAGGCGTTGTGCACCGGCTGGATCAGCCTGTGGAAGGGCTGCTGGTGCTGGCAAAGACAAAGGAGGCGGCAGCATCTTTAAGCGCCGGGCTTCGCGGGGGTGATTTCGCAAAGGAATATCTGGCAGTGGTGACCGGTGTGACGGAGGCATCCGGCACGCTGGTACATGCGTTAAAAAAAGATGGGCGGACAAACACCTCTGCGGTGGTAGCTGCAGGAACCGCCGGGGGAAAAGAGGCGAGACTTTCCTATGAGCGTCTTGCCACGGCAGATGAAAAAAGCCTGCTGCGTATCCGGCTGGATACGGGCAGGCATCATCAGATCCGTGTGCAGTTTGCCGCCATCGGATATCCGCTCCTGGGGGATGCGAAATATGGAAGCGCTCAGACCGGTCAGCCGTTGGCGCTCTGCAGCTGCCGGCTGACGTTTATGCATCCGCGCACCGGAGAGGTCATGGAATTTCATACAAAGCCCACCGGGGCAGGATTCGTTGGCATGATCACTTAAATAGTGATCAAATCGTACTCATTCGTGCCCAAACCGATCTTGACTGCGTGCTCGATGCAGGATCTCCATTCGGTGTCGGGATGGGTCATGTGGAAGTGGTCGTGACCTTCCTCGTTTCCGTACTTTTCAATATTTTCCCCGAGGATACTTGCCGGAATCGGTGTCTGCTGGTTGCACAGATCCGCGCAGGCCTGATCCAGAGCCACCGGATCAAAAGAAGCCAGCATACCCACATTCGGGATGATGGGGATATCGTTCTCCGCGTGGCAGTCGCAGTTTGGTGACACGTCGCAGATGAGTGATACGTGGAAGCAGGGACGGTTCTGGCAGACAGCCAGAGAATACTCTGCGATCTTGTAGTTTAACATGGTGACGGCATCGGCAGAATCCGTTGCGATCGCATGCTTCGGACAGGTGGCGATACAGCGCTCGCAGCCGACACATTTGTTGTGATCGATCGTTGCTTTCCCATTAGCGATGACCGGTGCATCATGGGCACAGATGCGTGCACAGGCACCGCAGCCGATACAGTCTTCGGGGCGGGCAACGCTGGGTCTGCCGTCACAGTGCTGCTCCTTTTTTCCTTCGCAGGAACCGCAGCCCATACCGATATTTTTCATGGTGCCGCCGAAACCGGTGGCTTCGTGGCCCTTAAAGTGTGTCAGGGAAATAAAGATATCCGCATCCATGATGGCGCGGCCGATCTTTGCCTCGGTCACGTAATCTCCATTGATCGGAACTTTTACTTCATCGGTTCCCTTTAAACCGTCCGCGATCAGCACGTGACAGCCGGTCTGTAGCGGAGAAAAACCGTTCACGTAAGCGGTGTCCAGATGATCCAGCGCATTTTTGCGGCTGCCCACATACAGCGTGTTGCAGTCGGTCAGAAACGGCTTGCCGCCCAGTTCCTTCACGTAGTCCGCAACTACTTTCGCGTAGTTGGGGCGCAGGAAGGACAGATTGCCGTACTCGCCAAAGTGGATCTTGATCGCAGCGTATTTATCTTTGAAATCGATCTGCTCAAAGCCCGCGGTCTTCATGAGCCGGTGAAGCTTCTGCAGCAGGTTCTCATGTTCTGTTGCCTTGAATGTGGTGAAATAAACAGGTGCCTTTTCCATAAGTACATGACCTCCTCTGTGAAATAATGTAAGTTAAGGTTAAGTTTACC
Organism: uncultured bacterium; assembly: GCA_945828315.1. Classification (GTDB taxonomy): domain Bacteria; phylum Bacillota; class Clostridia; order Lachnospirales; family Lachnospiraceae; genus W0P33-017. The sequence continues at coordinate 54,085 of CALZQA010000004.1, read as the reverse complement.
GTATTGAGGGGGAAAATACAATCGGTTTTTGAAATACAGAAATTGAGGTTGACAATCCCCGTTCCGCGGTTATAAAATAGGCACTAGCTGGACACAATCCTATATAAATGAGCGTCGAAGAGGAATAGTACGGAACAAACGTGCCTTACAGAGAGGAGATCAGTGCTGAGAGATCTCCGGTGACGAGTCCCCGAACCTGCCTCGGAGCTTTGTGTGAGCGCCTGTTGGCTGCGAAGCACAACGTAGCGTCCGCGTTAAGGGCGAATCGAGTGTATGTATGTGAGAGGAAATACCGGTCAGATCAGGGTGTACAGACGCCGACTGAGAGAACGGATCGCGTCACATATATGAACAAGGGTGGTACCGCCGAGAGAATCGGTCCCTGTGATGAGGGATTGATTGTTCCGGCGGTTTTTTGTACGGTTGAGAGGCAAGGCGATTTTGCGAATGCGTCTCAACGGGGAATCACGTAAATATAAAGGAGAATCATCATGGCAAAGGAAAAGAAGTTAGTGGAGCAGATCACCTCCATGGAGGAAGATTTTGCGCAGTGGTACACGGATGTCGTAAAAAAGGCAGAACTGATCGATTACTCATCTGTCAAGGGCTGTATGATCATCAAGCCCGCAGGCTATGCCATCTGGGAGAATATCCAGAAGGAGCTTGACCGCCGCTTTAAGGAGACCGGCGTGGAGAATGTATACATGCCGATGTTCATTCCCGAGAGTCTGTTAGAAAAGGAAAAAGATCATGTGGAAGGATTTGCACCGGAGGTGGCATGGGTGACACACGGCGGTCTGCAGCCGCTGCAGGAGCGTCTGTGCGTGCGTCCCACATCCGAGACACTGTTCTGTGATTTTTATAAAAACCTGATCCATTCATACCGCGATCTGCCGAAGAACTATAACCAGTGGTGTTCGGTGGTACGTTGGGAAAAGGAGACGAGACCGTTCCTCCGCTCCCGTGAGTTTTTGTGGCAGGAAGGACATACGATCCACGCAACCGCGGAGGAGGCACAGGAGCGTACCCTGCAGATGCTGAACGTGTATGCGGACTTTTTGGAGGATGAACTGGCGATCCCTGTCATCAAGGGACAGAAGACTGAGAAAGAAAAATTTGCCGGTGCAGAGGCTACTTATACGATCGAAGCGCTCATGCACGACGGAAAAGCGTTGCAGTCCGGCACAAGCCATAATTTTGGTGACGGATTTGCCAAGGCCTTTGACATTACTTACACAGATAAAAACAATCAGCTTGTACATCCGTTCCAGACCTCATGGGGTATGACGACACGACTGATCGGTGCGATCATCATGGTACACGGCGACGATTCCGGTCTGAAGCTGCCGCCTCACATTGCACCGGTTCAGGCAATGATCATCCCGATCCGCCAGCAGGCAGAGGGTGTGTTGGACAAGGCAAACGAAGTGCTTGCGGCGCTTAACAACAACGGTATCCGTGCGAGACTGGATGATTCCGACAAATCTCCCGGATGGAAATTTTCAGAGCAGGAGATGCGCGGTATTCCCGTTCGCATCGAGCTGGGACCTAAAGATATCGAGGCTGGTCAGTGCGTGGTTGTCCGCCGTGATACGAGAGAGAAGATCGTCATGAGTCTGGATGAGGTCGCTGCGAAGCTGCCGGAGCTGTTAGAGACGATCCAACAGGATATGTTTGCGCGTGCAAAGGCACACCGCGACGCACACATTACCGATGTGACCACTTATGATGAGTTTAAGGATGCAGTTGAGAACAAGCCGGGATTCATCCGGGCCATGTGGTGCGGTGATCAGGCTTGCGAGGATAAGATCAAAGAAGAGACGACTGCAACCTCACGCTGTATGCCTTTCGAGCAGGAGCAGATATCTGACGTATGCGTCTGCTGCGGAAAGCCTGCCAAGAAGCTCGTCTTCTGGGGCAAGGCATACTAAAATTATAGGAGCATTCATGAACATCAACTTACCGGATCACGTAAAATTCATCCTGCACACATTAGAGGAAAACGGCTACGAGGGCTATGCGGTCGGCGGCTGTGTGCGTGACGCACTGCTGGGGCGTGTTCCACAGGACTGGGATATCACCACGAACGCGAAGCCGCTGCAGGTGAAAGCATTGTTTCGCCGCACGATCGACACCGGACTGAAGCACGGAACCGTGACCATCATGCTGGATCACACCGGCTACGAGGTGACGACTTACCGGATCGACGGAGAATACGAGGACGGCAGACACCCGAAAGAAGTAAGTTTTACAGGGAGTCTCTCGGATGATCTTATGCGCCGCGACTTTACGATCAATGCGATGGCATATAATGAGACAAAAGGACTGGTCGACCTCTTTAATGGCAGAGAGGATCTGGAAAAAGGCGTGATCCGATGCGTCGGAGAGCCGACAGAGCGCTTTACGGAAGATGCGCTGCGCATGATGCGGGCGATCCGCTTTTCGGCGCAGCTTGGATTTTCTATCGAAGAGCATACACGGGAAGCGATCTGCGAACTGGCTTTCACGATCCAAAGGATCAGTGCGGAGCGTATCCAGACAGAGCTGCTGAAAACGCTGACAAGTATGCATCCGCAGACGATTCACCTTTTTTATGAGACGGGTCTCAGCGCGTATTTTCTGCCGGAGCTGGACCGCATGATGGAGACCGGGCAGAACAACCCGCACCACTGTTATAGTGTGGGAGAACACACGCTGCACAGTCTTTTGGAGGTACCGGGAGATAAGGTACTGCGTCTGGCAATGCTGCTGCATGATGTGGCGAAGCCTTTCTGCAAGACGACGGATGAGAACGGGATCGACCATTTTCACGGACACCCTGCCCAGGGGGCGGAGATGGCAAGAAAGATCCTGCGCCGGCTCAAGATGGACAATGAGACGACTGCGCGGGTGACACAGCTCATCCGCTGGCATGATGACAATCCGCCGTTGACCGAACGTAACGTAAGACGTGCCATCTGCCGGGTTGGCGAGGCACAGTATCCGGATATTTTCGCGGTCAAGCGGGCGGATATCCGTGCTCAGAGTGATTACAAAAAAGAGGAAAAACTGCGTTATGTAGATGATTACGAGGCGGTTTACAGGCAGATCTTAGAGAAGAAGCAATGTCTGTCCATCAAAGATCTCGCGGTGGACGGTTCGGATCTTTTGACGGCAGGTGTGCCCCAGGGCAGAGCCATCGGAGAAAAGCTGCACGCACTGCTGGAGCTTGTGCTGGAGGATCCGGAGTGCAATACGAGAGAGTATCTGCTTTCACAGCTGGATAAAGCATAAAATAAGAAACCCTTTCATAAGATTGGAGAGGACGGGAAAACGCGTCACTTAAATCTATTGGAGGGGTTTCTTATGTATTATCGAGCAGAGCAGATTCTGAGTGCATATCCGAAGGAATTCACAGGGAATATGAAAGGACGCGGGTCTATTCTCTGCACGGACAGGGACGGGATCTATCTGCTTAAGGAGTATACAGGCTCTGTGCGCCGGCTGGAACTTTTGGAGGAGACCCTGCGTTATCTGAAGGAGCAGGGCTTTTTGGCGGAAGAACTGGTGCGAACGAGTGAGGGTACGCTTCTCTATACCGACATCGACGGGATATCCTATTTTTTGCGAAAAACCTTTCAGGGACGCGAGTGCGACACACGAAATACGGAGGAGATTCTTTGCGTTACCAGACATATGGCAAAGCTGCACTGTCTGCTGGCCGGTTTCCGGCCTGCAAGCGGGGCGCAGGGAGAAGTGCTGTTCACAGTGCCGCAAAGCCTTGCACAGAAACATACGCGGGAACTGAAAAAAGTGAAAAACTATGTGCGGGCGAAAAAAAAGAAAAATGAGTTTGAAAGCGAATTTCTTCAGGGATATGAGCACTATATGGAGCAGGCGGAAAAGGTGCTGGAGATGGAGAAGATGCAGTGTGTGCCGGAGGGATCCGTGCAGCTTTGTCACGGCGATTTCAATCAGCATAACCTGTTGTTTACGCGGGATGGGCTGGCAGTGGTCGGATTTGAGAAGATCCGGTATGATCTCTGTGTGTCCGATCTGACAAATTTTATGCGAAAGATACTGGAAAAGCATAACTGGAGCAGTGGGCTTGGCATGGACATGGTGATGGCGTACAACTCGGTGCGCGAGCTTGCCCCCTGGGAGCTCTGCCAGCTTTACCTTAAGCTTCTCTACCCGGAAAAATTCTGGAAGATCGTCAACCACTACTACAATGCGCGCAAGACCTGGGTTTCCCTGCGGGATATTGAAAAGCTCACGCGCTTGTCCGAACAGGAAATAAAACGTGAGGAGTTTTTATCGATGTTGTTTTATCTCATAAAATAGTTTATAATAAAAATCATGAGCAAGCGATTTTTACAGATGATAATGACAATTTCATGTATGCTGCTGCTCTGCGGCTGTGGTGCAAAAACCTCCGGAACGATCTCGATGGATCAATACCCGGAAGCTGTTCCGGAAACAGCGGAAGCATCCGATGATGAGATGGGGGATATGGAGGCAGCACGGACGAATGATGAAATTTACGTGGTGATCAGTATCGATACCGAAAAGCGCCTCATTGGGCTTGCCCTGCCGGATTCTCCGCGGACGGTCCAGTATGGCTACACGCAGGCGACGCAGATCCTGGATGATCACGGACAATTTATGTCGACTGCAAAGCTTGTGCCCGGGCGGGTGGTAACAATAGGCGAATTGGATGATGAAGCAAAGCTTACCACCATACAGCTTGCCCGGTCTGCCTGGTATCAGGAAAACATCACACGGTTTTCCGTGGATCCATCCATCGGCATGCTGGTCATCGGAGATACAAAGTATCGGTATGATGAGCATCTGCGGGTGTTTTCCGGCGATCAGGAGATCTCTCTGGAACAGGTGAGTGAAAATGATGTGATCAGCGTGCAGGGGCTGGATAAACAGATCCTGTCCGTACAGGTGACCACCGGACACGGTACGATCGCGCTGACGAACACGGAATTGTTTGAGGGTGGCTGGATCAGCCTCGGAACGAAGATCTATGCGAAGGTCACACCGGATATGACACTTGAGGTACCGGAAGGCACTTATGAGCTGTCTGTGGCAAATGATGGCTATGGGGACAGCAAGACGATCGAGGTGGAGCGTGCCCAGGTGACGACGGTGGATCTGAATGAGTATAAGGGTGAAGGGCCGAAGACCTGTCTTGTGACATTTGAGATCCATGTACAGGATGCCCTGCTCTACATAGATGGTGAACCGGTGGAATACGATCAGCCTGTGGAGCTGCGCTATGGCGTGTACAGCCTGACGGTGATCGCAGATGGCTTTGAGACGTGGGAGCGTCAGCTGGTGATCCACTCCAAGGAGGCGACGATCCAGATCGGTGAGCCGGAGCTGGCACAGGAAGATGAGCAGGAGGATGCACAGGAGTCTGCGGATGGAAGCAGCTTGATCTCGGGTTCCGCCGTATCCGAAAGCACGGATGACAGCGAGACAGTCAGCAGCGAGGAAAAGGGGACAAGCACGGCAGATGCGACAGGCAGCAGCACCGGTGACTACAGCGATTATTTGGACACGATCGCGGATCTGATCAAATCACTTGCGGATATGAAAGATGAATAGAGATCCGGCGGAAAACGGTTTAATGAGGCAGTATACAGGCTGCGGAACGCGGCTTGAGATAAAAACCATAATATCATGATAAGTATTTAGGAGGGAAACAAATGGACTACAAGGCAATGTATGAGGAGTGGCTGAACAATCCGTACTTTGATGCTGAGACAAAAGCAGAATTAAAGGCAATTGAGGGGGACGAAAAAGAGATCGAGGATCGCTTTTACATGGATCTGGAGTTTGGAACGGCAGGACTTCGCGGAGTCATCGGAGCCGGAACGAACCGTATGAACATTTATACCGTGCGCAAGGCAACACAGGGACTTGCAAACTATATTTTGGGTGTGGGAGGCGAGAAAAAAGGCGTAGCCATTGCATTTGATTCCCGCCATATGTCACCGGAATTTGCGGATGAAGCAGCACTTTGTCTTGCAGCAAACGGCATAAAGGCATACGTGTTCGAGAGCCTTCGCCCGACGCCCGAGCTGTCATACGCAGTCCGTAAACTGGGCTGTATCGCAGGTATCAATATCACTGCCAGCCACAATCCGCCGGAGTACAACGGTTATAAGGTATACTGGGAGGATGGTGCACAGATCACACCGCCGCACGACAGCGGTATCATGGATGAGGTGAAAAAGGTTACGGACTATGCGACTGTAAAGACGATGGACAAGTCTGCGGCCATTGCTGCAGGCATGTATCAGCAGATCGGTGCGGACATCGACGATCCCTACATCGCAGAATTAAAGAGCCTCGTGCTGCATCAGGACTGCATTGATGCGGTAAAGGATGATCTGACGATCGTCTATACACCGTTACACGGCACAGGAAATATTCCGGTACGCCGTGTATTAAAAGAGCTGGGCTTTACAAAGGTTTACGTTGTGCCCGAGCAGGAATTGCCGGATGGCGATTTCCCCACTGTCAGCTATCCGAACCCGGAGACAGAAGAGGCATTCCAGCTTGGTCTGAAGCTTGGAAAGGAAGTAAATGCAGATCTGATCCTTGCAACAGATCCCGATGCAGACCGTCTTGGCGTATATGTAAAGGATTCAAAGACCGGCGAGTATCATTCCCTGACCGGAAATATGTCCGGCTGCCTGATTGGTGACTATGTGATCAGCCAGCGCAAGGCGCGTGACGGCAAACTGCCCGAGGACGGCGCATTTATCAAATCCATCGTGTCAACAAATATGGCAGACGCCATTGCAAAATACTATGGTATTCAGCTGATCGAGGTGCTGACCGGTTTCAAGTTTATCGGACAGCAGATCTTGAAGTTCGAGAACGAGGGCAAGGGAACCTATCTGTTCGGTATGGAGGAGAGTTACGGCTGTCTGACCGGAACTTATGCAAGAGATAAGGATGCAGTCGTTGCTTCCATGACATTGTGCGAGGCAGCTGCTTACTACAAGACGAAAAACATGACACTCTGGGATGCGATGATCGAGATGTATGAGCGCTATGGCTACTACAAGGATCACGTAGAGTCTATCACACTTAAGGGTATCGAAGGCCTTGCAAAGATCCAGGAGATCATGAATACGCTGCGTGCGGATGCTCCGAAGGAGATCGGCGGCTATGAAGTAACAGCTGTGCGCGATTACAAAGAGGGAACGATCAAGGATGTAAAGACCGGCGAGGAGAAGCCTACCGGACTTCCCGGATCAAACGTGCTTTATTATGAACTGACGGATGATGCATGGGTATGTGTTCGCCCTTCAGGAACCGAGCCGAAGGTAAAATTCTACCTTGGAGTCAAAGGAACTTCTCTGGAGGATGCAGATGCGAAATCAAAAGCGCTTGGCGAAAATGTTTTGGCAATGATCCGGAAAATGATCTAAAATGTGCCATTTTCTTGGGAAAATAGGCAAATCATCTTGACAAGCCCCCGAAAACCAAGTATAAATATATGCGTAGGTATTTCGGAATGGACGGAGTATCGGCATTTTAAAGACAAGAAAAGAATAGAAATCCAATAGGAGGACACAAACCATGAATAAGATGGAATTAGTATCAGCAATGGCTGATAAGACAGGATTATCAAAGAAGGACGCAGAGGCAGCTTTAAAGGCTTTCACTGATGTAGTAGCAGAAGAGTTAAAGAAGGGCGAGAAGATCCAGTTAGTAGGCTTCGGTACATTTGAGGTATCTGAGCGTGCAGCTAGAACCGGAAGAAATCCTCAGACCGGCAAGGAGATGACCATCCCTGCATCTAAGGCTCCCAAGTTCAAAGCTGGTAAGGCTTTAAAGGATAGCGTAAACGCTTAATTCGTAAAGAATAGAATTTTCGGGCGGGCTTCTGTAGAAAGAGGCCCGCTTGTTTTATTGTAATAGGAAAGGAAAAATAAGATGAGACTCGACAAATTTCTAAAGGTGTCCCGCCTGATCAAGCGGCGCACGATCGCAAACGAGGCATGTGATGCCGGCCGTGTACTGGTAAACGGCAAGGTGGCGAAGGCATCCCTGAATGTCAAAGAAGGCGACATCATAGAGATCCAATTTGGAACAAAAACGGTAAAGGTACGGGTGAAGGCCATCGCCCAGACGACCAAAAAAGACGAAGCAGCTGAGCTTTTTGAGTATCTTTAAGTCTATTTGAACCATGCCCTGCATAGATTTTAACATGGAGGGCTTGGAACTATGGATGAAAAAATGGGAACACATACCCACCGGGTATTGATGAATAACCGCCAGAACGGCAGCTTCAGCGGAATCGTAGATGTGCTTTCTTTTGATGTTAGCGAGATCCTGCTTGAAACAGAGCAGGGCATGTTATTGATCAAGGGAAAAGATCTGCATGTGAACCGCCTTTCACTGGAAAAAGGAGAGGTGGATATCGCAGGAAAAATAGACGCGCTGTCCTATTCTGATGTGTCGAATGCTCACAAGGGAGAATCTCTGTTGAGCCGTATTTTCCGCTGATGCAGATACGTATGGTCAGTGCCGGCATTTACGAGGAGCTGGCACTTTTGTGTTGTTTTTTTCTGGTGGGCGTGTTTCTGGCTGCGTGTTATGATGTGCTTCGTATCATTCGGGGTATCATTCCCCATGGAACATTCCTCATCAACCTGGAGGACCTGGTTTATTGGATCTATGTGGCCGTCGTGGTGTTTGTTCAGCTGTATGATAAAAATGACGGGCGGCTCAGAGGATATGTGTTTGGCGGACTTTTGGCAGGCATGATACTCTATGCCTGTAGTTTCAGCAGGATCTGCGTGCCCTATATCATCCGTTTTCTTCAGCGGGTGCTCGGCGTGTTGCTTCGACCGGTGCGCCGTGCGGCGGCTTTTTTGCGCATGAAACAGAGAAAAGGGCAGGATTTTTGTGGAAAAGTATGGACATGTCAGAAAAAACGGTTGAAAAAGCTCTGGAAGATGGTTAAAATGAGCTTATGTAAACTATAACGGACAGAGGATGTGAGTAGATGAGCAGAGGCAGAAAAAAGCAAAACCGGATGGCGAAGTTCAGCATTACCTGTATGGTATGCCTGCTGATCGCTTTAATGTCAACCCAGATCGTAAAACTTTACAATAAAAACCAGGAGCTGGCAGCGAAAGAGGCTTCCTATGAGGAACAGAAGAGTGAGGAGGAAGCCAGACAACAGGAACTTGAAGAACAGGAAAAAAATATGCAGTCTCAGGAATACATTGAGAAAGAAGCACACAGATACGGGCTGTTCTATGACGATGAGATCATTTATCGCGAGAAAGAGTAAGCGTGAACCTGTGAAACGGTGAAGAACCTCAAACGGATGAAGCACCTATAATCGATTCAAATCGGGATTTGAAGGAGCGTTTTGACGAACGATTTTTCAGATCCCATATTTTTTTTGACAAATTATGGAAGTTTTCTTTTCTATAATGACCTTCGACGAAAAAAGCGGAGGTAAGCAATTATGAAAAAAGAAAGCTACAGACAAATACTGATCGCTCTGATCGGAGCGCTGATGTGCAGGTTTGGCATCGGAGGCTATTACCCTTTTCTTCCGGCATATTATGCGGCGGCGCTTTTGCGAGGGGAAGGCCGTGCCATGTTGGGCGGGGTTATGTTTCTTGGAATGGTGTTTACACTGCCGGTCACGGATACGGTACGCTATACGATCGGAATGGTCGTGATCTGGCTGGTGGTAAAGATCTGTGAGTGGATCGACCATAAATGCCTGGTCCTCACGGCTGCAATCTCAGCTGCGGTCATTACGGTCTCGCTCAGTATCAGCGGGGATCTGCTGACAAATACGATACGGGACGACCTGCCCCTCAAGCTGATGGAGGGTGTGATCTGCTTTGCAAGTGTATTTGTATTTTCCAGACTCCTATACTGGCTGCCGCTTCTGGTGGAACGCCTGCCCGAGCCGGAGGCAGACAGGGGGACGGATGAAAACCGGCTGATGGGCTATGCGGATTCCTTCGGTGAGCTGGCGCAGTTTTTTTCCGGAATGAATATGCAGAAAAAAGATTTTACTCCGGAGGAAATGGGAAAGATACATAATGAGATCACCGGTCATATCTGCGCGGACTGCGCACAGTGTGCCCTGTGCTGGGATAAGCCGGATGCACCGATGTATCAGGCGCTGGCCGGGTATCTCGCCTCGATGCATCAGGCGGGAAAAGCGGCACGGGAATCCAAACTGCAGCTGGAAGAGCACTGTATCCGCAGTGAAGCGCTGGCCATGGAGGCGACCCGCGTGTTTGAGCGGGCCCGGCTGAATCTGGCATGGTATAACCGTCTGCTGGAAAACCGGGCAGTGATCGCGGAGCAGATGGAGGCGATGGCATATATCATGCAGGACTGCACGAAGGATGCCATCGATCTGACAAAAAAGGAAAAACCGGCGCTTTCCACACTGCGCTATCTGGCAAAGGAGCAGGGGATCCTGCTGCAGAACATCCGTCTGCTGGAAAAAAAGAACGGGCGAATTACGCTGTCCGTGGAGGCGCGTTCCAAACAGGGCAACTGCATTTCTGCCCGGGATCTGACAAAGGTGGTTGAGCGGGCACTGGATCTGGATATGGTGCTGCACCGGGATTCCAAATCCCTGATCGGTAAGTTGCCGGGTCCCTTTGTCTATGAGGAGGATACGCTCTATCACAGCACCTACGGTGTGGCGAGGCTGATACGGGACGGAGCAGCAGTGTCCGGTGACAACTTTTCCTATGTGGAAAATCATGACGGACAGGCGGTACTCATGCTCTCTGACGGCATGGGATCGGGAAGCAGTGCTTGTAAGGAAAGCGAAATGGTGTTAGAGTTAATGGAGAGGTTTCTGGAGGCGGGATTTTCCGAGGAGACAGCGCTGCGCATGCTCAATGCGGCGTGTGTGCTGCACGATCAGGAAGATTCCTACTCCACCATGGATATCTGCGAGGTGGACCTGTATCAGGGAGATGTCACTTTTTATAAGATCGGCGCGGCAGCGGCATTTATCAAGCGCGGCGAGGAGGCAGAGTGTATTCCCTGTGCAAATCTGCCGGTGGGCGCCGACATGGAGCTGCAGATCGTGACGAAGAGTTCGCATGTTTCCGCTGGAGATTATGTAGTGCTTATGACAGACGGTGCGCTGGAGCATCTGCACGTCCCGTCGCCGGAGCAGACCATGTGCGAGATCCTGGAGAGTATCCATGTATCGAATCCAAATGAGATGGCAAAAAAAATACTGGAGCGGGTGACGTTATTTACCGGCGGAAAGGTCAAAGATGACATGACCGTGCTGGTGGCAGGCATCTGGGAAAAGTAGGGATAAAATGAAGGAACAGTTTTTACAAAAGATCTTTTCTTATATAGAAAGCAATGGGCTGATCGGACCGGGAGATATTGTTTTCGCTGGTGTGTCGGGCGGCGCGGATTCCATGTGTCTGCTGGAGGTGCTGCGGTCATATCAAAAAGAGATGGATTTCGAGCTGCGGGTGATCCATGTGGAACATGGAATCCGCGGGGAGGACAGCCTTGCGGATGCGGCGTATGTACGGCAGTACTGTGAAAAACGGGAGATTCCCTGCGAGGTGGTGACTGTCGATGCGCGTGGTTACAGTGGGACACACGGAATTTCCGTTGAGGAGTCGGCGCGGGAACTGCGCTATGGGGCGTTTGAGGCGGCGGCACAGGCAGTGGAGAACGCGTGGGCGGCTGACACGGCAAGAACAGCTCCGGCTGGCGGGATGAGGCATGTGCGGATCGCGGTGGCACATCATATGGAGGATCAGGCGGAGACTGTACTTTGGCAGATGATCCGCGGCAGCGACATCAAAGGACTGGGCGGCATGCGCCCGAAGCGGGGAAGGATCATCCGACCGCTGCTTGCTGTGGAGCGGGCGCAGATCGAGGCATTTTTGCGCGAAGAAGGGATCCGTTGGCGTGAGGATGTCACGAACGGCGACAGTACTTATACCAGAAACCGGCTGCGCATGGAGGTGTTACCGGTATTGATGCAGTTGAACGGACAGGCCATCGGACACCTCTGTGAGAGCGCCGGGAGGCTGCAGGAGACCGAGGAGTATCTTTCTGAGCAGACGGATGCGCTGTATGCACACTATATAAAGAAAACGCCCCGGGGCGGGCTGTTGGTGCAGGATGCGCTTTTGCGGGAGCGGCCCCTTATGCAGCGCCGCGTGCTTTACCGGGCGCTGGAAACAGTCTGCGGAAGGGCAAAGGATCTGGGCGCGCGGCATATCGTATTGCTGCAGGAACTGTTTTCGCATCAGGCCGGGCGCGAGCTGATGCTTCCGTACCGGGTCAGGGCACGGCGCACGTATGAGGGTGTGGAACTTTTTGTAAAAAGCGGATCGGAAGTGATTGAGAAGGAAATTGCACCGGGACAGCTCCGGATGGAGATATTGGAGCATGTTCCGATCACTGAAATTTCGAAAAAGAAGTATACGAAATGGTTTGATTATGATAAAATAGAATGTAATGTGCAGATTCGAAAACGCCAAAGTGGCGACTTCCTGGTCATCGACAGCGCCGGGCATCGACAGAAGCTGAAAAACTATCTGGTGAATGAAAAGATCCCTCAGGCGGAGCGCGACGGGTTGTGGCTTTTGGCGGACGGATCACATATCATGTGGGTCATCGGTCATCGGATCAGCGATTATTATAAGGTGGATGAACACACAAAACGGGTGTTAGAAGTACAGTATTATGGAGGAAATGAGGATGAGTGAGAGAATTCGCGAGTTGATCTCAGAAGAGGATGTAGCAAAGAAAATTGCTGAGATGGGTGCGCAGATCAGCAAGGATTATGAGGGAGAGAGTGTCTACCTTCTGTGCATTTTAAAAGGCGGTGTATTTTTTACGACAGAGCTGGCAAAGCACATTACGGTTCCGGTAAACATTGACTTTATGTCTGTTTCCAGCTATGGAGGAGAGACCACGTCTTCGGGCATCGTGCGTATTGTCAAGGATCTGGATACCCCGATCGAGGGAAAGAACGTGCTGATCGCGGAGGATATCATCGATACCGGACGCACACTGGCGTATCTGATGGAGCATTTAAAACAGCGCAAGCCGAAATCTTTGAAACTGTGTACACTGCTTGATAAGCCGGATCGCCGTGTGAGCGATGTGAAAGTGGATTATACCGGATTTGAGATTCCGGATGAGTTCGTCGTAGGCTACGGGCTTGATTATGATCAGAGATACAGAAATCTTCCCTATGTCGGTGTCATTGAGTTTGACTAGGAACACGGCGGGAAGCGAAGGAGGTTTATTTTGAAACGAAATTATCGAGGAGCCGTGCTTTATATCGTGTTGATCCTCGCAGTGATCTTTCTGTGGTTTTTCTTCGGATCGAACAGCGGCGGCACCAGTGACTATAATATATCTATTTTTGAGCAGGATCTGGCGGCATCGAAGATCGCAGCGGTGGATGTGGCGCCCAGCAGGGACATCCCGACCGGAACAGTCACAGCCACCATGTCCGACTCCACACAGAAGAGCTTTTATGTGTTTGACACGCAGGGCGTGATCGACCTGATGGAGGAGTACCATTTTACGAATTACGTGATGCGCAAGGTTCCTTCCGAGAGCTGGCTGACATCTCTGCTCCCGCTGCTTCTTGTGTTTGCAGCCATGTTCATTCTCTTTACGATCATGAACAATCAGGCGGGCGGCGGAAATGCGCAGATGATGAATTTTGGAAAGAGCCGTGCGAAAATGTCTACAGACAGTGACAAAAAGATTGGTTTTGCCAATGTTGCCGGTCTGCAGGAGGAGAAGGAGGAACTGGAGGAGATCGTTGATTTCCTGCGAGAGCCCGGAAAGTATACGAAGCTCGGTGCGCGTATCCCGAAGGGTGTACTGCTTGTGGGGCCTCCCGGAACCGGTAAGACATTGCTTGCGAAGGCAGTCGCAGGCGAGGCGGGCGTTCCATTCTTCAGCATTTCCGGCTCTGACTTTGTAGAGATGTTCGTGGGTGTAGGTGCATCCCGCGTGCGAGACCTGTTTGAGGATGCCAAGAAAAACGCACCCTGCATCGTATTCATCGATGAGATCGATGCGGTGGCGAGACGCCGCGGAACCGGTATGGGCGGCGGACATGATGAGCGTGAACAGACGTTAAATCAGCTGCTTGTTGAGATGGACGGTTTCGGTGTCAACGAGGGTATTATTGTGATGGCAGCGACAAATCGTGTGGATATTCTGGATCCTGCGATCATGCGTCCGGGTCGTTTTGACCGGAAGGTAACGGTGGGCAGACCGGATGTGGAAGGCAGAAAAGAAATCTTAAAGGTACATGCCAAAAACAAGCCGCTGGCGGAGGATGTGGATCTGGATCAGATCGCACAGACGACTGCCGGCTTTACCGGTGCGGATCTGGAAAACCTGCTCAACGAATCCGCGATCCTGGCAGCAAAGAAAAACCGTGCCTTCCTCGTGCAGGAGGATATCCGGCAAGCCTTTGTCAAGGTTGGTATCGGCGCGGAGAAAAAGAGCAAGATCATTTCCGAGAAGGAGAAGCGGATCACGGCATTTCATGAGGCGGGACACGCGATCCTCTTCCATGTACTGCCGGATGTGGGACCTGTGTATACGGTTTCCATCATCCCCACCGGAAGCGGTGCAGCAGGTTATACAATGCCTCTGCCGGAAAAGGATGAGATGTTTAATTCCAAAAAGAAGATGCTGCAGGAGATCATTGTGGATCTCGGCGGACGAGTGGCGGAAGAGCTGGTGTTTGATGACATCACGACAGGCGCTTCCCAGGATATCAAGCAGGCGACCGCAATGGCAAAGGCGATGGTCACCAAGTACGGAATGTCAGAGCGCGTTGGTCTGATCAATTATGACAACGAAGAGGATGAAGTATTTATCGGTCGTGATCTTGCGCACACCAGAGGTTATGGTGAGCACGTGGCGAGCTCGATCGATGAGGAGATCAAGCGGATCATTGATGAGTGCTATCTGAAAGCGAAAGAGATCATCACGGAGCACCGCGATGTGCTGGATGCCTGTGCCCAGATGCTGATTCAAAAGGAAAAAATTACAAGAGAAGAATTTGAAGCGCTGTTTCAGGCATAGGCGCTGAGAGGCTGTATCACAACACATGTCCGGATTCAGGGCATGTGTTGTGCAATTTGGAGAGGGAATTTGTCAAAAGAAGCAGAATCTTGTTGTAAAGATGCACAAAAACAAATGGCAAAATTTGTGAACTTTGTGCACACTTTATCTGTGCTTCATGCTATTATAATTAACGTAAAAACCCCCCAATACATTATATAGTTTTTGCTACACCCCATAGTAAAAATACCTTCTCCTAAAAAGGCAGCGACTTTATGTCCTGTCTTTTTTACTTTGTGTACGAAATGGAGTTTTGAGATGAGAGAATATTCGGCTTATGAGATGAATCGAAAGATGCAGTATATGATGCAGATGCGTCCGGTATTGAAAAAGCGGGGACTGTTTTCTGATGGGACGGCGGATTACCGGATCCCGGCAGAGCCGGAGGCGGGCGAGACGGTGATCATCCGGTTTCGGGCTGCGATCAATAATATAGATATTGTCTGGCTGTGGAGCGGTGAGCACCGCTACACGATGCGGAAGACAGAGACAGAGGACGAGTTTGATTATTTCAGTGTCCAGATCCCACTGGGAGAAGAAAAGTTTTATTACTATTTTGAAGTATGTACGGGATTGATGCACTGTTATTATGACCGTTACGGTGTCACGACCGAACACCGTCCCCAGTATGATTTCTGTATTCAGCCTGGATTTCACACACCGGACTGGGCAAAGGGTGCGGTTATGTATCAGATCCTTGTGGACCGCTTTTATAATGGAGATCCCACTAACGATGTGGAGGATGACGAGTATTTTTACATACGCCATGGCAGTCGGAAAATGAAAGACTGGAATCAGGTCCCCTCCGGATTTTCGGTGGCAGAGTTCTATGGCGGTGATCTGGAAGGTGTGAGAAAGAAACTGGATTATCTGAAGGATCTCGGCGTGGAGGTCATTTATTTTAATCCGCTGTTTGTCTCTCCTTCAAATCATAAATATGACAGTCAGGACTATGACTATATCGATCCGCATTATGGAAAGATCGTCTCAGACGGCGGCGAGTGTCTGGCACCCGGTGACCGGGATAACCGGAAAGCGACGAAGTATCAAAAGCGCGTGACTTCGCAGGAAAATCTGGAGGCCAGCAATCAGCTGTTCATCCAGCTTGTCGAGGAGGCGCATGCGAGGGGGATCCGTGTGATCCTGGACGGCGTGTTCAATCATTGCGGTTCTTTCCATAAGTGGATGGACCGTGAGGAGATCTATCGTCAGAATTCGGCATACAGCAAAGGTGCTTATATCGACAGAGACAGCTGTTACCGGGATTATTTTCGCTTTCAGGATCAGAATGCATGGCCCTATAACACCACCTACGAGGGCTGGTGGGGGCATGATACGCTGCCGAAGCTGAATTATGATGACTCAAAAGAGTTGTATCAGTACAT
This sequence comes from uncultured bacterium, assembly GCA_945828315.1. GTDB lineage: Bacteria > Bacillota > Clostridia > Lachnospirales > Lachnospiraceae > W0P33-017. Next base: position 37,553 of record CALZQA010000004.1, on the reverse strand, counting down.
ATTGGAGATCGGAAAGAAATGGGTCTCGGCCCCCTACAATGCAGACGGCTGGCGTTTGGATGTGGCAGCGGACTTAGGACATAGTGAGGAGTTTAATCACAAATTCTGGAAAGACTTCCGGCAGGCGGTCAAGAGTGCAAACCCGAATGCGATCATTTTGGCAGAGCACTATGGTGATGCCACAAGTTGGCTTCAAGGCGATCAGTGGGATACGATCATGAATTACAGTGCGTTTATGGAGCCGGTCACATGGTTTCTGACCGGTATGGAAAAACATTCAGACAGCTTTGACGGGGCACAGCTGGGAAATGCAGCCAATTTTGAGGGCGCGATGCATCATTACATGACCAATTTTCTGACTCCTTCCTTGCAATGTTCCATGAATCAGCTCTCCAACCATGATCACTCAAGATTTCTGACCCGGACCAATCATTGTGTCGGACGTGTGGATCGGCTGGGACCGGAGGCGGCGCAGATCGGCACCAGTAAGCCGGTGTTTCGGGAGGCCGTAGTCATGCTCATGACCTGGCCGGGAGCACCGACGTTGTATTACGGTGATGAGGCCGGTGTGTGCGGCTTTACCGATCCGGACAACCGAAGAACCTATCCCTGGGATAACCCGGACGAGGAACTGATCCGTTTCCATAAGGAAATGATCGCGATCCACAAGGAGCATCAGGCACTGCGCACAGGTTCGCTCAAGATGCTGTCTGCAGAACATCAATATCTGGCCTATGGACGTTTCAACCGGGAAGAACAGTTTGTTGTGCTGATCAACAATGATGACCGCGCGCGCAGAGTCAAGCAGTCTGTCTGGGCGGCGGGACTCCCCCAGAACTGTGAGCTGAGCCGCCTGATGATCACATCCGACGAGGGATTTTCTTCCGTGCCGATCCGCTATCCAGTGAAGGAAGGCAAGCTGCAGGTTCTGCTCCCGGCGCACTGCGCGGCGGTCTTCAAGCGGCTGTAAAGAAGGGTGTTCCCAGTGAAAAAGTCCTTGAAACTATGCCGGCGATGTGTTATGATGCATAAGTAAGCGGTTTGCGTGTCAGACCGCACATGGATGGATTCCCGAGTGGCCAAAGGGGACAGACTGTAAATCTGCTGCAAATTGCTTCGGTGGTTCGAATCCACCTCCATCCATTTTCAGATCATTTCGGACCAAATGTCCGGGTTTGCCACTGAGGGCGCATTGCACCTGATGTGGCATTTTTACTACATAGGAATTGACCGATCAGAAGAAAACCGAAAGAAGGAGAACGGACATGAAACAGCTCATCAGAAAAAATATCACGGATATTCCTTACAGCCTGCACGACGCAGAGGTGGACCGGATCGATGTGGAGGGAAAGACACTGACGCTGCACTTTAAAAACGGATATGTGCAGAATGAGGAGCCCTATGATGATGTAAAGGGAACAGTTGAATTTGGGAGGATCGATTGGGACTGCAGTTTTGCCTGCGTGTACAAATGCAAGGAGTTCACACTGGAAAACACCGGTGCCATCGAGGGTGAGAAACAGATGTTAAAGGACTTTGCAGAAGGCTTTGGAGAAGCGGTATTTGAGATCGTCGATGAGACTTTTGGTTACAACGAGACGAAGCTGGAGGGGTATCTGTATCGTGGAGAGGAGACCTATGAGTGCAGTGTTGGAATCTACCACATGGGAGATATGAGCTATCTGGTGGAAGAATGATCGTTTCGTGAAAAAAGCTCCGGCTGTGTGCCGGAGCTTTTGTTATACTTGTTTTTAGCGTTCACGTATCGCAGAGATAACCTGCTGTACACCGAACAACAGCAGGCAGATACCGATAAACATGCCGAGTATCGCAGTGACGATCGAAGGGCGGATGAAGATGAGTACAGCAATGAGAATGAGTACGACGCCGCCGATCATCTGTGCGTTGTAGTTGTTGATAAACACCGAGGTGTCAGCTTCGAGACGGCGCAGATTGGAAGCCACTAGCAGACGGAAAATGCCGAGCATAGCGATCCAGGCAGCCAGTATGTAAATGATCATCGTACTGACGAGCGCCTGGAAAAAATTGCTTGCAATGAGCGCAGCACCAAACACCAGGGAAAGGATCGCGCTGGTCAGCTCATAGTTTTCCGCGAATCCCAGCGCTTTTCGTTCTTTCCAGACACCGATCCGGCTCAGCGCATGAACGATCATGAACAATCCGATGATCCATGCCAGCGCTGCGACTGTGACGCCGGGAGATATGATGCAGTAGATGCCGGCGCATGCCAGCGTAATACCGATCACCAGTTTAATGATTTTTTGTGGACTCATAAAAATCCCTCCGTTTGTATGTTTTGTGGTATAATATTCGCGAAAGCAAAAATAAGCATAATATCATACACGATATAATGTATTATATCTCAACTATAGAAAAATGAAAAGGATGGAACAGCAGATGAATAATGATTTTTTACCAATTAATGAGGACCGTACCGGAACAGCAGACAACCAGCTGCTGATGGTCCCGTTTGTCGATAACGGTATTTTTGACCAGGCAATGAAAATGGCGGGAACAGTTGTGGAGTACAGAGAACTTCGTATGATGTACAGTTGTGCGATCAAGGAGGTGCGGACAAAATTTGACGTATTAAACTCAGAGTTCAACGTGCGTTATCAGCGCAATCCGATATCTTCGATTACTTCACGTTTAAAGAGCAGTACCAGCATTATGGAAAAGCTGGCACGGCTGAACGTGCCGTTTTCCGTGGATAATGTCAATGAGCATCTGCATGATGTGGCAGGCATCCGTGTGATCTGCTCCTATGTGGACGATATCTATCGGCTGGCGCATGCGCTGGCAAAGCAGGATGACATCACGGTCCTGAATTTTAAGGATTATATCAAGAACCCCAAGCCCAACGGTTACCGTAGTTACCACATGATCGTCAGTGTGCCTGTCTTTTTCTCGGACCAGACCCGTGACATGAAAGTGGAGGTGCAGATCCGCACGATCGCAATGGATTTCTGGGCAAGTCTGGAGCATCAGCTGAAATATAAAAAGGAAGTACCGGATCAGCAGGAGATCGTTGATCAGTTGACTGAGTGCGCAACCCAGATCGCGCAGGTGGATGCGAAGATGTACGAGTTGAGAAAGCGCATCGAGCTGGCGGAGGATGAGCCGACAGAGGAGGATATGCTGCTGGAAAAACTGCGCAGGATCGATCTGGCGGCAGAGTAGTGTCAGAGAGTCGGGAAAATAAATCTTCGGGAAGGAGCCCGCGGAGGAGGACAGATGGACGATCAAAAAGCAGTCATCCTGCAGGTACAAAACGAATTGTTTGCGATGCAGGATCAGGCATATCGTGAGTTTCACAGCAAGCTCATACCGAATGTTGATCCGGCAAAGATCATCGGCGTGCGCACACCGCAGTTGCGCAGCTACGCAAAGCAGTTTGGAAAGTGCCCGGAGTCGGCAGTATTTTTGCGACAGCTTCCGCATGAATATTATGAGGAAAACAATCTTCACGCATTTCTGATCGAGCAGATCAAAGATTACGGGGAGTGTGTGGCAGAGTGGAACCGATTTTTGCCCTATGTAGACAACTGGGCGACCTGCGATATGCCATCCCCGAAAGTGTTTAAAAAACATCTGCCGGAACTTCTTACACAGATCAGAAAGTGGATGGATAGTGGAGAAACTTACACCCGGCGGTTTGGCATTGGCATGTTGATGCGTTTGTATCTGGAACCGGAGACATTTTCGCCGGAGTATCCGCAGTGGGTGGCGGCGGTACACTCAGAGGAATATTATGTCAATATGATGGTGGCCTGGTATTTTGCAACGGCGCTGGCAAAGCAGTGGGACGCAGTTCTTCCCTATATCGAAGATCGTAGACTCACCCGGTGGTGCCATAATAAGTCGATCCAGAAAGCAGTGGAGAGCAATCGGATCACGCCGGAGCAGAAGGATCATCTGCGCGGATTGCGGTGGAAGGAATAGAAAGAACTGCATGGGATGCTGGCGTATATTACCGACGCTGGAAAGATACAAAAATATTTACAAGGACAGTATGTAGTGATAAGATAACAGTTAGTCTAAAATACGGTATAGGAGGATAAACAGAATGAAAGATACTACAATTTCAGAGAATATTATTTACATTGGCGCGGATGACAAGACGCTGGATCTGTTCGAGAGTCAGTACATTGTTCCCAATGGAGTTTCCTATAACTCTTATCTGATCCTGGATGATAAGATTGCGATCATGGACACTGTGGACGCGAGAGCGACGGATGAGTGGTTCAAAAATCTGGAGAATGCACTGGCCGGCCGTATACCGGATTATCTGGTCGTTTCCCATATGGAGCCGGATCACGCGGCGAATATTGCAAAGGCAGCAGAGAAATATCCGGATATGAAGATCGTTGCCAATGCAAAGACCTTCCCGATGATGAAGCAGTTCTTCGGCACGGATTTTGCAGGCCGCAATGTAACGGTAGCAGAGGGTGATACCCTTTCCCTTGGAAGCCATACACTCACGTTTGTGATGGCACCGATGGTACACTGGCCGGAAGTCATGGTTGCTTATGAGTCCAGCGAGAAGATCCTTTTCTCTGCCGACGGTTTCGGAAAGTTTGGAGCACTGGATGCTGATGAGGACTGGGCATGTGAGGCACGCCGCTATTACTTTAACATTGTCGGAAAATACGGCGTTCAGGTGCAGGCGCTGTTAAAGAAAGCTGCCGGACTGGACATTCAGATGATCTGTCCGCTGCATGGACCGATCCTGAAAGAAAATCTGGGTTATTATATCGATAAGTACAACACATGGAGCAGCTATGCGCCGGAGGATCGGGGTATTTTTGTTGCATCCGCATCCATCCACGGCAACACGAAGGCAGCCGCAGAAAAGCTGGTTGAGAAGCTTCAGGCAAAGACAGATCTTAAGGTGGCATTTACCGATCTGACCAGAGATGACCTGGCAGAGGCCGTTGAGGACGCTTTCCGGTATGATCGCCTCGTTGTATGCTGTCCGACTTATGATGGCGGACTGTTCCCCGTAATGGAGGACTTCCTGCATCATCTGAAGGCAAAGAATTACCAGAAGCGTACCGTGGGCTTTGTGGAGAACGGCACCTGGGCACCTGTTGCAGCAAAGCAGATGCGTGCGTTATTTGAAGGTATGAAGGAGATCAAGCTTTTGGATCCCACCGTTACCATCCGCTCTACGCTGAGTGCAGATTCCGAGGCACAGATGGATGCGTTGGTAGATGCATTGCTGGCAGAGTAATTAATCAAAATTTATTTGAAGTTCGATCGGGCAGTGGTCTGAACCGTAAACGTCGGTGTGGATCGCTGCCTTTTCTAATTTGTTGTCGAGACGCTTTGAAGTGATGAAATAGTCAATACGCCATCCGGCATTTTTCTCACGCGCTTGAAAACGGTATGACCACCAGGAGTAAATACCTTCCGTATCCGGATAGAAATACCGGAATGTATCCGTAAAACCTGATTCCAAAAGACATGTCATTTTGGCTCGTTCCTCGTCGGAAAATCCGGCATTTTTATGGTTGGTGCCCGGATTTTTCAGGTCGATCTCATTGTGTGCGACATTCAGATCGCCGCAGAGTATGACAGGCTTTTGGGCATCCAGTGTTTTTATGTAGGACAAAAAATCATCTTCCCATTTCATACGGTAAGGGAGTCTTGCCAGCTCGTTCTGCGAATTCGGGGTATAGCATGTCACCAGATAAAAATTGTCATATTCCAAAGTAATAACGCGTCCCTCCTTGTCATGTTCTTCCATTCCGATCCCGTAAGTCACGGATAAAGGTTCATTTTTTGTGAAGACAGCAGTGCCGGAATAACCTTTTTTCTCAGCATAATTCCAATACTGATGATAACCCGGCAGGTCAAGCGTGATCTGCCCACCCTGCAGCTTCGACTCCTGTATGCAGAAAAAATCAGCATCTATCGTCTGAAAAAAATCAAGAAAGCCTTTTTTGACGCATGCGCGCAGACCGTTTACGTTCCAGGAAATAAATTTCATAGCAAATTCCTCCTAAGTGTAATATGTTTTATTATAATTGGACATCGAAAGTTGTACAATAGAATTATAATTGTGCGAAAATTATTAAAAAATACGGAAAAATTCCGATAAATATATTGACAGGGATAATGAAGTCTTTTAAAATGGCAGTATCAAAAGAGATTGAAAGAAAGAAGGTGGACATCGCAAGATACGAAAGAGGTTTTTCCAGCATCGTGCCGGTAGGTGCAGTTACACAGATCCGGTACTCTCCGCAGCGTGAACAGCAGCAGCGGCAGGGTGAGCAGAAGGAGCATCCGTTTCACATGATGTTTCAGATGCAGTTAAAGGAAGCTCCCATGGACGAGAATCAGAGCTTCCAGTTGTATTGCTGAAAGGAGTATCAAAGTTTTATGAACCAGACAATCGCATATGAGTAAAGACGCCGTGTTGATACAGATATGTACGATGCGGCGTTTTTATGCTTGTGCATTTTAAATTGTGGTTGTATAATGAGCGGTGTATGCTGATTGTGAGCGGTTTTGCCGCAATTGGTATTGATTCGTATCTATACAAGAACAATGGAAGCCATAAAGGAGAGACATCATGAGTAAAGTAAGAACAAGATTTGCCCCCAGCCCGACCGGAAGAATGCATGTCGGCAATTTGCGTACGGCATTGTATACGTACCTGATCGCCAAGCATGAGGGCGGCGATTTTATTTTGAGAATAGAGGACACTGACCAGGAACGTTTTTTTGAAGAAGCGTTGGACATCATTTACCGTACATTGGAGAAGACCGGTCTGAAGCACGATGAAGGTCCGGATAAAGATGGAGGCGTTGGTCCTTATGTGCAGAGCGAGCGCTGCAAGAGCGGACTTTACATGGAATATGCGAAGCAGCTCATCGATAAGGGTGCAGCTTATTACTGCTTCTGCGACAAGGAGCGGATCGATTCCCTGCGCAAAGAGGTGGCAGGAAAAGAGATCATGATGTATGACAAACACTGTCTGCATTTGTCAAAAGAGGAGATTGAGGCAAACCTGGCAGCCGGCAAGCCTTACGTGATCCGTGCAAATATGCCTACCGAGGGTACAACGACCTTCCATGATGAGATCTACGGCGATATTTCCGCGCCCAACGAGGAACTGGACGACATGATCCTCATCAAGTCGGATGGTTATCCTACCTATAATTTCGCAAATGTTGTGGACGATCATCTCATGGGCATCACACATGTGATCCGTGGCTGCGAGTATCTGTCCTCCGCACCGAAATATACGATCCTGTACAAGGCCTTTGGCTGGGAGGAACCCAAATACATTCACTGCCCGCTTATCGTCAACGAGGAGCATCAGAAGCTCTCCAAGAGAAGTGGACACAGCTCTTATGAGGATCTGATCGAGCAGGGCTTTTTGTCAGAGGCAGTGGTGAACTTTGTGGCACTGCTGGGCTGGAGCCCCAGTGATAACCGCGAGATCTTCACGCTGGAGGAGCTGGTAGAGGCCTTTGACTATAAGCACATCAGTAAATCACCCGCTGTATTTGATATGGTGAAGTTAAAGTGGATGAACGGCGAGTACTTCAAGGCGATGGATGACGAGCGGTTTTATGAGATGGCTGAGCCTGTGATCCGTGAGGTCATCACAAAGGACTATGATCTGCGCAAAATTGCAAAAATGGTGAAGACCCGTATCGAGATCCTGCCTGATATCAAGGATCACATTGATTTCTTCGAGGCAGTGCCTGAATATGACGTGTCCATGTACACACATAAGAAAATGAAGACGAACACAGAGACTTCACTGGAGGTGCTCACAGAGGTTCTTCCAAAATTAAAGGAGCAGACCGATTACAGCAACGATGCACTTTATGCAATGCTCAGCGCTTATGTTGAGGAGAAGGGTGTGAAAAACGGTTATGTGATGTGGCCGATCCGTACTGCAGTTTCCGGTAAACAGATGACACCCGGAGGTGCGACGGAGCTGATGGAGGTGCTTGGCAAGGACGAGACCATCGCACGTATCGAGGCGGCGATCGAGAAATTACAGAACGCGTAGTTGTGAAGCAGTGGATTTAAAGAACGGCTTAAATACGATCTTTGGCATTTGTGCCATGACGATGGGTGTCAGTTCCATTGCGCTCATGGAAAATATGCCTGCAGTGATCCTATCCGTTCTGTACACCGACCATGATCAATGACTTCAAGGCATGTGGCGGGATAAAAAGGATAAGACTTGACAATTTTCGAGCATCGTATTATATTTAATTTGTTGTGAGCACTCACAGCATCTGCCCAGTTAGCTCAGTTGGTAGAGCAAAGGACTGAAAATCCTTGTGTCTTTGGTTCGATTCCGAAACTGGGCATAATAAAAAACAGCTGACACATGTACGAGTAGAATATCGTATGTGTGTCAGCTTTTTTCGTATCAGCAAAGCGGTTGCTTCTTGTATGCTTTGGGCGTATAATGAGGGCAACAGGGATCTATGTGTGAAAGAAAGGCGGGGAGAAGGATGAGGCAAAAGAGAGCAGAAAAGAGGGAATGTATATTGCGGCGGATGTTGGTCGTCGTGCTGGCGGTGGCGTTACTGCCGCTGACACCGCTGCAGCTGTTGAAGGCAGCCGGGGCTACGGAGACGGTCAGCATACAGGTGACCTATGGGCAGACACAGGCCCGGGCGCTGGCGACACAGATCAATGCGCTACGCACGGATATCAATGATCAGAATGCCGCATCTGCCGCTTCCGGCGGCGCAGTGCAGACCGATCTGTCGATGCTGGAATATGACTATGGTCTGGAGCAGACAGCGATGCAGCGAGCCGCGGAGATCGCGTTGGTCTATGACGCGCAATACAGACCGGACGGTACGAGAGCAGTCGATCTGTATCTGAATCAAAAGGCAGTGGAAAGCATTAGCTGTATGGGCACTACAGCAACGCAGATCTACAGTGCATGGGCGGCGATCCAGACATCGTCTGATTATCTGCACATGGTAGATCCGGGTTATCAGGCTGTCGGTGTCGGACATGTGTCCTACAACGGAAAAGACTATTGGGTGGCAGCGTTTTCTGACACGAAGAGCGGGACCGGCGTTCTGCCGGAGGACAACGGAACGGTTATACGCACGGTCGAGATCGAGACCAGCCGGATCATGGACCGAACGATTTCAGGGGCACCGACGAACACCATTACGATGAACGTGGGTGATTACTATGATCTGAGCAAGTGCAAAGCGGCAATTCAGGTGAACGGGCATTATCCGATGAGTGAATACTGTCCGCTGGTGGGCACAGTAAGTGCAGCGCCGACAGATACATCGGTCGTCACTTTTAACGGAACTTCTCTGTATGCGCAGGGAATCGGCAGCACGAGCGTGAACATTACCTGCGGAGGCCTTGCTGCTTCACCCTTTACGGTTGTCGTGCAACAGCCCAGCATCAGTCAGGCAACGATCGATACGATCGCAGACCAGAGCTATACCGGATACGAGCTTAGACCGACGATAAAGGTACGCATCGGCAGCACGCTGCTGACGGAAAATATAGACTATACCGTTAAGTATGAGAATAATATCAATATCGGAACGGCGTTTGTGACCGTGACCGGAATCGGAAAATATGTGAATACCGGAAGCAAGTCGGCATATTTCCGGATCGTTGCGCCCACTGTGGCGAATGCGACGATCACCTCGATTCCGGATCAGTCTTACACCGGCTATGCCATCTGCCCGGCAGTTACTGTCTATGTAAACAGTATACTGTTGCGCGAAGGTACGGATTATACGGTTTCTTACTCAAATAATGTCAATATGGGAACAGCTTCCGTCACAATTACCGGTATCGGCAGCTACAGCGGAACGCGGACAACGACCTTCCGCATTACAGGGCCGAACTTGTCTTCCACAACGATCGAAGCCATCCCGGATCAGCTCTACACCGGATCTGATATCCGACCGACCGTTACTGTCACGGTGAATAATACGACTCTGCGGCAGAACACGGATTACTATGTGAGCTACAGCAATAACCGGAATGTCGGTACGGCGACGGTAACTGTAACCGGAAGGGGCAATTATACCGGAACAAAGACGACGACGTTTCGGATCATCGGCAAAGATATCAGCAATACGACAGTCAGCAGCATCGAGACTCAGCGTTACACCGGATACGAGATCCGGCCATCGATCACAGTGAAGATCGGAAGCGTAACACTGCAGCAGAATGTGGATTATACACTGACTTACCGTGATAACATCGCACCCGGAACGGCCAGTATCATGATCAGTGGAACCGGCAGTTATAGCGGCAGTAAAACCGTGACCTTCAAGATCACTCAGGTGAGCTTGTCATCCGCAAACATTAAAGTGGCAAACCAGACGTATAATGGGAAAGCAAAGACCCCGAATGTGACCGTAAAGCTGAATGGTGAAGTGCTTATGCAGGATGATGATTATGAGGTGGAATACCGCAATAACACAAAGCCCGGCAAGGCAACGGTTGTGATCACAGGTATGGGCGATTACAGCGGTACAAAGAAAGCGACATTCGTGATCCTGCCGAAAAAGATCACGTGGCGCAGTATCAAGGCAAAGACGAAAGCAGCCTCTCTTTCATGGAAAAAAGACAGTTATGCGTCGGGCTATGAGTTGTATCGCTCCAGAAAAAAATCTTCCGGCTACAGCCGGATCGGTACGCTGTCGAAAAATTCCTACACGGCATGCACGAACACAAATCTTTCGTCCGGTACCTATTATTACAAGGTGCGCAGCTATGTTCTGGTAGATGGAACGAAATACTATGGTGCATTCAGTAATGCAAAAAGTGTAAAGATAAAATAATAAAACGAACCATTGACAACCGCAGACAACGATGTTATAATGAGATTCGTTCGTGAGACGGACAGAATCAAATATCGTTTTTGCGGGTGTAGTTCAATGGTAGAACACCAGCCTTCCAAGCTGGATACGTGGGTTCGATTCCCATCACCCGCTTTTTTCATACCTAAAATCAGGTGTTTGAGCCTATGAAAAGCAAAAGCGGGCTGCAAGCGATACAAAAGATAAAAAAGGAGTATCTGATGAAAACAGCGATCGTAACGGATTCAAACTGCGCGATTTCTCAGGAAAAAGCGAAAAAGTATGGAGTATATGTTTTGCCCATGCCCTTTTATGTGGATGATGAACTCTATTTTGAGGATCGCACGATGACCCACGATGAGTTTTACCTCCGCCAGCAGGCAGGATCAAAGATTTATACTTCACAGCCTTCTCCGGCTGATGTCACGGCTCTGTGGGACCGGGTGCTGGAGGAGTATGACGAGCTCTTGCATATACCGATGTCCAGTGGACTCAGCGGCTCCTGCGCGACAGCACAGGCAATGGCGCAGGACTATGATGGAAGAGTACTTGTGGCGGATATCGGCCGCGTCAGTGTGACACAGAAAGCGGCGGTGCTGGAGGCGCGAAAGCGGGCTCTCGCAGGCGAGCACGCAGCTCAGATCCTCAAGGAATTGGTTTATGCAAAAAATGACTGCAAAATCTTTCTTACCGTGGAGGATTTGAAATATTTAAAGCAGGGCGGACGTATTTCGGCATCATCAGCCGTGCTGGGGAACCTGTTGAACATTAAACCGATCCTTTCGTTAGAGGATGATAAGGTGGAAGCAATCGGTAAAGTGCGCGGTGATAAGCTGGCACGAAAAAAGATGATGCAGTGTCTGGAAGAAACTTTGCAGAACAAATTCCATACGGACGATCTGAGTCAGTTTTATCTGGCGGCGGCTGCAAGCATGTCCAAAGAGGATGCGCTGGAGCTGAAGGCACAGATGGAGGATCATTTCGGCGTGCGCTGCAGTATGTCTCCGATCCCGCTCAGTCTGGGGTGCCATCTTGGATACGGCACATATGGAGTGGCGTTGATCAAGCGTATGAAATAAGATATTCATAAAGGAGGATATAGGTTATGGAATGGACAAGAAAAGATCTAAAAGAAAAAGCAAAGTTCAGTGTGAAGTCATTTTACTGGAAGTCAGTGCTGGCTGCATTTGTTCTGGCACTGGTGAGCGGAGGTCTTGGTGGCGGAAGCGGCAGAGGATCAGACAACAGTGAAACGACCGGGATCACCGGAAACGGTTTTATCGACGGAATCGGCGGAAAATATGCGGGGATGCTGGCATTTATACTGGGATTGGCTGCAATTGTCGTCTTTGTGGTTGTGATCGCTTCGCTGGTATTGTCTATTTTTGTATTTAATCCGATCCAGGTTGGATGTAAGAAATATTTCCTGGATGCAAGTGATGGAAATGCAGATCTGGGTAATATGGGATACGCATTCAAGAACAATTACATGAATGTTGTTTCGGGAATTTTCCTGCAGAATCTGTTTATTTTCCTGTGGTCACTGTTACTCGTTGTGCCCGGTATCGTAAAGGCATACCAGTACCGCATGATCCCTTACCTGCTGGCAGAGGATCCGAACCTCAGCTTCTCTGAGGCAAAGCGTCTGTCAACCGAGATGATGGATGGCGAGAAATGGGATGCGTTCGTGCTGGATCTGTCCTTTATCCTGTGGGAGATATTAGCTGCCGTTACATTCAATCTGGTAGGCATTTTCTGGGTAAATCCCTACTATCAGTACACATGTGTGGAACTGTACAAGGTACTTCGCACAAAGGTTCCCGGACCGTACTATGCCGGAAACAGTGAAATGTAATTAAACTGCATATGTGGAAACGAGGGTTTTCCAGGTGAAACGCTCGTTTGCGGCCTTGAGCCCCGAATCTGCGATCTGCTGCAGCATTCGGGGCTTTTCTAATGCTTCGCGCAGTTGTTCACAGCTCTCATCCATGTGCATGACATCATAAAACAACAGTTCCCTGTGATCGGTAAACTCACGTAGAAGCCGCTTTGACGGATCTGTGACAGCCACAGATCCGTTCAGCATGGCGGAAAAGATCCGGTCATGAAAGCCGGCCTTGAATTCCGGCATAAGGTTTAAGGTGAGGCGGCTGTCCGCCATCAGTGAAAAGATTTCGGTATAAGGTACGCCCGGATGAACAGAGACGGCGCTGCCCGCGGGAAGCGTCAGCTTGTCCCAGTCCGCTCCTACGAGCCACAGGGGAAGTCCCGCATGGGCGGCGGCGTTCACCAGTGCCCTCCGCCTGTAGGCGCGCACGTAAGTATCTGCGAGAAAACAGCTCTGAACAAACAGCGGCATAGATTCCGGCAAATAGACGTTCAGGGAGTCGCCGAGCATGGTGATCGCGCCCTCGATCGTCAGGCTGGAATCGGATAAGAGCACATCGATCAGCCGGTGAAGATCCTCCTGTAAAAAAGGGGGCAGTGCACGGAGCGCAGTGAGGACTTCATCGGGGTCTGTGTAGGTGGCACAGAACAGGACCGGTATCTTGCGATCTGCGATGGGAGTAAGCGCAGAAGCATGCGCTTCCCGGCGACTGCTTTCGCGAACATCTGAAGTATCTGACAGTTCACCGGCGGCTGATCCGGTGGCTGCCCACAGTCCTGTGCTTTGGATATGGGGATAATATGTTTTCACATAAGTAACGTGATTTTCGTCCAGACAGCGGACATGATAATTTCTCAGCGGACATTTCAGCGAATCGTGGTGATAGAGGGGATGATCCAGCAGCAGATTGAAAAACGGTGCGTCGATCGTATCCAGAAAATAATCGTTCTCCTCCGTCAGGATCCGCGGAGCAGCGGAGTTGCAGTCGATCACGGCATCAAAGGACTTTCCTGCAAAACGCTCAAGGTTTTCAAGAGGTTCCACCGCAGAGGAAAAAATGCTGACATTGTGTCCGAGACAGCGCAGCTGACCGGCGATCCGGTCGCTGAAGTAAGTATAAGAATCATAGCATGCCCCCTGCAATTGCAGGATCAGGATGTTTTTTGCGTTTTTCTTATGTTTCATCTTCGGAACCCCTTTGCAAACAGATAATTTATCGTATATATTTAATATAGTATATTTTTCCGTTTCCGGGAAGCAAGAAAATGGAATGAGAGCTCAAAAGATAAGGGCATTTTCAGGAGAGGAGCGATGAGATGAAGGAAGTATCAAACTGTGATTCCTGCGTGAACTTTGTTTATGATGACGAGGATGAGTGCTATGTCTGTGATATGAATCTCGATGAGGATGACATGGTGCGTTTTTTGACGGGTACCTTTGACAACTGCCCGTATTACCAGCTGGATAATGAATATCTTGTAGTGCGGCATCAGATGTAGGTTTGGGGATGGCCCGTGCATTGACTTTCCGCATGATTTTCGATACACTTATGGCAAATAACAGGAGATAAGGGAGGAAGTATGAATCGATATATACGAAAAATGCTGGCTGTTGGTCTGGGAGTGGCGGCAATCGCATTGTGCGTACCCGCGCAGACAGTTTTTGCGGCGCCGGCAGAGGAGACAGCAGCAGATGATCAGGTGACAAAGACAGCTACTGTACTTACCGCGCCGACGCTCACGGCAGAGTCGGTCAGCTATGATTCGGTGACACTTACATGGAAGCCGGTGGACCAGGCAGTGAAGTATGCATTGCAGCAGTCTGTGGACAAGAAAAAATATACGACTATAGCGACCAGAAAGGCAGGTCAGGAGCTGCGGTTTACCGCCGGTGATCTGTATACATCGCAAAATTATTATTATCGGCTGATCGCTAAAAGTGCGGATGGAGTAAAGGTAGTGTCAAACTGCTTGCAGGTGAAACCAAAGCTTTCTGCTCCTGCCGTGACAAAGCTGGAGGCAGGTACTTATGACAGTGTCACTATAGAATGGACGGAAGTTGAGGGCGCTGATTATTATCGTCTGTATCGCAGTATGACACAGACAGGAGGCTATAAGAGAGTAAAGACTCTGCATACCACATCCTACACGAACAAAGTGACAACAGGTGTGACTTATTATTACAAGATCATGCCGATGCATTATAATCCCGATGGAAAAGCGGTAAAAGGAACGTGTTCGACACCGCAGAGCGTTACTGCAAAGATTGGAACGCCGGTGATCTCAAGTGTTACAAACACGGAAAATAACAGTCTTACGGTCAGCTGGAGCAGTGTGGCGGAAGCAGATGGCTACGTGATCTATCGGAGTCTCACCAAGACAGGGAACTATGAACCGGTGGGTGAGACGGGTAGTGATACGACTGCCTGGACGGATACAACAGTGGAAGCAGGCACGCAATATTATTACAAGCTTAGTGCGGTGAAGACGATCAAGGGGCAAAAGAGTTATAGTACGATGTCGGTATTAAAGACAAAATGGACGCTGTCGGATGTGCCGGCGGGTGTGATCGCGACACAGGACGGTGAAGGAACGGTATCTCTGTCATGGACGTCTTCGAAGGCTGCGTCTTCTTATCGGATTTACCGGGCAGTGGGCACGAGCAGCGAATATACAAGAATCGCAACAAAGGTCACGAACTGTAGCTACACGGATTCCGGCCTGACCATGGGAGAGACATATTCCTACCGGATCGAGGCGGTACACGGATCGCTGATCAGTGAAAAGAGTCCTGCGGTAACTGTAAAGATCGGCAAGATCAAGGTAAATACCCGTACACTGTTTCTCGGGCCCGGAACGACAGGGGTTCTGAGTGCGACCAGTGAACTGCCGGGAACGACCAGCTGGAGCAGTGCGGATCCGACAGTGGCGACTGTCAGTGCGGATGGTACTGTGACGGGCGTAGCTCCCGGAAAGACGCAGATCATCGTTTCCGTGGATACAGTCACGACGAGTGTGGACGTAACAGTGACGGACTGCCAGCTCAATGGTATTGATGTTTCCAAATGGCAGCAGGCGATCGACTGGAAGACTGTGAAGGCCTCCGGGATCAAGTTCGCAATGTTGCGTCTGGCACACGGAACATCCAAGGATATACAGTTTGAAAACTATTATGCAGGTGCGAAGGAGCAGGGGATTCCGGTGGGCATCTACTGCTATACGCTGGCAAAATCGGTAGATGAGGGAATCGATGAGGCAAACTATCTTCTGGAGCTGCTGGATGGAAAACCGCTCGACTATCCGATCGCACTTGACCTGGAAAGTGATAATCAGATCAAAAATATGAACAAGGCAGCCCGCACGGAGCTTATATTGGAATACAAGCGGATCATAGAGGAGGCGGGATATCGGTTTGTTGTATATGCGAATCTGAACTGGCTGAACAATTATATCGACCAGACCAAACTGGCAGAGGAAAATGTGGATATCTGGATCGCCCGCTACTGCAGTCAGAGTCTTGGTCACAGATATGAGGGCGGCGGCAATGTGCGCATGTGGCAGTATTCCAGCACCGGTCAGGTAGATGGCATACTGGATGCTTACGGAAGATATATTAATGTAGATTTGGATGTGTGCTATGATGGATATTGATAGGAGAAAAGAACAGCCGATCGGTGTGTTTGATTCCGGCGTGGGCGGGATCAGTGTACTGCAGGAACTACTCAGGGTCATGCCCTGTGAAAACTATATTTATCTTGGGGACTCCAAAAATGCACCCTATGGAACAAAGCCATTGGAAATGGTGCGGCAGCTCACCTTTGAGAATGTCAGGGTATTGCTGGATCAGGGCGCAAAGGGCCTGGTTGTCGCGTGCAATACGGCCACCAGCGCGGCGGTGCGTCTGATGCGCAGCATGTACTCGGAACTGCCGATCGTTGGTATTGAACCGGCGTTAAAGCCGGCTGCGCTGCAGAAAGAACATCCGCGGGTGCTTGTCATGGCGACACCGATGACTGTGCAGCAGGAAAAGTTCCGACAGCTGATGGCCCGCTACGAGGATAAGGCGGAAATCTATCCGCTCGCGTGTCCGGGACTGATGGAGTTCATTGAGGCGGGAGATCTGGATAGTGAACAGCTGCATGATTTTCTACAGAAATTGCTGGGACCGTATCTGGATAAAGGGCTGGATTCCATCGTGCTGGGATGTACCCATTATCCCTTTGCGCGAAAGATGATCCGCAGTATCGTAGGAGACGCGGTGACGATCTTTGACGGCGGTGAGGGAACTGCACGGGAAATGCGCAGGCGACTTGCTGCAGCGGATCTTTTGAATCCGTCCGAGAAACCGGGCAGGGTCAGATTTGAGAACAGCGTGGCAACGGAAGCGGAGCTGGAGCTGTGCAGACGGTTGTTAAAACAGGAGATTTAAAATGTATCGTAATAAGAAGAAACAGAAAAATAAGAAGATGAGATTTTTTGCCGGTGTGCTTGCTGTCGTGCTGACGGTGACAGCCCTGTTTCCGGGCATATCCGATGTGGCGTATGGCGCTCAGTGTGAGACAGATCAGAAACGGCCGACAGGCGGTGTGATGGAATTTGTCACAGAGCCGGTCATAAGTGTCATTTCGGAGGGAAGTACCGGCGGAATGATGCTGCAGAGCATCCGGCCGGAGCTTGCGCAGTATGATTGGGACTGCTACAGCAGCGATTATTATTACAGCAAGCTGTCTGTAAAGGAGCAGCAGTTGTATGAACGGCTGGACGCTGCCTGCGGGGAACTTTTGACATCATCGGGAACAGCTGCCGCCTATGAGGTGAAAAGTGGCGGCAAGACGGTGATGCGTTATGGGACAAAGAAAGTGAGCAGTCTGGGACTCACTGAGGAGCAGGTGACAAAGGTACAGACGATTTTTGTTTATGCGAATCCCCAGTATTATTTTTTGAACACGATTTTATTCACAGCAACGAATGATATGTGTGCGCTGGGTGTTTATGATGCTTTTGCCAACGGCAGCAGGCGTGCGCAGGAGACGGAAAAAGTCCGTGTCCGTCTGGAGACGCTGCAGGCGCAGATCGTTGACAATGGTTATACTTATGAGACGGAGGCACAGATTCATGAGCTGCTCTGCAGCGAGCTGTCTTACATGAGCGGTGATGATGTGCTGAGTGACCAGTCAGACCCGTATTATACACAGTCTGTATACGGTGCGCTTATGACCGGTGCGACTGTATGCGCAGGCTATACGAAGCTTTACTCGATGCTGTGCAATTATTTCGGCATTGACTGTATTGCTGTGACAAGTACCGGTCATGCGTGGAATGAAGTGCGTTACGGAGATCACTGGTACGTTGTGGATGTGACCTGGAATGACACATCATGGGACCGGTCAAAATATTTTCATATCACAGATCAGAAAATGAGAGCTCTGGATCAGAACAGTTCGCATGTGCCGCATAGCTATTATACAGGGATCTGTCCGGCGGCAGATACAGAGTTTGCGGGCAGCCTGATGCTGATGCCGGGACTTTCGCAGCCGCAGGCAGAGATCAAAGATACAGCGGCAGGCGTAAACATAACCATGTCAGCTGACGCAGGAGATATTTATTATACGCTTGACGGCACGGATCCGGGGGCGGACGACCGCTATCAGGGGACGATCGAGCTGACGAGCGGCGGCACGTATGTCGTGACGGCAATGACGGCAGGAGAGGGAAGGATCCCCAGTGCGTACGAGATCTTTACGGTACGTATTGCCGGCGGCAGTGTGAGTGTATCCTCTGCGACGAATGTATCCGGCAAAAAGATCAAGGTAAAGCTCAAAGCGACGAAGAGTTACACCGGATATGAGATCAGTTATGCGTCAAAAAAGGATTTCAGTAATCAGAAATCTGCGAAGGTGAAGAACGCTTCAGTCACGATCAGCGGATTGAAAAAGGGAAAGATCTACTACATACGGGTGCGGGGCTATAAGGTGGACGTTTATGGCAATTATTATTACACGCCCTATTCAAAGACGAAAAAGGTAACGGTTACAAAATAAGATAAAGCAGGTAGATCCGATATGGCAAAGATAAAAGAAAAAACACTCAAAAAATTAAAAAGAAAGAGTTTTTGGCCCTCGATCGTTTTATTTCTGGCGTTTTTGATCGTGAGCTTCACGATCGTTTTTGCGGGAATCGATCTGTTTGCCACCTATATTATCGGATCTAAGCTGACAGGCCTGTACGAGCAGGCGATGGATACAGGGATCATGATGGAGCGCGCTGTACAGGATGGGGAGAGTATTGCCTATGGCCTGGATCATGTTGATCATTACCGCAGAGATCCCAGTGATATCTATGTGACGGATAGTGTGGGAAATCGGGTGGCTTCTACCGGAGACAGTGCGCCGCTCTTCGACCAGGGCTTTGAGTGGACGCTGGGCGAGCGCTGCAGGATCTACAAAGACAGCAAGTGGGATTACGGTCAGGAAGCGCTGGATGATATTGAGGACATCTTTGATTTTCATGTGCCGGAGCTGGCAGACCGTGCGTTTGACCGGGCACCCATGGGACATGGCGGTAACACCATGCGGAGCCGCTGGCTGCAGGAATCGATCGTTGAGCAGCAGTTCTGGATGTATGTGCCGGTGAGTCTGAATGGCAAAAAGCTTTATATCAAATGCACGCTTGAGATCCTGCGTCAGGATGTCATTTATATTATGGCATTGGGCGGAGTCGCTCTGATCCTGCTGTTGATCCCGTTGATCTTTCTATTTATCAATACGATCCTGAATATCCGTATGCAGCGGCGCATCACAAAGGTACTCTACATGGATCCGGTGACCGGAGGAAACAACTGGATCTTTTTTCAGGGCTATGCGGCAAAAATGCTGGGAAGTGTCTGGAACAGCAGGAAAACCTATGCGATGGTCAATCTTCATATGGAGCGATATACAAATTACCTCTCCTGCTATGGAAGCAGTCAGGGGGAAGAATTACTGGAATGTATGGACGGTTTTCTGCGCGCGCGCATGAAGCGAAAGGAAGTGTTCGGACACCACAGCAGGGCGGATTTTGCGTTGATCTTCCAGTGCGAGGGTGACAACGAGGAGCAGTGCAGGAATTACTGCTATCTCAGACTGCGTTCCCTGCTGGCAGAGCTGGCCGGGCTTCAACCGGAGCGTAAGCTTCATTTTCATGCGGGCGTATGTATGATACCACCTGTGGAGGCAGAAACGGGCAAACGGTTTATAAAAAGAAAAAATGTGGATGTCGATCAATTGTTCAATTTTGCAAATACGGCACAGAAGAGCAGTCATACGGACGCGGAACAGATCTTCTTTTTCAGCGACCGGATGCTGGAGGAACAGAGCTGGGAGCAGTGGGTGGAAGACAATATGCAGAATGCACTTTCTGCCGGTGAATTTCAGGTTTATCTACAGCCGAAGTACACGCCGACAGACAGACGTCTGGTAGGCGCAGAGGCACTGGTACGCTGGGTTTGTCCGCAGAAAGGTCTGATCCCGCCGTCGCGGTTTATTCCAATCTTTGAGGAGAACGGATTTATCATGAAGCTGGATGATTACATGCTCTCAAAGATTGCAAAGCTGCAGGCGGAGTGGAAGGTGCAGGGCAAGAAAACGGTTCCCATATCCGTGAATATTTCCCGTGCACATTTCACGCAGGAAGGGTTGGCGGAGCATATCAGTCAGTTGGTAGACGGCTATGGACCGAAACATTCGCTGGTCGAATTGGAGGTGACAGAGAGCGCTTTCTTTGATGATAAGGAAGTGCTGATCGACACGGTTAAGCAGCTGCGGGCATACGGCTTCCCGATTTCGATGGATGACTTCGGAGCCGGATATTCTTCACTGAATTCCCTGAAGGATATTCCGCTGGATGTATTAAAGCTGGACGGTGATTTTTTTCGCGGAGAGGACGAGATGGGACGCAGAGCGATCATCATCCGTGAGACTATCGGTCTGGCGAGGGAACTGGATATCCGCGTGGTTGCGGAAGGGATCGAGCAGCGTGAGCAGGTGGATTTTCTGGCGGGTTTGGGCTGCGATATGATACAGGGATATTATTTTGCAAAACCTATGCCGGTGGAGGAGTTTGAAGCACGGGTAGCGGCGGACGCATAGCGGGATGTTGCGCGGGGAGGAGATGCAATGTATACAGTTTTACTGGGAGTACAGTATATCGGGATCGGAGTGTTGCTGCTGACACTGATCCATGTGCTGAAGCAGCGGGCAACCAAACAGCAGGTGATCATGCTGGCACTTTTGGTGGCAGAACTTGTAAATTTTGTCGGTTATTTGTTTGAGATGACAGCACAGACAGAACGCGAGGCGCTGCGGGCGGTGCAGTTCATTTATTTCGGAAAACCCTTTATCGTGCTGCTGATGTTTCTGTTTGTTATGGAATACTGCAGGATCAATGTGCCGAAGCGTTTGAAAGAGATATTGGCATTTTTTCACCTGTTCATCACTGTTCTGGTGTTGACATGCGAATATCAGGGGCTTTATTACAGCAGTTACACATTTGTGGATACGGGACTGTTTCCGCATCTGGTACTGGGGCATGGTCCAATGTATGTGATCTACAATGGTTCGGTGGTCATCTATCTGGTCATCATGTTTGTGGTGTGCGCACGGCGTTATGTGCGTTTGACGAGTGAACACCAGCGCAGACAGGCTTCCAAGCTGGCACTTGTAATGTTGGTGATGATCGCGAGCTTTGCGCTGTTTATAAGCGGAAAGACCTATGGTTATGATTCCACTTTGCTGGGCTATCTGATCAGTACCCTGCT
This sequence comes from uncultured bacterium, assembly GCA_945828315.1. Taxonomy (GTDB): domain Bacteria; phylum Bacillota; class Clostridia; order Lachnospirales; family Lachnospiraceae; genus W0P33-017. Next base: position 16,022 of record CALZQA010000004.1, on the reverse strand, counting down.
CTTGTCATCGGCAATGATCAAGGATCATCTTTTGAACACGTTGTCCATGGCAAAGGATATGGCGGTGGATGAGCAGACGGATGCGCTGATCGTGCTGGATAGTGACAATCAGCTGATCTATCACAATAGAAAGGCAGAGGAATTGTTTGATTTCACTGTCTACAGTAAACACGAGGAGATCTGGAATGAGCTGGACACATGCATCATTGATAAGAAGAATCTGGAGCGGGATCACCGCGTCTACGAGGTGATCAGCCGTCTGCTGACGGAGGGCAATACCTACTTTGGAAAGCTGTATGTGCTCAATGACATTACAGAGAGCTATTATTATATCAAAAATGCCACTGAGCAGGCTGAGATCATGAAGGCGCTGAAGCAGCAGGCGGAGGAGGCAAATCAGGCAAAATCCATGTTTGTCTCCAATATGTCCCATGAGATCCGCACGCCGATGAATGCCATCGTGGGTATGACGGAGATCCTGCTTCGCGAGGATCTGCCGGCGCAGGATGTGAGCTATCTGAAAAATATTAAAAATTCCGGAAATGCACTTCTTGGCATTATCAATGATATTCTGGACTTTTCAAAGATCGAGTCCGGAAAGCTAGAACTGGTGGAGGGGGAGTATGAGCCAATGTCGATGCTCAGCGATCTGGGCATGATCTTTTTGACCCGTGTGGGAGAAAAGCATGTGGAGATGATCTTTGACATTGATGAAAAATTGCCGCATTCCCTGTGCGGTGATGCGCTGCGCATCCGCCAGATCATCATCAATCTTGTGAACAATGCGATCAAGTTTACCGATGAGGGCTTTGTGCGTCTGAAAATCGCGCTGGGAGAGGTGACGGATAATGATGTGGAACTTCTGATCTCTGTGAAAGATACCGGTCAGGGCATCCGAGAGGAGGATATGGACAAGTTGTTTGCGTCCTTCTCACAGGTTGACAGCAAGAAGAATCATAATAAAGAGGGCACCGGCCTCGGACTTTCCATCTCAAAGCAGCTGGTGGAGATGATGGGAGGAACGATCGGCGTACGCAGTGTTTACGGTGAGGGCAGTGAATTCTACTTTAACATTCATCAGCATCATGGACAGGATGAACCGGCAGCCCAGTTGCGTGAAGAGACACAGCGCGTTGTGCGCGTTGGAGGATATTTCCGGGAAGCAGTACTGACGGATCATCTGCGGGATCTCTGCGGACGGTTTGATGTTGCATATGTGGAAAATGCCGCCAGCAATCTGCCGGAGGAGCCGGTGGACTTCTTCTTTACGGATGCGGAGGGCGAGGAGATCTTAAGCACCATCTCCGATGAGCGGGAGGCTGCGCTGGGCGAGATCTGCGTGCTCATCAATCCGCTGCTGGAGGAGAGCAGCCGGATAATGTCAAAGAAGGTTAACAAGCCTTTGTACACATTGAATTTCTGCCAGATCCTGAACCATGAGCAGATGGTGAGTGGTTGTGACGGTGAAGAGTATGTCAATTTCACGGCACCGGAAGCAAAGATCCTGATCGTGGATGACAATGAGATGAATCTGAAGGTAGCGGTTGGACTTCTGGAACCGTTAAAGATGCAGATCGATACGGCAGACAGCGGCAAACGTGCGCTGCAGCTTGTGCGTCAAAAACAGTATCACATCATTTTTATGGATCATATGATGCCTGTGATGGATGGTATCGAGACGACGGAGCGCATACGAGCCATGGATGATGAATACTATAAAAATGTGCCTATCATTGCGCTGACTGCGAATGCGTTGATGGATGCGAGGGAAAAGTTTAAGACGGCAGGCATGGATGATTTTGTGGCAAAGCCCATTGAGATGAACGATATCTGCAGTAAGATCAAGCATTGGCTGCCCCGTGCGCTGATACAGCACAGCTGTGCCCTGAAAACAAGTACAGGCGGGCGTGAGAAGAATGCTGCGGAGAATTTGCCTGACGCGGCACAGACGATACAGCCTGCGGAGCAGAAGCTCGGAAATATCGATAAGGCAGAGGGCATTCGCTGCTGCGGAACAGAAAAACTTTGGGAGGAGCTGCTGGGAGATTTTTACAAGCTGATCGACATGAAGTCGAACAAGATCGAACAGTGTGTGGCGGACGGACTGATCCGTGATTATACGATCGAGGTGCATGCGTTGAAAAATACTGCGCGCATGATCGGAGATAAAGAACTTTCCGAGTGGTTCCACCGCATGGAAAACTGCGGAAATGCGGGAGATGTGGATACGATCCGCGAGGAAACGCCGGGACTTCTTGAGGTATATCGCAGCTACAAGCCGATCCTGGAACCCTTTGCCAGAGTACAGAATGAGACGTTGGAGGAATGTACGCCCGGACAGCTGCGGGAGATCGTGCAGGCGATCCATGACGCGGCGGATGCCTTTGATCTGGACGGCGCAGATGCAGCAATGAAAAAGCTGGAGAGCTGCAGGATACCGGATGCCTGTCAGGAAAAGGTAGAGACATTACGGGTATATCTGGCGGATGTAGCGTTGATGGAAGTAATGGAGCTGACAGATGAAATTTGTGCGATACTGGAGAAGGAGGAATCGCAATGTTAAAGAAAATTTTGATCATAACGCAGACCCAGGGTTATCTGATGTTGAGCCTGAAGGAGAAGTTTGAGGAAGCGGGCTATTTTGTCACGAGTGTAAAAGCGGACACGGATGAGATCAGCAAGACAGAGGAGGACATCTGTGCGATATTGATCTATGGGGATGAACAACTCATAGAGAAGAAACCGGCGCTTGTCTTTGTGAAAGATTGGGCTTCGGAGCATGATATTCCGGTGTTTGCGACGGGCAGTGGTGATGAACTGCAGGAGATTGAGTCCTCTGTCGGTTCTCATATTGTTCGTCAGAAGTTTATGCGCCCTTTGAACGTCAACAGCATGGTAGAATCTATTGATCACTATGTACAGAAGTTCGGCTTTCAGACGAAAAAGAAGATCCTTGTTGTGGATGATTCCGGTGCGATGCTGCGCAATGTGAAAGGCTGGCTGGAGGACCATTATCAGGTGGTCCTTGCAAATTCCGGAGCCATGGCCATCAAATATCTGGCGACGGATCGTCCGGATCTGGTTCTTTTGGACTACGAAATGCCCATCGTGGACGGTAAGCAGGTACTTGGCATGATACGCGCGGAAAAGGAGTTTGCCGATATGCCGGTGATCTTCCTTACGAGCAAGGATGACAAGGAGAGCGTGCTTCAGGTCATGTCCCTGAAGCCGGACGGATATCTGTTGAAGACGCTGGAGCCTGCAAAGATCATACAGGCGATCGATGATTTCTTTGAGAAGCAAAAGGGCAAGAATCATGCATAAAACGGTCGCGGTCTTTGCCTTCAGCCGGCAGGGCATCATAACAGGTGAAAAAATCGCCGGATCGGTGGAGGCGTCGGGCAGCAGGGTGAAAAAATGCGCGCCTGAACGTCTTGCATCGGAAGACTGGGAGAGCTTTTCCGCTTTGGCAGAGGAGATGGAAAAGCTCATTTTGCATGTCGATGCGCTGGTGTTTGTAGGAGCGACAGGTATCGCGGTGCGGGCGGTCGCACCTTATGTGCGAAGCAAGCTGACAGATCCGGCAGTGCTTGTGGTCGATGAGTGCGGACAGTTTGTCATACCGCTGCTCAGCGGCCATGCGGGAGGTGCCAATGAGCTTGCGCGCCTGCTTGGCATGGCGATTTCCGCGGTCCCGGTCATTACAACTGCCACGGATATCCATGATGTGTTTTCCGTGGATACATTTGCCAGACAGGAGCACCTGTCCATTGTGGAAAAGGATGAGATCAAGCATCTTTCTGGTGCGCTTTTGGAGGGAAAACCTATCGGAGCACTCACTCCGGAGTGCGGTTTTGTGATCTCAGGGAAACCTGTCGGACAGCCGTTTGCGCATACGCTGCATCTCGTGCCTCAGGATCTGGTCCTTGGCATGGGCTGTAGAAGCGGTACGTCGGAAGATGATCTTCACCGGTTTGTGTCAGATACTTTTGATATAAATGGCTGGTCACTCTACCGCATCCGTGCGGTGGCATCCATTAATGCAAAAAAGGAGGAAGAAGGACTGGTCACATTTTCAAAGCGGCTCGGTGTGCCATTTCTTACCTATTCCGCTGAGCAGCTTGCGGCGCAGCAGGGAGATTTTCAAGTTTCTGAATTTGTGCAGCAGATGGTTGGAGTTGATAATGTATGTGAGCGGAGCGCCCTTTGCGCAGCAGTCTGTGAGGGCTGGCTGCCGCCGGAAAGCAGGTTTGAGGATTTTTCGCTGCTGTCGAAACGGGTAGAGAGCGGCATGACGCTGGCGGTACTTGCGCTGCATAATTAACATGAATTTTTTTGAAGTTTTTTTTGAAAGTGTAGTTATTTTAGCTTCTTGATTCGTTATGATATATGTACAGGGAAAGGATTTGTTTGGAAATATTTTTAACCAAATCCAGAATCCAGTGTCTGTACAGACAAAGACATCCGGAGAGAAGCGGTTGAAAAGACACTTACCGTAAGGGGAAAAGAGGGAAAATATGAGTGAAGAGAAGAAGAAAGTAGTAACAGAAATGATGGAGCAGTCGGTAAAAGAGAAGGCACAAAGGCAACCGAAAGACGCCAAAAAACGTGCGAAACGAGCTGGGCATGTGATCGCCTGCGTGGCGGCGGTGCTGCTTGTTGGCGGTGTCGGCACTTCGGTCGGCATGAATGTGATGCTCATGGATCAGATGAACACGCAGAACGCGAAGGTGAGTCAGTTCATTGATGATGAGCGCGCAAGGCAGGCTAAGGAAGCCGAACAGGAGAGTACCTATCAGGAGGATGGCTTTAAGGTCATGGATCAGTATGAGATCCGCAGTACGACCAACATCTCCGATGCCTATTTAAAAGATGACCCCTCCGGTCTGGAAGGTGAGGATAAAGAGACTTATGACATGGCGAAGGCTGTGCTGGATCAGATCATCAAGGATGGAATGAGTGACTATGAGAAGGAGCTGGCAATCTACGACTGGATGGTAGAGAATATCGGTCAGGGCAGCGGACATACGATCACCATGCCCGGGCAGAATTCGCAGGCATTTACTCCTTATGAGGTGTTGAAGAGCCATAGCGCGGTATGTGTCGGATACGCGACAACCTTCCGTCTGCTGGCCAACATGGTCGGACTGGACGTACATATCGTACATAATGATTATCATTCCTGGGATATGGTAAAGCTTGATGATGGCGAGTGGTATCAGTTGGATATCTATTCGGATGTGAACGGGGCAAAATACCGCAACTTTAATATGACGGATGAGATGGCGAGAAATGGCCATGAGTGGGATGGATCTTCTCTGCCGGAGGCAAAGGGTACGAAGTATTCCTACGCAGTCCAGAATGCGGTGGCAGTCAAGGATCTGTTCGAGGTTCCGGCCAAGGTGCGGGAAGCATTTAATCAAAAGAGCAGCAGCCTTTACTTTAAGTTTCCGAAGATGCTTTCTGATCAGGAACTGGCGCTGGCGGATCAGATGATGAGTCTGATGCAGCAGGCGATGTACTCTTTGCCAGGTGCAGATTCAAGAGATCTGAGTGCTGCATGGATCCCTGACGGGGAGGATAAGTATGTGCTGGCGATCTATATCAATAATTATTCTGAGTCCGGTTCCGCACTTGGAGATGCAGTGCCTGAGAAGGTGACTCAGATGACAAACAAGATCAACGAGTTGTTTGGCAGCCAGGTGATGGATCCGAACGAGGGAGGTTCCGTAGCGGAGCCGATGCCTATGGAGGAGGGAACTGCATCTGAGAAGACAGCTGATGTTCCAATGGAGCAGGAGATCATCGGTGGCGCGGATGGACCGGCGGCAACCTTTACCGCGACAGAAGCAGATGCGATGGAGAAAACGGTCAACGAGGCGATGAATAGCGAGACGAAAGAAACAGAAGAAAAAGGGGAAGAGTAAATGAAACAGATATATCGCAAATTTACGGCGCTTGTATGCGTGTTGCTGCTGACAGTCGGAACTGTCGGCTGCGGCGGTGAAAAACCGGCGCAGGGAAACGAACCTGCCGTAGATATGCAGACCTTGCAGGAATCGATGCTTGCAGCGGATACGACACTGCCGGAAATGAAAGTGGTAACAAGTGATGAGGAACAGGCGGAGCTGAATTTCAGCGCACTTTCCGATTTTGAATATGACCGGGTGCAGAGTTATTTTTATGCATATGCGTCAGACGGCGGTTCACAAGAGATCGCTGTGGTGCAGCTAAGGGATGCCGGGGATGCGGCAGCGCTTATGAACACGCTGCAGACACATTTGGAGGAACGCCGTGGAGCGTTGACCGCTTATGCACCGGATCAACTGCCGCTCGTCGACCATGCGGTCATTAAGCAAAAGGGAAATCTTGTGGCGATGATCATTTCGGAGAAGAGCGGTCTTGTCCAAAAAGCATTTGAGGAAGAGTAGAGTAAAAACGAGGTAGAGACAATGGTATTCAGCAGTATGATCTTTCTGTGTGTCTTTTTGCCGATTGTATTGATCGTATATTTTGTATTGCCGAAGCAGTCACGAAACCTGTGGCTGCTTCTGGCAAGTCTTTTTTTCTATGCATGGGGAGAACCGCGCTATATTCTCATCATGCTTTTTTCAACTGTTTTTGATTATTGTAACGGACGGGCGATCGAATATGCGATGGCGAAGGGAAAACATGATACGATGGGACGCGCGGTGCTTGTGCTGTCGGTTGCAGGGAATCTGGGAATCTTATGTTTTTTTAAATATACGGATTTTGCATTGGAGACAGTGAACCGGCTGGCAGGTACACAGTTCGGGCTCCTGCAGCTGGCATTGCCCATCGGTATTTCTTTTTACACGTTCCAGACGATGTCCTACACCATCGATGTGTACCGGGGAGAGACTCCGGCGCAGCACAACATCATCTCCTTTGGCATGTATGTGTGTCTGTTTCCGCAGCTCATTGCGGGACCAATCGTGCGTTATAAAGAAGTACAAAAAGAGGTGGACGGGCGAAAGACAACGATTTCCGGCGCTGTACACGGCCTGCAGCGGTTTCTGATCGGTCTGGCAAAAAAGGTGCTTTTGGCAAACCAGATCGGCGCGCTGTGGGACTATATCAAAGGGCTCGGAAGTGCGGACATGAGCACAGCGCTGGCATGGTTGGGAGCAGTGGCATTCACCTTCCAGATCTACTTTGATTTTTCCGGATATTCGGATATGGCGATCGGTTTGGGAGAGATGTTTGGTTTTCATTTTCCTGAAAATTTTGATCATCCCTATGAGTCAAAGAGCATCACGGAATTCTGGCGGCGCTGGCATATCACGCTCAGCACATGGTTCCGCGAGTATCTGTATATTCCCCTGGGCGGAAACCGAAAAGGGGTGGCCAGGCAGATCATAAATCTGCTTATTGTATGGTTTTTGACCGGGCTGTGGCATGGCGCCGGATGGAATTTTATCCTGTGGGGACTGTATTATTTTGTGCTTCTGGTGCTGGAGAAATTTGTTCTTCGCCCTGTGCTGGAGCGGCTTCCCTCCGTGATCCAACACCTGTACACACTGTTTTTCGTGGTTGTGGGCTGGGTGATCTTTGCCTGTGATGACCTGGGACTGCTGGGCAGTTATCTGAAGGCAATGTTTGGTATTGGTGTGCCGGCCGGAAATGCGCTGGCACTCTACGAGTGGGATGTGCAGGCTCTGTTTCTGGTGATCCTGCTGATCGCTGCGACGACGATCCCGGTGCGGATCGCAAAGCAGTTGACGCGCGAGGAACAGCGGTCGCCGCTTCTCATGGTGTACACCGGTGTGCTGCTTGCGCTGTCGCTGGCGTTTCTGGTGAGCGGCAGCTATAATCCCTTCCTGTACTTTCGCTTCTAGGCGCACGCCCTCGGGCGGGACAAAATGATCAATCCTGTGACTTGGGATAAAATGTGGTGGATAGCAATTCATGGAGGTCTTGCATGAAAAAAGAGGTTAAATTTGAGAAAAAGCATATTGAATGGCTGTATGTGCTACTGGTGATCGGCGCACTGGCGGTGGGCGGTGCAGCGATCTTTGTACTGCCGCAGCAGTCCTATTCGGAAGCGGAAAACCGCTATCTGACGAAGCTGCCCCGCATCTCTGCCTGGGGCATCTTTTCCGGTGAGGTGCAGCGGGATCTGACGGAGGCCGCCAGCGACCAGTTCCCGGCGCGGGATCAATGGATGCAGACTGCGACGACGAGCCAGTATCTGCTCTACCATCGAGAGATCAACGGCGTGTATGTGGGAAAAGACCGCTATCTGTTTGATAAAGTTTTGAACAGTGATCTTTCCGAGAAAAATTACCGGACAAATCTGGGCTATGTGACAGCACTGAAGACAATTACAGACGCGGATGTATCCGTGATGCTCATTCCTTCGCCCGGAACGGTGATGACGGAAGAATTGCCGACCCGGGCAGTACTCTATGATCCGGAACCCTATGAGACGTTGGGCGAGCAGCTTTGCGAGGCGGACAGTGTGCGCTGGATACAGACGAAGGACGCGCTGGAGCGCGCAGACAGGAACAATTTTGATGATATTTACTTTCACACCGACCACCATTGGACGACCAACGGAGCTTATGTAGGCGCAGCGACTTACCTCAAAACGCAGGACACTCAGATCGCGGAGCAAGAGCGATTTGACGTTCAGACTGTGAGTGATTCTTTTTACGGAACCCTTTATTCCAAAGTGGCAGGATTGCCCGGAGTGCGCGCAGATGAATTGGAACTGCCGCAGACGCTGCCGGAAAACCTTGTGATCGAGTCAGACAGCGCACCTGCGGATGCGCTCAGTGCGGACGGTGAGAAGGCGATGCCAACGCTTGCCGGCATTTATGACCTCACCAAGCTGGAAATGAAAGACAAGTACGCGGTCTATTTTGGTGGCAATTATGGGAAGATCACCATTAAAAATCCGGAAGCGGAAGGAAAAGGATCGCTTCTGATCATCAAGGACTCCTATGCCAACAGCATGGTGCCCTATTTACTGGATCACTATGAGCAGATCACTATGATCGATCTGCGTTATTACAACGAATCTGTACCTGAACTTGCTGCTGAAGGCTGGGATGAGGTACTTGTGTGCTATGAGATGAGCAATTTTATCAAGGACCGGAATCTTTTTAAATTGATACGATAAGAAAAAGGAGAAATATATGCCTAAAATTTTATTTTGGGTGTAGTATTTTATTCATCACCTACGTTAGGTTTAATGTAAGTACCTCAAAAGAGCTGTGGTGACGACCACGGTGGGCGCGCAGGGGAGAAAACAAATGTTATTATTTTTAGCAATGCTGGATACAGTGGAGGAGCAGAGCAAATTCACGCTTCTCTACGAGAAGTATCGCTATCTGATGTGGTATGTGGCAAAAGATATCTTAAAGGACAAGGATCTGGCGGAGGATGCCGTACAGGAGGCGTTTCTGGCGCTGACGAGGCATCTCGATCAGGTGGAGGAGGTAGATAGTCCGCGCACAAAGCGGTTTCTGGTGACGATCGCAAAGAGTAGGGCCATCGATCTACTGCGCAGGGAAAAACGTGCAGAGTTCACGGAGTATGAGGATGCGCTGGGGGATGAACCGGACAGAAACGACATTCTGGATACATACCTGCAGACAGAATCCTATGAACAGCTTGTGGAGGCGATCCGCAGTCTGGATGAAAATTACCGGGTGGTTCTGGAGTGCCGGTATCTGCACGAATTGTCGGAAAAAGAGACTGCAGGCGTGCTGGGGCTGACGGAAAAAACAGTAAACGTGAGAACCTATCGGGCGAGAAATAAATTGAAGGAAGTGCTTGCACAGGATCAGGGAGGTAACGTATGAGTCTGAAAGTTAGTGGTGAACGGCTATTGGCAGAAGCACTGGCAGATGCGATGGACCGGGATCTGGCAGACGTTCCCCCGAGGGAGCAGTTGGAACAGCAACACCGCTTTTCCAAAAAGTTTGTAAGAAAGATGAAGCGGCTGAAGGCAGACGTAAAAGATGGCGGCGGAAGGAAGATCGTAGATTTCCGCAGGCTGGGTGCAGCGGCAAAACGCTATAGCGGTCTGGCGGCAGCGCTCGTATGTGTGATCGGACTGGCAGCAGTCGTCGGCGTGATGAGCCAGTCTCTTCGTATGGGAAAGTCCTTTACGGATGAGGGTATTGCGGAGGAGTCAGCGTCAGCAGACACGGCGGCACCAGAGGAAGCATGGGAGGATGCGGCAGAGGAATCGGCTGCGGACACAGATGATGACGCGGCAACAGGTGCGGCGGAAAATGAGCAGGAGGCAATGGCACCGGACTGGCAGGAAGAACTGCTTTTGGAGAGCGCAAAGGCGGATGAACTTGTGACCTGGCATCTGAGTGAGATTTATGACGACGGTTCCATCGGGCTGACCTCTGATGTTGTCAACCCTTCGCACAGTACCGAAGCAGCACCCGGACAATCCCTTTATGTGAGCGGTGTGTTTGAAGTCTATTATGAGCAGAGCCCGGATGAGTGGAAGTGTGTGTATCGCACCAAACGTTCAAGGGATAACTATTCGGCAGCGACGAGTTGGGATGAATGGTACGCCCTTGACGAACTGCACATGACACAGGCGGGAACCTATCGTCTCGTGCGTCAGGTCAACAGCTATCGTCAGGTATTGCAGCTGACGCTGGATGAGCGTTGAGAAAAGGAGGAAGAGGATATGAAAAAGAAATTGTGTGTGACATTATTGGCAATGATGATGGTATTTACGTTAAGCGGCTGTGGCGCTTCAGGAAGCAAGGGATTTAGTGGGTCCGCAGCGGCAGATACGGCAGCGCCGCAAGAGGCTCCCGTCGAAGAATTTACGGTGACGGAGGAGGCTGTGGAAGAGGAAGCATGGGATGATGCTGAGGCTGAGATGGACAGCGGAATGACAGATGCAGCAGCAGGCGGAGCCGAAACAGAAACTGTTCAGTCAAACGAAAAGATCATTTACACATACAATTATTCGGTGGAAACAAAACAGTTTGACAAGTTCATGCAGACTGTGCAAGCGCGCATCAATGAGTATGGCGGCTATCTGGAGAGCTCCGAGACAAACGGCAATCCCGAGATGAGCATCCGCAGATATGCCAATATGGTCATTCGTATTCCGGCTGACAAGATGCATGAGTTTTTGAACATGGTAAAGGAAAACTCGAATGTGACCTACTCCAGCAGCTCAACCGAAGAGGTGACGTTGAGCTACGTAGATATGCAGAGCCACATTAAGGCATTGAAGACCGAGCAGGAGACGTTGATGGGTATTTTAGAGCGTGCGACAAAGCTGGAGGACATCATCACGATCCAGAACCAGCTCACAAATATCCGCTATGAGCTGGAATCTTATGAGTCACAGCTTCGCGTGTACGATAACCGTATCAATTACTCTACCCTGTATCTGGATATCAACGAGGTGGAGCGTGAGACCAGTGTGGCGACAGAGTTGACCTATGGACAGGAGATCAGTCAGGGACTTTCTGACACGTTTTATGATATCGGTCAGGGACTTCGCGGCTTCTCTATCTGGTTCATCGTGAACCTGCCGTTCCTTCTGGTCTGGGCATTGATCATTGTAATTATCGTTCTGATCGTGCGAAAGATCCTGCGGATCCGTGCAAAACGTGAGGTGCGCAGAGAGACCGCGCGTCTGGAAGCAAATAGAGACGGAGAAAAAGAGTCAGATACAAAACATCTGTAAATTCATGGCAAATATCAGAGGGCAGCCCTTGCGGTTGCCCTTTGATGTGTGATAGAATACAATATATAGTGTCCCAGATAGGAGATGAGACACAAAAAAGAGCGAATCATTTTCAAGAAGGAGGAACAAACAATGTATCAGAAAGCAAAGAAGCTGTTGGCTGCATTGTGTTTGATCGCGCTTATGATCACGGCTTTACCGGCAATCCCGGCTAAGGCAGCGACAGCAGTACCAAAGTTTCAGAAAACGTATTCCGGTCTGTACGAGAACGGAACAAGCAAAGGGAAGTATACCTATACGCTGAAAAATCTGAAAAAAGGACAGATCGTAAAATGGAGTGTGACCGGGGCTGGCAAGTCCTATGTCAAAGTGAGCAAAGCCAGTATCAAAGCCACAAAGAGTACGATGTCAAATACCGTTACCGTGAAGACCGGAGGAAAGACGGCAGCGAAAAACAAGAAGGTAACGCTGACTGCAAAGGTTTATTCTACAGCGGGCAAGCTGCAGTATACGGTGAAGACTTCTGCCAAGCTTATGATCAAGCCCACAAAGGTAACGCTGGTCACAACGGAAGAGGAAGATGGCGACCTTCGTGTGGGGGAAAGTTATGATCTCAGCTACACAGTGACACCGGTAAACGCAACCTACAGGGCTCAGTGGTCAGTAACGGACGCAAATGGTGTCGATTATTCTTCCTATATGAGCAGCACCGGTGTGTTCAAACCGATGAAGGCAGGTGTTTATACGATCAAAATGTCTGCAATGATCGGCACAAAGGCTGTCAAGTCAGCATCAAAGACCCTGGTAGTTGAAGATTACATGGAGTCTGTAAAGCAGACGGCAGCAAATAAGATCGAGCTTACTTATTCCGGCGATATGCGCCAGTTGCGCGAAGTGGGTGACTTTACCGTGAAAAATACGGTTGGCTCCAGCGTTGTGGTCAAGAGCATGGCATTTTCGGAAGAAGGAAAGAAAGTGACGCTTACGCTGCATTCATACTTGAAAGATGGCACGACATATACAGTCAGCGATGAAGATGACGAGCTCTCATTCGTCGCCAGTGTAGGCACCCCGGTTGAATTGAAGATCCTTACCCAGAAAGCGACAGTTGGAAAGGAAACGCCTTTAGAGTGCGTGCTCTATGATCAGAAGGGTATTGATGTCACGGAAGTATATGCCGGAACGATCGAGTATAAGGCAGAAGTCATGAACGGCTATGTCAAAGACGGAAATAAGCTGTATATGACGGAGGTTGGTAAGACGGCGACTGTTACAGCGTCCTACGTCAATCAGGCAAATGGCAACCTGAAGCTGGAGAGCACGGCAGTCGTTATGTGTGTGGCGGCGGAAATATCAAATGAGACTAATTTCACCCTCACAAAAACCACAACGGCACCGGATTATACGGCAAGCAGCTATAAGGATAATCGCAAAGTATCCATCGGAAGTAAGTATTATGCACATTTCCGCGCGCTGGATACGGATAAGAGCGAGATCGCATACACCTCGGTAAAATATGAATCATCAGATCCCGATACGATGATCATTACAGCGTCGGGACAGGTGACACCGATCAAGAGCGGAATCGTGAAGGTTATTGTTACGGCGGTTTATGCCGGAGAAGAATATGTTTACAGTTATGATGTGACGATCGCGGAGGCACCTTATCTGAAGACGGTCCGGCTGAGCACAGACAGTGTAAAGATATCGAATGTATACAACACAGAATATTGCCGGTATATCGCGGTGACCGCCTTTGACCAGTATGGAGAGAACTATCCGCTGGCAAGTGAGACAGCTGCCTTCACGGATAACAATACATACAAGCAGAATCTTGTGACATATGATACTGCTTCAGACCGTATTATCGTAAAGGCATCAGCTGCAGTTCCGGGAACATATTCATATACACTCACAGTGACTGCAGATGGGAAAAAGGCATCTGCGGCGTTCAATGTTGTAGTTGCAACTGTGCCGTCAACGGGAACAGAGACCTACGAGATAGAGATCGATAAGAACAAGGCAGACCTGTCGCTGAATACGGACATTTCGTCCAGTCAGTTTGCGAATGTCCGTCTGGCGAAATACCGCGGCGGCGTATTTATGAATTATATGAGTTTTACGTCTGCAACGATCACAAAAGAAGGTTACTATTACGGAAGTGATCTGACAGTAGGCGGAACGCTGGCAAAACAGACGATCGGCGCATCCAGCAGCCTGTCCTTAAAGACATTGGATATTACGAACGGCATCTGTCGCAAAGCGGAAACCGGTACCTACACGATCTCGCTGCAGTACTATTCATCTGCAGATAAGGGTTACATGACGTTGGCAACGACACTGACTTTGACAGATACACAGGATGAGCCGGAGGTGCGCATCGACCGTATCAAAGCGAACAAGAGCTGTGCAACTGCGCTGGAACTGGCGCAGAACTGTCTGACACCGGAAACCGGAACGATCACAGAGTGTGTGGTGACCGGAGAGACGCAGCCCGGCTCTAAGGTGGCATTAAAGGCAGGAGATCAGGTCAATATCCGTTCGGTGACGGTTGTCAGCACTTTCAAGATCGCCGGAGGTCAGGAAGTTACGGTAACCTATACGATCTATGTGCAAAAGACCTTGACCAATATTTAATTGTTATTTGAAAAGAGAGTAATCAAAAAGGTGTGATCCGTTTCACGGGTCACACCTTTTTTAGCAAGAAGTTCAGATTTCGCCGTCATCACCGGACAAAAACCGCATTCGGTTGCGGTCTTTTTTCGAACCGGAGGACGTGTAGGAGATCTCTTTATTTCCGTTCATGATGCGCATGCAGTCCGGACATAACGTGCCAAAGGTGACCGGAACACCGCAGCGCTGACAGCGGGTGTTCATCATCTTATTTTCGCCGGCAGCATATTCGATCCGCCCTTCTTTGATCCACTTGCGCACTTTACTCTGAGGAATATGGAAAATCTCAGCCAGCTCGAATTCTGTTATTTCATGGGAGCGGATATATTCCCGTACTTCCTTGAAGAGTACATCTTCCTCACAGGCCGGACAAAAATCCTTTTCATAATCGATCGGCAAAGATCTGCCGCACATGGAACATGACTTGTAATTTGTATATTGATCTTTTTGGTGAATGTTCATGGCGAATCCTCCTCATCATGGCGATAGCAGTCAAGAATGTCTTCCAGGTATCTCCGGTATTGCGTGCGTATTTCCGGTGGTGAAATGATCTGTACTCCGTTGCCGAGACCGGTGAGCCAGCCGAAAAACTGGCGGCTGACCGCGACGTTTGCACGCACGCGGATCCGACCTTCACCTTCCGGCCGCATGGGGACATCAAGACCAAAGCGGTCGATCATAACTCCCGTCAGGGAAGCGTCACATTGTAATACTACCGTCGTCTCATCTCCGGCAAACATACCAAAGGTTTTTTTTGCAAAATCAGCGATGTCAAGCGTATCAAACATGGCCTTGCCTTCACGGGGTGTTTCACAAACGCTCAGGTGCAGCATCTTGTCCACCCGGTAATATTTTAATATTTCTGCCGTGCTGTCGTAGGCGATCAGATAATAATTCTCATCCTCCCAGGTCAAAAGCCAGGGGCTGACCTCGTAGTATGCACCGTCCTTGCGGGGAACCATTTCCTTCCGCACGGACCATTCAAAATATTGGAAGCGGATGGTACAGTCAGCCGCCATGGCAGCATAGATCTCATCTACGTTGTAGTAGATCTGCTCATTTGATGATTTTCCGCGCTCCGCCACAACCACCTGTCGGTGAAGCTGATTTGCTTCCCTGCGGCTGGTAAGAGTCTCCAGTTTGCTGATCAGCTCCCGGGATTTTTTTGTTGTCACAAACCGGGAGGCCTGAACGGCATCTACCAGGAGCTTGAGCTCCGCAAGTTCAAACTGACGGCTGGCAAGATAATAGCCGCCGGGCTTTTCGCGGATCGCGATAATGTCCATGCCGAAATTCTGTAACGCGGCGATGTCATCATAGATGCTCTTTCGTTCCGCGTGAATGCCCTGCGCTGCAAGATAGTCGATGATCTCCTTTGTTGTGATGGGATGTGATTCGTCCGAGCGCTCCAGAAGCAATTGTGCCAGATATAAAATTTTCAGTTTCTGACCGTAGGACTTGGGCATGGTTCGCTCCTTGGTGGATAAAATCGTGTTGCATAGATAATCTGATAATCATTTTATCATATTTTACAGAAAACGACTATAAGAAGATAAAAGATTTTGCACAATGAAAAAACGACCGCTTCGACGGTCGTTTTTTCGAGGAGTTTAGTTATGAAAATGTTACATCTATATAGGGAATTGTT
>CALZQA010000003.1 GCA_945828315.1 uncultured bacterium | reverse complement strand
AGATAGCGTAGCGTCTCGTGGGCTCGGAGATGTGTATAAGAGACAGTATCTGGGTAAATGAAATCCTGAATATGGAGGGCGGGGATGATTATGCCATCCGCAGGATCCATCCAAATCTGGAATCTACAGAAGGGACATATCTTTCCACCAACACACAGGACATCAAAGGAAATTATCCGTATAAAGTTGAACTGGATGGGATCAGAGAAAAGGGTGAAGTCGTACAGCAATATTATTTTAAGAATATATCCAATGATGAGATTTCCGAAAAAGTTTCTTATGCAGCATATTATGAACCCTATCATTGGATCATAGCGACAGGAAAAACTCTGGATGTGCTCTATGCCAATATTAATTATATGTCTGAAGGCCGTTTGTATACAGTATCCATACAAATGGGTGTTATCTGTCTGGTAGTAATCTTTTTGTTGTTCTTTAGTGTGAGAAAGACGATCGAGGGGCTTTCGAAGGCAATGAGAGAAGCAGAGGAGGCAAACAGAGCAAAATCTGTATTCCTTTTTAACATGTCACATGATATCCGGACACCGATGAATGCGATCATCGGGTTCACAAAGGTGGCTCAGGATAATCTGGAAGATCATGAAAAAGTGAAAGTTGCTTTGGGAAAGATCGAATCTTCCGGCAGAGTGCTTCAAAACCTGATTGATGATATCTTGGCGCTGGCCCGTATCGAGAGCGGGAAATCGGAGCTGAATTATACATGCGTGAATGTGCATGATGCAATCGCGGAGATGTGCCAGATCTTTGAACCGGAAATGAATAAAAAAAGAATTGAATTTATTTCAGAGGTAAATGTCAAAAACGATCTGGTCGTGTGCGACAGATTAAAAATAGATCGGTTGTGCCTCAATTTACTTTCAAATGCAATGAAGTTCACCCCTTCCGGGGGCAGGATCGAATTGCGTATCGAACAATTATCAGACAGGAATGAAGATGGAAATGCCGACTATGAACTTCGTGTCAAGGATAATGGTATCGGTATGAGTAAGGAGTTTCAGCAGCACATGTTTGAAATGTTTGAGAGAGAACGTACTTCTACGGTCAGCCGGGTGCCGGGTACCGGATTGGGACTGGCGATCGTACATCATATCGTATCTCTCATAGGCGGAACGATCCGGGTAAACAGCAAGCCGGGAGAGGGATCGGAGTTTATCATTCAATTTGCGATGGAGGTTGTAAATGACGATCAAAAGCATTTGGTGAAAGACCATAGATCTGAAGTGCAGCAGACAGATCTTACCGGAAAAAGGATCTTACTTGCGGAGGATAATGAGCTGAATCAGGAAATCGCCTATGAACTTCTCACAGATCGTGGTTTCCAGGTTGAATTGGCGGAAGATGGCAGTGTTGCTGTGAACAAATTGGTGAATGCCGGCCCCGGATGGTTTGACTTTGTGATCATGGATATCCAGATGCCTGTCATGGATGGGTATACTGCGACAAAAGAAATTCGAAAACTGCCGGATCCGGAGCTTGCCAACATCCCGATCGTGGCAATGACTGCAAATGCCTTCGATGAAGACCGGAGAAAAGCTTTTGAAGTGGGCATGAACGGGCATGTTGCAAAGCCCATCGATATGGATGAGCTGATGGAAACACTGGGAAATCTGTCGTAAACCATGTTTCCATTGTACATAATATACATAATTTCCCAGTCACCCAAAAAGTACTTGCATTTTCCGTCCCCAGCGTATAGAATAGGATAGAACACAAAACACAATATCTAGGGGTTTATGCGATGGATTTGACGGTAAAACTACAAGTTTTTGAGGGACCGCTTGATCTGCTCCTTCATTTGCTGGACAAGAATAAAGTGAATATCTATGATATCCCGATCGTGGAGATCACCAATCAGTATATGGCATACATTCGTGAGATGCAGCGTCAGGATCTGAATGTGATGAGTGAGTTCATGGTCATGGCAGCCACGCTTTTGGATATCAAGGCAAAAATGCTTCTTCCAGCGCCTGAGACAGAGGATGACGAGGAGGCGGAGGATCCGAGGGCACAGTTGGTACAGCAGCTCCTGGAGTACAAAATGTATAAGTATATATCCGGTGAGCTGAAAGACCGTCAGTTGGATGCGAGCCGAGTGCTGTTCAAGGTACCTACGATCCCTGAGGAGGTAGCTGCCTATGAGGAACCGGTGGATCTGGACGAGCTTGTAGCTGATCTGACGCTGGACAAGCTGAACGAGATCTTTCAGTCCATGATGAAAAAGCAGGTGGACAAGATCGATCCGATCCGTTCCAAATTCGGAAAGATCCAGAAAGAGGAGATCTCCGTGGAGGATTGCATGGCAGCTCTGGAAAATTATGCGAAAAGTCATAAACACTTCAGTTTCCGTGGACTTTTGGAGCGGGCAAAGAGTAAGACAGAGATCATTGTGACATTTCTCGCAATTCTGGAACTGATGAAGATGGGAACGATCCGCATCACGCAGGAGGCGATCTTTGACGATATTCAGATCACCTCGCAGGTTGCAGCATAAGTAAAGTGTTTTAACAAAAACAGGAGTTTTTATGGACAATCAGAACTATAAGGCGATCATTGAATCCATCCTTTTTACAATGGGTGAGTCGGTGGAACTCTCAAAGATCGCTGCAGCGATCGAACTGGATAAGGAAAAAACAAAACAGTTATTGAACGAGCTGATGGAAGATTATGCAAATGCAGAACGCGGAATTGCCATCATGGAGCTGGATGGCTCTTATCAGATGTGTACAAAGCCGGAGATGTATGAGTACCTGATCCGCATTGCCAAGCAGCCGAAGCATCGTGCGTTGACAGATGTGCTGCTGGAAACATTGTCGATCATTGCCTATAAACAGCCGATCACACGTGTAGAGATTGAAAAGATCCGCGGAGTATCCTGTGATCATGCGGTCAATAAGCTGTTAGAGTATAATCTCATTCAGGAGCTTGGTCGACTGGATGCGCCGGGTAAGCCGCTGTTGTTCGGAACGACGGAGGAGTTCCTGCGCAGCTTTGGCGTGCATTCCATTGAAGAACTGCCTGTCTTAAATCCTGATCAGGTGGAGGAATTCCGTCAGGAAGCGGAAGAAGAGATGCAGGTACAGTTGAATGTCTGATCTGTATCTGATTCAGAAAGATACGGAGCAGCTATGAATATAAAAATATTATGCGTCGGCAAAATAAAAGAAAAATTTTACCGCGATGCCATTGCGGAATACGAAAAACGTTTGTCCCGTTATTGCAAGCTTTCCATCATTGAAGTGGCGGATGAAAAGACACCGGATCACAGTTCCGAGACAGAAGAACTGCAGATTAAAGAGAAAGAAGCAGCCCGTCTTCGTTCGCATATCAGGGACAACGATTATGTGATCGCGCTTGCGATCAACGGAAAGACCTATGATTCTGTGGCATTTGCAGAACATCTGGGACAATTGGCAGTCAGCGGAAAGAGTAATCTTGTCTTTGTCATAGGCGGTTCGCTTGGCCTGCATCCATCTCTTTTGGAGCAGTGTGATGAACTGCACAGCTTTTCTGCTATGACGTTTCCGCATCAGTTAATGCGCGTGATCCTTCTGGAGCAGCTTTACCGCAGTTACCGGATCCGGAATCATGAGCCCTATCATAAATAAAAGCCAAGGTTTGATACGATGATCTATATATTTACTGCTTTATACTGTGAAGCATCTTTGTTTATCAGGCATTTTCAGCTGAAAAAAAATCCGGACAATACACGATTTTTAGAATTTTATAATGAGACAGCCGGCATCCGGCTGACGGTTACCGGTGTCGGTGAAATTGCCGCCGCCGCCGCTGTCAGCAGTGTGTGCACAACAAACAGACCGATGAATGGAGATATACTCCTCAATGTAGGAACCTGCGCACGCACATCAGGGAATGGCGGCATTTTTTTGTGTAATAAGATCATGGAACAGGCAACCGGAAAAACATTTTATCCGGATATTTTATATCGCCATGAGTTTTCGGAAGAAATGATCGTGACCGGGATGACGCCATGGGATGGAAATGTCAGTGATTCAGTGTCTGCATCGCATCCGGACGGAGCTCTTTATGACATGGAAGCGGCAGCTGTCTATCAGTCCGGTTCTTATTTCTGCGGTCCGCATCAGATGATGTTTCTGAAGATCGTCTCTGATCAGGGTACAGCGAAAGCGGTTTCAAAAGAGCAGGTGGAGCATTTGATGGAAGCATATCAGGAACCGTTATGTGGGTTTGTCGGACAGCTTCGGAACATTGTATCTGATCATGCGAACAGGGAAAACAGAATGAGTCCCAGGCTGGAGGCGATGACGTTAAAGCTTTGCGCGGATATGCACTGCTCGAAGGTTATGAGCGATTCCCTCAGACAGCATATCCGCTACTTTGTATTATCCGGAACGGATGTCAGATCCGCTATACAGGGAATGTATGAGGAAGGCCTGCTTCCCTGCAAAGATAAGAGAGAAGGGAAACTGCGTTTTGAAGAGCTTAAGAGAAGATTATTTTAATCCGTTTTTTTCGCATATCTATGTAGAGTCGGCAGTGAAAGACCACCCGCGTACACAGAGAATTCTGGCAAAATTTCCGTTCGCAAAGATCATTGAGATCAGCCATTATAAGGATGTCTTCTGCCGTAGCAAACAGAGCTTCGTACAGCAGCACCGCTCACAAAACCTGATACTGGCTGCCAGGCAGGGAACACTGCTCTATAAGGGAGCACCGGTGTGCCAGAGCTTCGGAAATCAATATTTTTACTATACCTCCTGTGCGATGAACTGTATCTATGACTGCGAGTATTGTTATTTGAAGGGAATGTACCCTTCTGCCAATCTTGTGATATTTGTGAATCTGGAGGATTATTTTGCGGAAGTGGAGCAGATGCTGAAAGATCACCCTCTCTATCTGTGCGTTTCTTATGATACGGACCTTTTGGCACTGGAGCATGTGACCGGATATGTGGGAGAATGGTGCGATTTTGCAGCGGAGCATGAGGATCTGAAGATCGAGATACGGACAAAATGCGCGGATCAGCGCTTGACTGCGCAGCTTCGGCCGATTCCCGGCGTGATCTATGCGCTGACACTGTCGCCCCAGGCGGTCATAGAGACATTTGAACATCATACACCCTCTTTAGCAGCGCGTCTTTCCTTTGCGAAAGAGCTGATCCGTGCAGGATGCAGGGTTCGATTCTGCTTTGATCCGATGATCTATCTGCCCGGCTGGGAACAGCATTATGCCGGGATGCTGGAACAGGTGTATGATGCCGTTGACATGGAAAAGATCGCGGATGTGAGTGTCGGAACTTTCCGGGTCTCACAGGATTATCTGAAAACGATGAGAAAACAGGAACCGGACAGTGCAGTCGTCTGGTTCCCTTTTCAAAATGAAAACGGATATTACCATTATCCGAAGGCGCTGATGGAGGAGATGGAACTCTTTCTGGTCTGTCAGTTAGAACAAAAAGTCCCAAAGGAGAAGATTTTTCAATGGAACGAGTAAGAGATGAAGCAGCAATCGTAACCGGAGCATCCTCGGGCATCGGGGCTGCGATCGCAAAAAGACTCTGTGAACTGGGGTATGAGGTGTTTGGTTTTGGACGAGATTTTGAAAAGGGAGAACTTGTTGAAACAGGCACCTTTCATCCGGTCATCTGTGATCTGCTAGACACAGACCGGTTGTGCGCCTGCGTGAAAGAGATCGCAACGCACCATCAGGTGCGCATTCTGGTGAATAATGCAGGTGTGGGATACTACGGGCTTCACGAGGAATTAAGCCCCCCGAAGATCAAAGCGCTTGTGCGGACGAATCTGGAGGTACCGATGATCCTCACACAGCAGCTGTTGCGGCAGTTTAAGAAGCATGCGGGTGTGATCATCAATATTTCCTCTGTGACGGCAGGCGGATCCAATCCCCACGGTTGTGCATACGGTGCAACAAAAGCGGGGCTTACCAGCTTTTCCCACAGCCTGTTTGATGAGGCAAGAAAATACGGTGTAAAAGTGGTGACGATCGCTCCGGACATGACGAAGACGGATCTTTACCGCAATGCGGATTTCCGGGAGGGGGACGAGGAGGAGTCCTATCTTCTTCCTGAGGAGGTGGCGGATGCAGTGGAATACGTTCTGAACCAGCGAGATGGAGTGGTTGTAACAGATCTTACGTTAAAACCACAGCTTCACCGGATCAGGAGGAAAACGTCCAACTGCGGGTCTGAACAAGAATCGAAGGAGATGAAATAAGGACGAGACATAGCGCATGATTTTATTTTTTTGTCATAAGATACACTATGATAAGAAAACATCGTGCAACGAAAAACAACAATATCAGGCAGCATGAGAAAAACTATGGACTTGCCGAAGGACTGGAATTGCCAAAGGACGTTTCCTGCGGAGTTGTCATTGTCACCGTGACCGGGAGGCGTGCGCTCGTGCTTGAAAATTACAGGGGGATCGTGTCCTACGACGATGACTGCATCGTGATTCAGACGAGGGACTGCAAGGTGACGGTCAGCGGCTGCCGGTTGAAAGTGGATTACTATACCAATGAGGAGATGAAAATCGTGGGATTGATCCATCAGATCAGCTATGAGGTGTAGTCTATGCTGCTTTCCATGTTGAAATTTTTACAGGGATTTTTGCAGGTGACGCTGACCGGCAACTCGCCGGAACGGTTTCTGAATCTGTGTATCCGGCGCAATATCCTGATCTGGAACTTATGTCCGAACAAGGAGGCGGACGGGTTTGATTTTTGCATCAGCTTAAAAGGATTTCGTGCGTCGAAAGAGCTGCTGAAGAAGACGCATACCTCCATGAAGATCCGAAAAAAATGCGGACTTCCTTTTTTTCTGCATCGTTACCGCGCAAGAAAGCTGTTTGTGATCGGTATTTTACTGTGTGTAATGCTTTTGTGGGGCTACTCGAAATATGTTTGGAAGATCGAGGTAAACGGAACCTCACAACTGTCACAGGATATGATCCTGACGTGGCTGGAAGAGCAGGAAGCAAGTTTTGGGACGAAAAAAACACAGATCGACTGTGCGGCCATCGAGGCAGCACTGCGCAGCGATTTTGATGTCATCGCATGGACATCCGTAAAGCTGGAAGGCACAAAGCTTACGGTGGATATCCAGGAAAGTCTGCCGGAAGACGAAGTGCAGACGCTGCCGACCGAGGGCGCGTGGGATCTGGTCGCCGCAGAGGATGCGACGGTTGCTTCCATCTATACAAGACAGGGAACGCCGCAGGTGGAAAAGGGAGCGGTGGTCTCAAAGGGTGCAATTCTCATTTCCGGTCGTCTGGATATCATGGATGACAACGGAGAAGTGGCGAATTACCGGTATGTGGTATCGGACGGAGATGTAACGGGAACTGTGACTCGTACGTATCAATCTGCTCTTGCACGCGATTATCAGAAAAAGGTGTATACCGGTGAAGAAAATACCGCCTACACACTGCAGATCGGCGGCACTCGTATTCCACTCGGAAAAGAGAAGAAAGCATACAGTGCCTGTGAAACGGTCGTCACGGATCATCAGCTTGAGCTGCTTCCGGATCTCTATCTTCCGGTGCATCTGTTTGTCACAGATCGAAAGGCGTATGTATATCAGCCTGCGACATACACAAAAACAGAAGCGGAGGTCCTGGCAAAAGAGGGATGGGACGCTTTTTTGGAAAAATTCACACAAAAGGGTATTCCAATCATAGTAAAAAATGTTAAAATAGAAACAGATGAAAAAAACTGTGTCATTCGAGGCAGTATACAGGCAGAGGTTCCTATCGGAAAATACGCACCGACGGAGCGGATCACGCTTCCTGAGCAGCCGCAGTCCGACGAACCCTCTGAATGACAGAAAAGGAAAATAAGCAATGGCATTAACAGAACTTTCATTTGATTTACCGGTAGAACATATGGGAAATGTATTCGGTCAGTTTGACGAGTACATGAAAAAAATAGAACGTGCTCTTAATGTGACTGTCGTTGTCCGGAGCGGACAGATGAAGCTCCTGGGCGAAAGCGACGCGGTTAAGAGCGCTTCGCATGTTTTTGAACAGCTTTTGACGCTTTCGAAGCGCGGAAATACGATCACAGTGCAAAATGTGGATTATGTACTGGAGCTGGCCCGCGAATCGAAAGAGACAGCGATCGTGGACATCGACAGCGATCTGATCTGTCACACGACAAACGGTAAGCCCATCAAGCCGAAGACGCTGGGACAGAAGGCGTATGTGGATGCGATCCGCAAAAAAATGATTGTTTTCGGCACCGGACCGGCGGGTACCGGAAAAACATACCTTGCAATGGCAATGGCGATCACTGCATTTAAGAACGAGTCGGTGGGGCGTATCATCCTGACACGTCCGGCGATCGAGGCGGGCGAGAAGCTGGGATTTCTGCCGGGTGATCTGCAGAGCAAGATAGATCCGTATCTGCGGCCGCTGTATGACGCATTGTATCAGATCATGGGCGCAGAAAGTTTTACGAAAAATATGGAAAAAGGACTGATCGAGGTGGCACCGCTTGCCTATATGCGCGGCCGGACACTTGACAATGCTTTTATTATTTTAGATGAGGCGCAGAACACGACACCGGCACAGATGAAGATGTTTCTGACACGTATCGGTTTTGGCTCAAAGGTCGTCATTACCGGTGATGCTTCCCAGAAGGATCTGGCACCGGGTGCAAAAAGTGGTCTGGATGTAGCGCTGCATGTATTGAAAAATGTGGAGGAGATCGCTGTTTGTGAGCTTACGAGCAAGGATGTGGTCAGACATCCGCTCGTACAGAAGATCGTCAACGCCTACGACGATTACGAACATGCGCAGATGGATAAAGAAAAGAAAAAATCTGCCGCAAAGAAGGCGAGGAGTAAAAAATCATGACAGAGAACGCATTTTCCGTTAAGCGTCTGGGAAAGCTGGTGTTGTTGTTACTCTGTTCCATTCTTTTCCCGGTAATCTGCGGCGTTTTACACAATGTCAGAGTAGATCATCTGATCGTATGGAGTTTTATCTGTCTTGTGTGTTTTCTTTGTTTTGCACTGTATGTAGAGCGCGAAAGGCTTCAGGGAGAGATGAGCAGGGGGATCAGCAACGATTATTCCCTTCTTACCTTTATTTACCTGATCTGTCTTTTGGGAGCATGTGCCGGATCCCTTTTGCCGGCATTCGCAGCGCCCGTCATGGCGCTCAGTGTCCTGTGCAACGGTGCTTTCCGCACGAAGCTGGGTACAGCACTGGCGGTTTATTTCAGCGTCCTGACAGCTCTTTTTTCGGAGGGCGGCGAATTCGAAATGACTGCTTATGTACTGCTGGCGCTGGCAGGGTTGTTTTTAACGGAACTGTTTTTACAGCGCGGTCTTCGACTGTGGACGGGGATTCTTGTCGTCTGCCTTTCCGTCGTGATTCCGGTCTGCTGCAACTATCTGTTGTCACATGTACTTAAGGTTCGGACGATCCTCGTTACGTTTGCCGGTAGTCTGGTTACACTGCTGGTGCTGGCATTGATCCCGAAACTGCGGAACAGAGAGACAGTGGCGGAGGAGGTCAGTCTGGATACGATCATGGACGAGCATTACCATCTCCGCAAGGAGATCGAGCGCTACTCAACGGTTGATTACAATCACGCACTGCGGACCTCACAGGTCGCTGCCAGACTTGCAGCCGGGATCGGTGCGGATGAGAAACTGGCGCGTGCAGGCGGATTTTACTACCGCATCGGCAAGCTGGAGGGAGAGCCGTTTATTGAAAATGGTGTGCGCATCGCACAGGACAACTGCTTTTCACAGCGGCTGGTGGCGATCCTTGCGGAATATAACGGGGAACAGCGGCTTCCGGGTTCCATTGAGAGTGCGATCGTCCAGATTTCGGATATGATCGTTACAAAGTTTGATCTTTTGGACAAGGATACGTTTTCATCCACATGGAACCGTGACATTGTCATTTATCAGTCGATGAATGAAAAGTCGGCGGAGGGGCTCTATGATAATTCCGGGCTTTCGATGAACCAGTTTCTGACGATCCGGGAATTGCTCGTAAAGGAGGAAATGCTTGTATGACGATACTTTTGGAGGAAGAAACAGAAGTTTCTTTTGATTTTGATCATAAAACACTGGCGAATGAGGTCATTGAGGCTGCCTGTGACGCGGAAAATTGTCCTTATGAGGCGGAGGTAAATCTGACACTGGTGGACAATGACAGTATCCATGAGATCAATCGGGAGTACCGGCAGATTGACCGACCGACGGACGTGTTATCTTTCCCGATGCAGACTTACGATGCTCCTGCAGATTTTTCTCATGCAGAAGACTGCGTGGAAGATAATTTCAACCCTGATACAGGTGAACTTCTGCTGGGAGATATTATCCTGAGTGTGGACAAGGTGAAGGAGCAGGCTGCTGCATACGGGCATAGCGAGAAGCGTGAATTCGCTTTTTTGATCTTACATAGCATGCTCCATTTATTCGGCTACGATCATGAAACAGAGCAGGAACGCGAAGCGATGGAGGCAAGACAGCGCAGCATTTTGGATGATCTGGGCATTATGAGATAAATCAGAAAAAGGAAGGTAAAGTTACATGAAGAAGAAATTTGTATCATGGATGCTTCTCGCACTGGCAGTCGGTATGATGGCGAGTGGTTGCGGGAAAGATAAAGAATCAGAGACAGATGTTGTTGACCTGACGGTTCCGCCGGTGGCTGTGGAAGAGGAAGAACCGGAACCCGAGCCGGAGGAAGAACCGGTCGTGACTCACGAAGGGGAAGCACAGAGTCTTCTGACCGGCGAGTGGCTGCCGGAAGAAGAGACAAAAAACCGACCGGTGGCGATCATGTTCGGCAATACGACGGATGCGCTGCCCCAGTATGGCATCGGAGAGGCAGATGTTCTCTACGAGTGTCTGGTGGAGGGTGGTCTGACCCGTCTAATGGGGATTTTTGATAATTACAATGATGCGCCAAAGTACGGATCCGTGCGGAGCTGCCGTCTGTATTATGCGCATATTGCAAAAGAATATGATGCGATCTATGCACATTATGGACAGGCAAGCATTGCAAAGAGCTTTTTGAACAGTGATGCCATCGACAACCTGAATGGTCTGGATGGATCGGTGGAGAGTGTGATGTATTACCGTTCCAGTGATCGTTCCGCACCGCATAATGTTTTTACGACCCCTGAGGGAATTGCTGCCGGTATCGAAAAAAAAGGGTATCGGACAACCTATGCGGATGGTTATACTGGGCATTTTCTGTTTGCTGACGGCGAGGATCCGGTTACTTTAAACGGAAATGATGTATATGCAATGCAGACAACTTATCCAAACAGCAAAACATGGTTTGAATATGACGCGGAGAGCGGATTATATAAGCGCTTTCATTACAAAAAAGAACATATTGACGGTGAGACCGGAGAGCAGCTTGCATTTACAAATGTGATCTTCCAGTTTATTCCCGGCAGAGTCATCGACAGTAAGGGCCGGATGGAATTTGATACGGTGGGAAGCGGTAAGGCGATCTATTTTACCGGCGGAAAATGTGAGGATGTTACTTGGAAAAAAGATAATCTGGAGTCCCCGTCTCTCTTTTATGATGGAAACGGTGACCAGCTTGTCATGAATCCGGGCAAAACAAGCATATGTATCATTACAACCGATTCTGCTGATAATATCGGTATCTATGAGACTGCGGACGCATGGAACGCCCGCTGATCAAAACGGTTTCAGAAAAAACAGAAGGATAAATTTCGTTTATGGATCAAAAAAATAACAGAACAGGCAGACAATCAAATAACTCCAGTTTTCTGGTACAGGGTTCGATCCTTGCGATCGCTTCTATTGTGAGCCGTATTATCGGTCTGCTCTACCGCAGTCCGTTGACGGCGATCCTTGGCGATCTGGGAAATGATTATTATAGCACAGCCTTTGAAATCTATTCGCTGCTGCTTTTGATCTCGTCCATGAGTCTGCCGCTTGCAGTGTCAAAAATGGTTTCGGCGCGCGTGTCACAGGGACGGATGAGGGATGCTTACCGGGTATTCAAGGCGGCACTCGGATTTGCTGTATGCAGCGGACTTGCAGCTGCGCTGGTTGTTTTCTTTTTTGCAGATTATTTTGCGGCGTTTTTAAAGACCCCGTTTTGTGTATTTGCGCTCCGAGTACTTGCGCCTACATTGTTTATTGTGGCGATCCTCGGTGTGATCCGCGGTTTTTTTCAGGGGCTCGGAACTATGATGCCAAGTGCAGTATCGCAGATCGTTGAGCAGATCATCAATGCCATCGTAAGCGTGGTTGCTGCCTATTATCTGTTCCGTTATGGGGCAAAGATCGGTGCGGTTCTCGGTGACGCAGAGGAATACAGCGCAGCCTTCGGAGCGGCCGGAGGTACACTCGGTACGGGAGCAGGTGCACTGGCCGCCCTGTTGTTCGTACTGTTTGTATTTATGGTCTATAAGCGGGTGCTGAAACGCAAGCTGCGCCGTGACCGTGGTTCTTCCAGAGAATCTTACCGCACGATCCTGCATGTGCTCATCTGGACGGTAGTACCGGTGCTTCTTTCAACAACGCTTTACAATTTAAGCGCGATCGTAGATCAGGCATTATTTAAAAATGTGGCAAATCTTCAGGGATATACGGCAGATCAGATCCATACATTCTGGGGAGTGTTCGGCGGAAAATACCGTGTACTTGTCAATGTACCTATCTCGATCGCATCTGCAGTGGTTTCTGCCAGCGTTCCGGCCATCACGGCATCTTTTGCCAGCAAGGATATGGACGGTGTTCATAAGAAGACCGGAAACGCGATCCATTACAGCATGGTTGTTGCATTCCCCTGTGCGGTCGGTCTGGGAGTATTAGCTTCTCCGGTCATGCAGCTCTTGTTTAATGACAGTACGCCGCTGGCAGCACACATGCTACAGGTCGGCGTTATTTCCGTTGTTTTTTACTCGCTTTCAACATTATCCAACGGAATTCTGCAAGGAATCAACCGAATGAAGGTTCCGGTGATCAATGCTGCTATCTCGCTTGCATTACAGGCGGGACTTCTGGTGGCTCTGATGTATCTTGCTGATCTGAATATTTTTGCTGTGATCTGGGCAAATACATTTTTTGCACTGCTCATGTGCCTTCTCAACGGATATGGCATTAACCGTTATCTGGGCTTTAAACAGGAGGTGAAAAAGACCTTCCTGATCCCGGCATTGTCAGCCGGAATCATGGGAGTCCTTGTCTATGTCGTTTATATGGTGCTTCAGATGATCTTAAATATCAATGCAATCAGTACGATCTTGTCGATCTTTGTTGGAGCGTGTGCATATTTTGTATTAATGCTTGTGTTGAAGGGATTGAATGAAGAAGACCTGCTTTCCTTCCCCGGCGGTCGCAAGCTGATCTCGCTGGGGCGGAAAATGAGGCTTTTATAAAAAAAGGAATTCCATGCATATTTTTCCACAGATCTGTTCATACTATCTGTGGTGATAAATATGAGAAAAAATGAATTTATAAAAACAAGATTATACTTTATTTTAGCTATATTACTTTTGACAGCCGTATGTATTGTAGTGTATACTTCCATGAAGAACCGGAAAAAATCAGATGATCCCTCTTTAAATCCGGCACAGGAACAGGCAACAATAGCAGAGAATGAGACAGAAAAGCTTCAGCAGGCCAGCAGCACACCGCATCCGGATCCATCCGTGCAGAGCCCGTCAGCACCGAAAGGAGAAGCCTTGGCGGGACAGAATACACCGGCTGAGACGACCTATTATCTGGCAGTAACGGATGGTTATCTGGAGGTATATGCTGCACAGACGGGAACACTCTATATGGAGACGGCAATTGCATATGATCTGCTCCCGGAACGGGTACAGAAGGAGATTGATGAGGGAAAGTATTTTGAGTCAGAGGAAGCTCTGCTCGAATTTCTGGAAAACTATTCAAGTTAGGAACGAATATGAGTAAGAGATTTGATCAACAATCAAACAGATGCTGGGATGTGATCGTTGTGGGTGGTGGAGCCGCCGGGCTGACGGCAGCGATCCACGCCGCAAGACAAGGCGCACAGGTGCTCGTCCTGGAGCATATGGAGCGTCCGGGAAAAAAGCTGCTGATGACCGGAAACGGAAAATGCAACTTCACAAATGAAGCGTTATTCAAATTTGATGAACCGCAGGGCGAGACCGCTTGTGAACAGTATTATCACGGGACTTGTCCTGCATTTGTGTTGCCTGCAATAAAAAAGTTTGATATTACATCTACATTAAATTTTTTTAACGAATTAGGCATCGTTGCGGTGAAACGCAGAGGTGGTTATTATCCAAACGGTGGACAGGCATCGGGCGTTTTGGCTGCATTGCTGATGGAATGCGGGCGTCTGGGGGTTCGCATCGAGTGCGAAATCGGCATCAGATCCATTTACAAAGCGGAAAAAAACTGTAAAAACAATGAGCATGTCGCAAGAAGCTCTGACGGACAATTTGTCATTGAGACGAAAAGCGGTACCTACTTAGCCCGCAGATGTATCCTTGCGACCGGTGGAAAATCTTACAAAAAGACAGGCAGTGACGGCAGCGGATTTCTATATGCAGAACGTTTGGGACATCATATACAAGATTTAGTTCCGGCCCTTGTTCCGTTGCAATCCGACCTTGCATTTTTTAAAAAAGTTGCAGGAATTCGTGCAGAAATTTCAGCAAAAATTTACATAGATGCAGAGGAAAAAGCATGGGAATCGGGAGAACTGCAGCTGACTGATTATGGCATTTCCGGTATTTGTATTTTCCAGATCAGTTACCTGGCTTCGCATGCATTAAAATTTGGACAAAAGGTTTCTGTTGAACTTGATTTTCTGCCGGATCTTTCTGATAACGAAGCATTTACACAGATCCTGGCGCGGACGGAAAGCGTGTATGCTGAAAACAAAACAATGGAGCAATGTATGATCGGTCTGTTTGCAGATAAACTGGGGGCGGCGTTGCTTGAAGAAGCTGATATTCCCTTGTCGCAGATGAGCCGAAAACTGGAACAGACGCAGGTAAAGCGGCTTGTGAAAACGATCAAACATTTTTCTGTCCCGATCGTGGCAACGCGTTCTTTTGAACAGGCACAGGTGACAGCCGGCGGTGTGGACACGGCTCAGGTGAAAGCAGATACGATGGAATCGAAACTGATCCCCGGACTCTATTTTGCGGGGGAAATGCTGGATGTGGACGGTATCTGTGGAGGTTTTAATCTGCAGTGGGCATGGTCCAGCGGTGCATTGGCAGGCATGAGTGCTGCGGAATCGCTGCAACGTCAGAAGCGTGGCACGCGGATGAACAAAGACAGGACAGGGATGGAGCAAAGGGACGAAAACAGATGATACGGATTCAACAGTTAAAGCTTCCTTTGGAGCATGATCACTATACAATTGAAAATAAGATCCGGCATGTGCTGGGGCTTTCGGCAGATCAGAAATTTACCTATGAGATCATAAAACGTTCTGTGGATGCGAGAAAAAAACCACAGCTCAATTATGTTTATACGGTAGATGTTTCCATGTCAGGAGAAGGAAAGATCGTAAAAAGACTTCGCAAGACAAATATCCGGCTTGTACAGCGGATGCGCTACCATTTTCCGAAACCCGGTGTGATGTCGCTGGATGCGCCGCCTGTGATCGTCGGCGCAGGTCCGGCGGGACTGTTCTGCGCCTATGAACTGGCGTTGCACGGCTATCGTCCGATCATTCTGGAACGCGGAAAACGCGTGGAAGATCGCACAAAGGATGTTGAAAAATTTTGGGAAAACGGTGTACTGGACCCCTCCTCGAACGTACAGTTCGGAGAGGGAGGCGCAGGAACTTTCTCCGACGGCAAGCTCAATACAATGGTCAAAGATCCGGTGGGACGCGGCAGGCATGTGCTTGAAATATTCTGTAAGTTCGGCGCACCTTCTGAAATTCTGTATGAAAGCAAGCCACACATCGGCACAGATATCCTCACTGGCGTGATCCGCAATATGCGAGAAGAGATCCTTCGTCTCGGAGGAAAATTTTTATTCGAGAGCAGGATGAGCGATCTTCGGATCGAGAACGGTAGTCTGAAGGGGCTGACGGTCAGCGGCGTGCATGGTGAAAGACAGATTGAGACATCGGTGGCAGTGCTCGCACTGGGCCATTCAGCAAGAGATACTTTTGAACTGTTGCAGAGACAGGGATTTGTCATGGAGCCGAAAGCCTTTGCTGTCGGTTTTCGTGTGGAGCATCCGCAGGCGATGATCAATGAGAGCCAGTACGGAGCAGGTGCAGATCTGACGCATCTGCCGGTGGCTCCTTATAAAGTGACGGCAAATTTTCCGGATCAGCGGGGCGTGTATTCCTTTTGTATGTGTCCGGGCGGTTACGTGGTGAATGCCTCTTCCGAGGAGGGACATCTGGCCGTCAACGGCATGAGTTATTACCTCCGCGACAGCGCAAATGCGAATTCTGCGATCATCGTGTCCGTGACACCTGCAGATTTCCCGAATGACAGTGCGTTAGCTGGAGTGGCTTTTCAGAGAGCGCTGGAAGAGAAGGCATATAAGCTTGGCAGCGGTAAGATCCCGCAGCAGCTATATGGTGATTTTAAGGAAAAACGTTGTTCATCATGTTATGGTGATTTTGCAAGCTGTGTGAGAGGGGAAGTTACGTTCGGTGCGCTGCACGAGCTTTTGACACCGGAGATGAACCGTTGTTTTATTGCTGGAATGGAACAATTCGGAATGCGTCTGCACGGCTTTGACCGGAGTGATGCGATCCTCTCCGGTGTGGAGAGTCGTACATCTTCGCCTCTTCGTATCCTGCGTAATGAGCAATACGAAAGTAACTGGAAAGGCGTTTACCCCTGCGGGGAAGGTGCCGGTTACGCAGGCGGCATCACTTCAGCGGCGATGGACGGCATCAAAGTGGCAGAGGCGATCGCCGCAAAGTACAGACCATTATAAATCAATCAGGTCGAGGCATTTTCTGCTGAGACTGCCGAAACAGGAGGAACGATCATTATGGCTGAGTATTCACCCATGATGCAGCATTATTTAAAAACAAAAGAGGAGCATAAGGACTGCATTCTTTTTTATCGTCTGGGCGACTTTTATGAGATGTTTTTTGAGGACGCATTGACGGTATCCAAAGAACTGGAGCTGACACTGACCGGAAAACAGTGTGGAATGGAGGAGCGAGCGCCCATGTGCGGTGTTCCTTTTCACGCAGCAGATACATATATTAACCGCTTGGTGTCTAAAGGCTATAAAGTGGCTATCTGCGAGCAGATGGAGGATCCGAAGCTTGCAAAGGGAATTGTGGAACGGCAGGTCATTCGTATTGTCACACCCGGAACAAATACGGATGTACAGTCTCTGGATGAGACCAAAAACAACTATCTGATGTGTATCTATTGTGATGAGGATGTCTTTGGCGTGTCCACGGCAGATGTGTCTACCGGAGACTTTTTTGTGACAGAGATCGATTCTGTACAAAAGCTTTTGGATGAGATCAATAAATTTACTCCTGCAGAGATCATCTGCAATGAAGCACTGTTCCTGAGTGCCCTTGATATTGAGAATCTGAGAAACCGTATGCATATTGCGGTGACCGCATTGGATTCCTGGTATTTCACAGATGACACCGCAAAAAACACCCTGCTCGGTCATTTTCATGTCAGGCAGCTGGACGGGCTCGGACTGGCAGATTATCTGTCCGGTACGCTGGCCTCCGGGGCGCTGCTGAAATATCTGTATGAGACCCAGATGAACGGGTTGGAGAACATGACAAGCATTCATCCCTATTCCACCAGTACCTTTATGGTACTGGATTCCGCTACCAGACGTAATCTGGAGCTGGTAGAAACGATGCGTGAAAAGAATAAAAAGGGTTCCCTGCTGTGGGTGCTGGACAAGACAAAGACGGCGATGGGTGCGAGACTTTTGCGTTCCTATGTAGAGCAGCCGTTGATCAATCGCAGTGAGATTGAGGCGCGTTACGATGCGATCGATGAATTGAACAACAATCTGATAAGCCGGGAGGAGATGAGTGAATATTTAAATCCCGTCTATGATCTGGAACGACTGATCACACGTATCAGTTATCAGACGGCTAATCCGCGAGATTTGATCGCTTTTCGAGGTTCACTGCAGATGCTTCCCGCGATCCGTATGGTACTTTCGGAGTTTCATTCGGATGCGCTCACAAAACTTTTGACCGAGATGGATCCTCTTGAGGATATTTATCAGTGGATCAATGATGCGATCATTGACGATCCTCCTATCACCGTGCATGACGGCGGGATCATCAAGGACGGTTATTTTGAGGAAGTAGACAAGCTGCGTGCTGCCAAGACGGACGGCAAAAGCTGGCTGGCCCAGATCGAAAGCTCGGAACGGGAAAAGACCGGCATCAAAAACCTGCGCATCAAATATAACAAGGTGTTCGGCTACTATCTGGAGGTCACGAATTCCTACAAGGATCTGGTACCGGATTACTATACCAGGAAACAGACGCTGACTAACGCGGAGCGCTACATCACACCGGAGCTGAAGGAACTGGAGGAGACGATCCTTGGTGCAGAGGATAAGCTGGTACAGCTGGAGTACGAACTATTTCGTGAACTCCGTGAAAAGATCACCGGTGAAGTGGCCCGCATTCAGAAGACGGCGAAAGCCGTTGCGGGGCTGGATGTGCTCCTGTCGCTGGCAAAGGTGGCAGACAGCAATCACTACTGCAGGCCGAAGCTCAATGACAACGGTCTGATCGACATCCGCGACGGTCGTCATCCGGTGGTGGAAAAGATGATTAGCAACGATATGTTCATCCCCAATGACACCTATCTGGATAACGGGAAAAACAGGATCTCGATCATTACCGGTCCCAACATGGCGGGAAAGTCCACCTATATGCGTCAGACGGCGCTCATTGTTCTCATGGCGCAGATCGGCAGTTTCGTTCCTGCTTCCCAGGCAAAGATTGGTCTGGTAGACCGTATTTTTACGCGTGTGGGTGCAAGTGATGATCTGGCCAGCGGGCAGAGTACCTTCATGGTGGAAATGAACGAGGTGGCGAATATTCTGCGCAACGCCACGTCAAACAGTCTGCTGATCCTCGATGAGATTGGCCGCGGAACATCCACCTTTGACGGATTGTCTATCGCGTGGGCGGTGGTCGAGCATATCAGCAATCCCAGACTTTTGGGGGCAAAGACATTATTTGCCACGCATTACCACGAGCTGACAGAGCTGGAGGGCAAGCTGGACAATGTAAACAATTATTGTATTGCCGTCAAGGAGAAGGGGGATGACATCGTTTTTCTGCGAAAGATCGTCAAAGGCGGCGCAGACCGCAGCTACGGTATTCAGGTGGCGAAGCTGGCAGGTGTGCCGGATTCCGTCATCAACCGTGCAAAGGAGATCTGTCAGGAACTGATCGATAACAATATCACATCCGGTGTGGAAAGCCTGGCACCGGAAAAACGCACACATCAGAAAGTAAAAAAACTGGATGAGGTCGATAAAAACCAGATCTCACTGTTTGACACCGTTGATGATGATGAGATACTCAGGGAATTAAAGGAACTGGATCTTGGTAACTATACGCCCATCGAAGCACTCAACAAGTTGTATGAACTACAGGGTAAGTTGAAAAATCGATGGTAAGAAACGCATGTGGAACAGTTATCATCGATAATCATAAAAAAGGAGACCAGATATGCCTGATATTCAGTTACTCGATGAGGCAACAATAGAAAAAATAGCTGCAGGTGAGGTGGTGGAGCGTCCCTCCTCAGTCGTCAAGGAGCTTGTGGAGAATGCCATCGACGCGAAAGCGACCTTTATCACCGTCGAGATCAAGGAGGGCGGAACAACGTTTCTCCGTATCACGGACAATGGCTGCGGGATCGAAAAGGAACAGGTGCGGCTGGCATTTCTGCGCCATTCCACCAGTAAGATCCGTTCCATGGAAGATCTGCTCTGCGTAAAATCTCTTGGTTTTCGCGGCGAGGCCCTTGCCAGTATCAGCGCGGTGGCACAGGTAGAGCTGATCACGCGCCCGAGGGGTGCACTGACCGGCGTGCGTTATCTGATCGAAGGCTCCAAAGAAAAAGCATTTGAGGAGATCGGTGCACCGGAGGGAACAACCTTTCTTGTGCGCAATCTCTTTTTCAACACGCCGGTGCGCCGAAAATTTTTAAAGTCGGCACAGACGGAGGGCGGCTATGTGGCAACGATCATGGAACGTCTGGCGCTTTCTCATCCGGAGATCTCCTTTCAGCTCATCGTGAATAATCAGCCGAAGCTGCATACCTCCGGAAACTGCAACCGCAAGGACATCATCTATCATATTTACGGAAAAGAGATCGCGGCAAATCTGTTGGAAATTGACGGGGAGAAAGATGGTATCCACGTGTCCGGATTTATCGGAAAGCCGTTGATCTCCAGAGGCAATCGAAATTTTGAAAACTATTATATCAACGGAAGATATATGAAGAGCAATGTGGTGGCAAAGGCGATTGAGGAAGCATATAAGCCCTATCTGATGAACCATCAGTATCCCTTTACCGTGCTTTACATCACGATGGACGAAGAACTTCTGGATGTCAATGTGCATCCGACTAAGATGGAAGTACGTTTTTCCAACGGAGAAATACTCTATGCAGATCTGGTGGAGCTGCTGCGTGCCGTATTGCAGGGAAGAGACCTGATCCCGGAAGTGTCTGTGGGCGCAGATGTGAAACCGGTGAAAAATGAAGAAAAACCGACAGCGAAGGAGGCAGTTCCGCAGCCCTTTGAGCGCAGTCGCCTGTCACAAATGACGCATTACGACCGTCCGGTCAGTGAAGCAAAGAAGGAACAGATCCGGGCATCGGTCCGGACAGATAGTCCCTATGAACTGAAATACGCCCCGCGGTCACTGCAGAAGGCTCCGATGCCGGAAACCGGGCGGGAAGTATCAAAGCCGGTAGGGGAGCAACAGCGCACTCCAATGACAGAACAGACGCCAAGTCAGTTGGAGATGACTGAGGTCTTCCGCGAGGAGAACGGCTATCAGACGAATTTCATCGAGGAGGTAAAAAAGTCCAACATCCGCATCATCGGGCAGCTGTTTGAGACCTACTGGCTCACTGAGGTGGAAGATAAGCTGTTCATCATTGACCAGCATGCTGCACATGAGAAGGTGCTCTTTGAGCGGAACATGAAAACATTTGCAAACCGCGACTATACTTCACAACAGTTGAGCCCACCGATCATATTGAGCCTCACGATGCAGGAGCAGAATGCGCTGAAGAATAATCTGGAGGAGCTTCAGAAGCTCGGCTTTGAGATCGATGAATTTGGCGGAAATGAGTATGCGATCGTTGCCGTTCCCGATAATCTGTATCATCTGGATGCAAAGCAGTTATTCTTTGAACTACTGGATGATATGGTCACGGAGACCGGAAGCGGCAGGGCTACCACGGAAATGATCTGGAACAAGGTGGCGACAGCTTCCTGCAAAGCGGCCATCAAGGGAAACCAGCGCATCAGCCGTACAGAGATGGAAGAGCTGATCTGTGAGCTTCTTTCGCTGGATAATCCGTATCATTGTCCTCATGGCAGACCAACGATGATCTCTATGAGTAAATATGAAATCGAAAAGAAATTCAAGAGGGTTCTATAAAGTTATGAGTGAAAAAAATGTTGTCGTATTGACCGGACCGACAGCAGTGGGAAAGACCGCGCTGTCCATTGCGCTTGCAAAAGCCCTTGACACCGGTATCATTTCGGCAGATTCCATGCAGGTATATAAACATATGGATATCGGTTCCGCAAAGATCATGCCGGAGGAGATGCAGGGTGTGGAACATGCACTGGTCGATGTGTATGAGCCGGATGAGGAGTTTCACGTCGTGCGGTTTCAGCAGGATGCAAAAGCTGCAATGGAGCGGCTGTGGGCGAAGAACAAGCTGCCGCTGGTTGTCGGCGGCACCGGCTTTTATATTCAGGCGCTGCTCTACGATATTGATTTTACAACGGAAGACGCAGATACAGAGCTGCGTAAAAAATATGAAAGACTGGCAAAGGAGCAGGGGGCGGAGGCGCTGCATGAGATGCTGCGCTCCGTAGATCCGCAGTCTGCCGAAGACATTCATGCCAACAATATCAAGCGTGTGATCCGCGCACTGGAATATTACGAAAAGACCGGAACGCCGATCTCAGAACATAATGCCACGGAGCGGGCAAAAAGATCGCCTTACGGATTTGCATATTTTGTGTTGACGGACAAGCGTGAAAATCTCTATGCCCGTATCGATGCCCGGGTGGATGCCATGATGGAGCAGGGCCTGCTGGAGGAAGTAAAGACACTGAAGCAGATGGGTTATACGCGGGACATGGTCTCCATGCAGGGACTAGGTTACAAGGAACTTTTAGCGTATCTGGACGGTGAGTGTTCACTGGATGAGGCGGTTTATATCATCAAGAGAGATACCCGCCATTTTGCCAAACGTCAGCTGACCTGGTTTCGGCGGGAGCGGGATGTGATCTGGGTGGATAAATCTGCCTTTGATTATGACGATGAAAAAATTTTAAAATACATGTTGGGAGAAATAGAGAAAAGAGGACTACGATGATGGAAACAAACATGGATCTTGAGAAAATTTATGCACAGATGGGCATAGAAAAGCCCGTATTTGATTTTGGTGAAAAGATCGCGAAGGAGCTGGAACCGCGTTTTGCCGCCATCGATGCGGTGGCGGAATACAATCAGCTGAAGGTGATCGCAGCGATGCAGAAAAATCGTGTCAGTGCAGAGTGCTTCAATGCCTCCAGCGGATACGGTTACAACGATCTGGGACGTGATACCCTGGAGCAGGTCTATGCCGATGTGTTTCACACGCAGGCGGCACTGGTGCGTCCGCAGATCACCTGCGGTACCCATGCGCTGGCACTGGCACTGATGTCAAATCTACGCCCGGGCGATGAACTGCTGTCACCGGTCGGGAAGCCCTATGATACCTTGGAGGAGGTCATCGGCATCCGACCGTCCAGTGGCTCACTGGCAGAGTACGGTGTCACTTATCGCCAGGTGGAATTTTTACCGGACGGCGGATTCGACTTTGACGGGATCCGGGCGGCGATCAATGAAAAGACAAAGCTGGTGACGATCCAACGCTCCAAGGGATATCTCATGCGCAAGACCCTGTCTGTGAAAGAGATCGGTGAGCTGATCGCATTTGTAAAGAGTATCAAACCGGACGTGATCTGCATGGTGGACAATTGTTACGGAGAATTTGTCGAGACGATCGAGCCCAGCGATGTGGGCGCGGATATGGTAGTCGGTTCCCTGATCAAAAATCCGGGTGGCGGACTTGCACCGATCGGCGGCTATATTGCCGGGACAACGGAATGTGTCGAAAATGCCGCATACCGTCTGACTTCACCGGGACTGGGCAAGGAGGTGGGCGCTTCTCTTGGAGTCATTCAGTCCTTTTATCAGGGCCTGTTTCAGGCACCCCTTGTGGTCAGTGGTGCACTGAAGGGTGCGATCTTTGCAGCAAATCTTTATGAACGCCTCGGCTTTACGGTTCTGCCCAACGGCACGGAAGATCGCCATGACATCATTCAGGCCATCGCGCTCGAGACACCGGAACGGTTATGTGCGTTCTGCGAGGGAATCCAGGCAGGCGCACCGGTAGACAGCTATGTAACGCCGGAGCCTTGGGATATGCCAGGTTATGACAGTAAGGTCATCATGGCGGCAGGCGCCTTTGTACAGGGATCGTCCATTGAACTTTCCGCGGACGGACCACTGCGTGAACCTTACAATGTTTACTTTCAGGGTGGGCTGACCTGGCATCATGCAAAATTTGGAATTCTCATGTCTTTACAAAAACTTTATATTCGAAATCTTGTTAATAAAGAGCTGATGTGTTAAAATAATAAAGTATGTCATTACCGCTTTGAGGAGAGAGCAGAAAAGAGGTAACGTGACACAACATATTACAGCAAGGGACTTGCCGGTTTCAGAGCGTCCCTATGAAAAATGCCTGCTGGCAGGACCGCAGGCATTGTCAGATGCAGAGCTGTTAGCCGTGATCTTAAAGAGCGGCAGCCGCGAGATGAATGTCGTTGCGCTGGCACAACGTATCTTACAGGCAGACGGCAAAAACCTGTTAAATCTTTATCACATGTCGGTGGAAGAACTGATGCACTTCCCGGGTATCGGAAAGGTAAAAGCGATCCAGCTCAAATGCGTTGCAGAATTGTCCCGTCGGATCGCCCGGACAGACCGCAGGGAGCGGGTGTGCCTTTCGGATGCGGAGTCCGTGGCAGCCTATTATATGGAACGCCTGCGCCACGAACCGCAGGAACAGCTGCTTGTCAGTATGTTTGATGCAAAATGCCATCTGATCGGTGATTCCGTGATCGCTACCGGATCCGTGAGTGCAGTACCCGGTTCGCCGCGGGAGATCTTTCTTCGTGTGTTTGAGAAAAAGGCGGTTTCGTTCATTCTTTTGCACAATCATCCGAGCGGTGATCCGTCACCCAGCAGAGAGGATTTCGCCCTGACACAAAGGCTGAAGACCTGCGGGGAGCTTTTGGATGTAGAGCTGTCAGATCACATCATCATCGGAGATAACAGGTATTACAGTTT
Source organism: uncultured bacterium (assembly GCA_945828315.1). Lineage (GTDB taxonomy): Bacteria > Bacillota > Clostridia > Lachnospirales > Lachnospiraceae > W0P33-017. The sequence continues at coordinate 49,598 of CALZQA010000003.1, read as the reverse complement.
TCGAGAAAACAAACAGATATTAGTTTAGGAGAGGAACATTTATGAGCAGCAATGTATACGGAATAGACTTAGGAACAAATAATCTGAAGGTATTCTGCAAAGCCAGCGGAAAGATATTAAATGAAAAAAACACCGTTGCGATCGTCAACAAAAACCAATTGTATGCTTATGGTGACGCGGCTTACGCGATGTTTGAGAAAGCGCCGGAAACGATCCAGGTATCTTTTCCGGTGGTAGGCGGCGTGATCGCAGAGTACAATTTTCTTCAGACGATGATCTTTGAGTTTTTGGAAAAGCATTCCAAAGGCAAGGTCCGCGGTGCCGATTTCATTGTTGCCGTACCTACCGATATTACCGAAGTAGAGAAAAAAGCCTTTTTCGACATGTTTTACAAGAGCAAGGTAAAACCGAGACTCGTACAGGTATGTGACAAGCCCATCGCAGATGCGGTGGGACTCGGTTTGGATGTCAATGAGCCCACCGGTGTGATGCTGGTGGATATCGGCGCTGACACGACAGAGATCTCCGTGATCTCTCTCGGTGGTCTGGTGCTCAGCAGTCTGCTGCATTTTGGCGGAAACCAGCTGGATGAATCCATTATCGCTTATGTGCGCAAGAACAATAATCTTCTGATCGGCAGAAAGACCGCCTGTGCACTGAAGGAATCCATCGGCAGTGCGCTTCCCGGAAGTGAAGCAACAATGGCGATCGTCGGCAGAGATGTTGTGAGCGGACTGCCGATCGAGACGGAGATCACTGCCACACAAGTCTATGAGGCGATTCAGGCAGATCTGAATGATATCTGCACTTCCATTAAGATGACACTGGAGCATACGCCGCCGGAACTGGCCCGTGACATCATTCATTCAGGCATTTATATTACCGGCGGTTCGTCACGCATTCAGAAACTGGATGAATTGTTTGCAAATATCACCGGCATCAAAGTAAACACCTGTGAAGATCCGGAGGAATGTGTGGCAAGAGGACTCATCAAGCTGGTCAGCGACAGCAAGTTCAAGCATCTTGCTTATACGCTCAAGGCAAAGGTCTATAAATAATTCAAAGGTTTGGAGTAAGAATGGCACGTGTAAAACGTAAAAATAAAACGATTCCCGCAAAATATATCCTGCTTGTGCTGACCGGTGTCTGTTTCCTGCTCATGCTGGGCAGTTTTACGCTGGGCTGGACTTCCGGTCCGGTTGGAACTGCTGCAAGTTATGTTTTTATTCCCATGCAGCGGGGGCTGACCACGGTAGGAAACTGGATCTCGGACAAGACCTATGAACTGGCAACGCTCAAAGATGTCATGAAGGAAAATGAGCAGCTGAAGACACAGGTTGATGAGCTGACAGACGAGTTGAACACATTAAAACTCGAACAATATGACACGGAGGATCTGAGGGAGCTTCTGGCACTGGACACCGGTTATTCGGAATATAACAAGATTTCTGCCAGTGTGATCGGCAAGGATGCCGGAAACTGGTTTGATACGTTTCTGATCGACAAGGGCAGTAAGGATGGTGTCGCGGAAGGGATGAATGTCATTACCGGAAGAGGCCTGGCGGGTATCATTACCGAGGTCGGTCCGAACTACGCAAAGGTACGCTCAATCATTGATGATACGAGCAGTGTCAGTGGCATGGTCCTGTCCACATCGGACAACTGTATTATCAAAGGAAATCTGCAGACGATGGATGATCGCCAGATGATCACTTTTTCAAATCTGAAAGATACCGAGGGCAAGGTCGCCGTTGGAGATCAGGTGGTAACGTCCTATATCAGTTCAGAGTATGTACAGGGTCTTTTGATCGGCTATATCAGTGAGATCCATGTCAATTCCAACAATCTGACAAAGTCCGGTCTGATCACACCGGTCGTTGATTTTGAGCATGTCAAGCATGTTCTTGTGATCACAGATCTGAAAACAACCACGGAGACGACGGAGGAAGAATAAACCGGTTATGCGTCGAAAAATTACTGTATTTATCATTGTGCTCGTCTGCTTTTTGCTGCAGACGACGCTGTTTCAGTCTATATCGTTTCTGACTGTCGCACCGAATCTTCTGATCATCGTGACAGCTTCCTTTGGCTTCATGCGCGGAAAAAAGGAGGGCATGTACATCGGTTTTTTGTGTGGTGCACTGATCGATATATTTTATGCTCAGATCCTAGGCGGTTATGCCCTGCTTTTTATGTACATCGGGTACTTGAACGGATTTTTCCGCAAACTCTTTTTCCCGGAGGATTTCAAGCTGCCAATGGTACTGATCGCAGCCAGTGATTTTTTGTATAATTTTGTCATCTACTTCTTCCTGTTTCTTTTCAGAAACCGATTGGAGTTTCCATATTACCTGTCCCACGTGATCCTTCCGGAGCTGGTGTACACACTTTTGATGATGATCATTCTCTATTTTATCATTTTAAAGGTCAACCGGCGTCTGGAAGAGATTGAAAAAAGGAGTGCAGCAAAGTTTGTTTCGTAGTATCAAAAACTTTTTTAAACAGATATTTAAATCAAGGATCCTTTTTTTGGCGATCCTGTTCGTATGCATGACCACAGTCCTTTTATTGCGTCTGTTCCAGCTGCAGATCATTAATGGCGCAGACAGTCAGTCTGACTATCTGATGCGCGTGATCAAAACACGCAGCTTAAACAGTACAAGAGGCAATATCTATGACCGGAACGGCAAACTGCTGGCCTATAATGAACTGGCTTACGGTATTACGATCGAGGATAACGGCAGCTACAGTGGAAACGGTGAGTTAAGCGCTACACAGGTCAAAAACCGTTCCATCAATGAAGATATTGCCCAGATCCTACACACCATGGATCAAAACGGTGATGCCATCGACAATGATTTCTCCATTACGCTGACGGAAGACGGAAACTATGAGTTTACGGTCAGCGGAACAAAGCTGCAGCGCTTCCGCGCGGATGTATATGGGGAATCCGACATGGATAAACTTGGTTATAACGAGAAGCTCGGCTATGACACTGCAACGGCGACACCTGAGCAGATCATGGAGTATCTTGGCGGCACAAATTCGAATTGCTTTGATATTTCGGAGACATACGATAAAAAAGATGCCTATCGCATCACGATCATTCGCTATAAAATGCGCCAGAACAGCTATCAGAAATATATTGCGGCAACGATCGCATCCGATGTAAGTGAGGAGACAGTGGCATATGTCAGCGAACATGCAGATGAGCTTCAGGGTGTGGAGATCACGGAGGACACGATCCGGCGTTACAATGACAGTAAATATTTTGCTCATCTGATCGGTTATACCGGACAGATCGACGAGGAAGAGTTTATCGCTTTTGGCGGTGAAGAGGAAGGTTCCGAGTATTCCAGAACGGATACAGTCGGTAAATCCGGCATCGAACAGTATATGGATACGGAGCTCAAAGGCAAAAAAGGAGAAGAAAAGCTTTATGTCGACAACATGGGTAAGGAGCTTGAGACGATCGAGCGGACGGAACCGGTTGCCGGAAATGACGTATATCTCTCCATTGACATGGATCTGCAGGAGGCGGTTTACGATCTGCTGGAGCAGGAGATCGCCGGTATTGTCTACTCAAAGATCATCAATGCAAAGACCTATGAGGCAAGTGGATCCTCAGATATCAAGATTCCGATCGACGATGTGTACTATGCGCTGATCAACAACAACGTGATCCGGATGGAGCACTTTGCTGCTGAGGATGCATCAGACACAGAAAAAAAGGTGTACAAGTCTTTCTGCAAGCGCAGAAAAAAGGTGCTTGGGGAAATTGAGAAAGAGCTTACCGGAAGTCAGCCGACTCCCTATGAGAATCTTTCCGAGGATATGCAGATCTACATGAGTTATATCGTCTCCATGCTCACGGACCAGCAGATCATCGTTACCGATAAGATTGACTGGAATGATGAGACTTATATCGCGTGGAAAAACGATGAGATCAGCCTGCAGGAATACCTCTATCATGTGATCGGTGCGCAGTGGTTTGACATCACAAAATTTCCCGCGGATTCACGGTATTCGGATTCCGAAGAACTCTACCGTGTATTGGTTGACTATATTCTGGATGAACTGGAAGAAGATGATGGATTCTGTAAGCGAATCTATAAATATATGATCCGAGACAATGTGATCGACGGTGTACAGGTGTGTCTGATCCTTTATGATCAGGAAGTTTTGGATTATGATGACGAGATGATCGCAGAGTTGAAAAATCACACGCTAAGTCCCTTTGATTTTATGATGGAGCGCATCAAAAATCTTGAGATCACACCTGCACAGCTTGCTTTGGATCCCTGTACAGGCTCCTGCGTCCTGACGGATGTGCAGACGGGAGAACTGCTGGCATGTGTCACTTATCCCGGCTATGACAACAATCGTTTGGCAAATACAGTAGACAGTGCCTATTTCGCGTCGCTGATGAGTGATCTTTCTTCACCCTTCTATAACAACGCGACACAGCAGAAAACGGCACCGGGTTCTACATTCAAAATGGTGACAGCAACTGCAGGATTGACAGAAGGTGTGATCTCTACCTCCACCCTGATCGAAGACAAAGGAAAGTTTGAGAAAGTGGAAGACGGTCCGAAATGTTGGATCTATCCGGGCAGCACACATGGAAAGATCAATGTATCCGAGGCATTGCGAGATTCCTGCAACTATTTCTTCTATGAGCTTGGCTGGTTGTTTTCACAGGTTGGAGAAAATTATGTAGAATCTGCCGGTATTAAAACATTGCAGAAATATGCAAAGCTTTATGGTCTGGATGAGAAGACCGGTATTGAGACGGTTGAGAGTACACCGGAGATTGCGGATGCCTATCCGATCACGGCAGCGATCGGTCAGAGTAATCACAACTATACAACGATCGCTCTGTCGCGTTATGTGACGGCAGTAGCGAATTCCGGAACTGTGTATAACTACACACTACTCAGCAAGCTGACAGATACAGAGGGAAATGTTCTTGAAACCTATGCACCTACCGTACGCAATGAGATGACTGAGATCTCAGCCTCCACCTGGGATGCGATCCATCGTGGAAATCGAATGGTAGTAGAAAATCTGGAATGCTTTGACGATTTCGGAGATATAGAAGTAGCAGGAAAGACCGGAACTGCACAGCAGGTGCAAAGCCGGCCGAACCATGCGTTGTTTGTGGGCTATGCGCCATATCGCAATCCCAAGATATCGATTGCTACGCGTATTGCTTACGGATATACCTCACATAACGCAGCGGATGTCTCCGCCAAGATCCTGAAGTATTACTTTGATCTGGAGGATGCGGATGAGTTGCTTAACGGCAGTGCAGCAAATGTCGGAAACAATTCCAACTCCTTTACAGACTGATCAAAGTAAAAATATAATTATAAGAGAAAAGAGGCAACAGAAATTGAATTCACAGCCTGTAATGATCAAAAGCTCTAAGAACGGTATCAATCTGATCCTGGATGATAAAATTCCTTTTGAAGAGCTTCTGGAGGAAATTAAGAAAAAATTTATCGATTCGGAAAAGTTCTTTAAAGACGCCCACATTGCTATTTCATTTGAAGGACGAAGCTTAAGTCAGGACGAGCAGTTTGAGATCGTTGAGACGATTCAACAGTGTACAACGATCACGATCATCTGTATTCTGGATCATGATGAACTGATGGATGAGGTGATGCAGCGTCGGATCGATGCTTATCAGGAAGAACATTCTCCTCAGACCGGGCAGTTTTATAAAGGAACGCTGCGCTCCGGTCAGCAGATCGAATCGCAGACAAGTCTGGTCGTCCTCGGTGACGTAAATCCGGGTGCCAAGATCATTGCGAAGGGTAATATTGTGGTTCTCGGCGCTTTGAAGGGAATCGCTTATGCCGGTGCAGATGGGGATCCCGGTTGTTTTGTGGCAGCACTGGAGATGGATCCGGTACAGATCAAGATCGGAGATTACATCGGACGCTCGGCAGACAAAAAAGAAACCGCAAAAGGTTTTCGGCGTAAGGCAAAGCCGGAGGCAGCCGTACCCCAGATCGCGACAGTTTATGAGCAGCAGATTTTGATTGAGCCGATATCATCCGGCTTGTTGAAAAATATTTTGTAACCAAAAAGTTTTAGGAGGATATAGAACATGAGTGAGGTTATCGTTATTACATCAGGAAAAGGCGGTGTCGGCAAGACAACGACCACGGCGAATGTCGGCACCGGATTAGCACAGCTGGATAAAAAAGTGGTTTTGATCGATACTGACATCGGACTTCGTAATCTGGATGTTGTCATGGGCCTGGAAAATCGTATTGTTTACAATCTGGTAGATGTGGTAGAAGGCAACTGCCGGATCAAGCAGGCGCTGATCAAAGATAAGAAATATCCGAATCTGTTCCTGCTTCCCTCAGCACAGACCAGAGATAAGACTTCTGTAAATCCCGAACAGATGAAGAAACTTATTGAAGATCTGCGTGAGGACTTTGATTTTATTTTGCTGGATTGTCCCGCAGGAATCGAACAAGGCTTCCAGAATGCCATTGCAGGTGCAGATCGCGCACTTGTCGTTACTACTCCGGAAGTTTCCGCTATCCGCGATGCTGACCGTATCATCGGACTGTTAGAGGCAAACGAGATTGGAAAGATCGATCTGATTGTCAACAGACTGCGTATGGATATGGTAAAACGCGGCGACATGATGTCTGTTGATGACGTTTGCGAGATCCTTTCCATTGATCTGATCGGTGCAGTTCCCGATGATGAGCAGATCGTTATCTCCACGAATCAGGGTGAGCCGCTTGTGGGATCTTCGTCACTGGCCGGCAAAGCATATCAGAACATTTGTCACCGTCTTTTAGGTGAGGAGGTTCCCTTCCTGGATCTGAACTCGAAAGAGGGCTTTTTCGCGAAACTGGCCGGCGTATTTAAGAAATAACAGGGGGATACATACATGGGATTCATGGATATTTTTAAGAAAAAAAATTCCGGTGACGTTGCCAAAGACCGTCTGAAGCTGCTTTTGGTTTCTGATCGTGCCGACTGCTCACCGGATGTGATGGAAGCAATTAAAAACGATATCATACAGGTGATCTCAAAATACATGGAGATCGATGCCGAGGGACTGGATATTCAGATCACCCAGACGGAGTCTGAAACCAGCAATGGAACGGTTCCCGCCCTGTATGCGAATATTCCGATCAAGGATTTAAAGCATTCATGTTAAAACGTTATTCAATTCGCAATTACAATTTCAGACTGGTCATTTATCTGGTGGCATTGACGATCCTTGGCATTCTGGTCATCGGAAGTGCCAAGGAAGGAAATAATCAGACCCGTCAGATCATGGGACTGATTCTCGGATTAGGGGCAATGATCGTTGTATCATTGATCGATTATTCCTTTGTCCTGCGTTTTGTCTGGATCTTTTACGGACTGGATCTTGTGCTGCTGGCAGCTGTGGTTGCCGGTTTTGGTGAAAACCATAAAGGCGCAACGCGATGGATTGAGATCGCCGGTATCCAGTTTCAGCCTTCTGAGCTTTCAAAGATCATACTGATCCTGTTTTTTGCCGCTTTCCTGCAAAAGCACCGAGAAAAGATCAACAGTCTGAAAATGCTTTTTTGTTACGCAGTCTGTGCGGCAGTTCCGCTCTTTCTGGTATTAAAGGAGCCGGATCTGTCCACAACGATCGTAACTGCATTAATTTGCTTATCACTCTTGTTTATTGGAGGATTAAGCTATAAAATAGTAATAGGCGGGCTGGCAGTTGCAGTGCCGTCACTTTTGGTGGCATTATATATGATCGCATCCAATCCGGGCGCGGAAGACGGTGCACTGGAGGGTTATCAGAGTACCCGTATCCTTGCATGGCTCTATCCGGAACTGTATCCGCAGCAAGCGCTGCAGACACAGAATTCGATCATGGCGATCGGCTCCGGCCAGTTGACCGGTAAAGGGCTTTACAACACGGATGTAACATCCATCAAAAGCGGTGGTTTTATAGCTGAGGCGCACACCGATTTTATCTTTACAGTTGTGGGAGAAGAACTGGGATTTATCGGTTCAGCGGCAGTTGTGATACTGATGCTGCTCATTGCGCTGGAATGTCTGTGGGTCGCGAGACGCGCGAAAGACCTGTCCGGCAGACTGATCTGCTGTGGCATGGCAGCGCTGATCGGCTTCCAGTCATTTGTCAATATCTGCGTAGTGACCGGCCTGTTTCCGAACACGGGTGTCACACTTCCTTTTGTCAGTTATGGGTTGACGTCTCTGGTGACAAATTTTGCCGGAATGGGATTTGTGCTGAATGTCGGACTACAGCCGAGAAAATATGGAACGGGGGAAAACACATGAACGTAGGACTGATTGCTCACGATGCAAAAAAGAAACTCATGCAGAATTTTTGCATTGCATATCGAGGCATTTTAAACAAACACACACTTTATGCGACCGGTACCACCGGACGCCTGATCGAAGAAGTAGCGAATCTGAATGTGCACAAATATCTGGCCGGCGCATTAGGCGGTGCGCAGCAGATGTGCGCACAGATTGAGAATAACGAATTGGATCTGATCATTTTTTTGCGGGAGCCGGTTTCACCGCGTTCCCATGAGCCGGATGTGAATAATGTGGTGCGTCTTTGTGACACGCATAACATTCCATTGGCGACGAACCTGGCAACCGCGGAGTTATTGATCCGCGCACTGGACAGAGGAGATTTAGACTGGCGTGAAATGTACAAGTAAACTACTGTTTTCCGGCATTCTGGTATGCAGCCTTCTGACATGCGGCTGCAGTAGTAATGTCGCCATTGAAGATCCCTATGATATCAGCGCTTCTGCGACGAATGCCGAAAACGAAGCAGTCATTGATTTTTCCGGGTCTTCCGCATCCGTTCACTATTTTGCAGAGGATCTGTGTGTGGCACCGAAAGAGCAGACTCACTCCGATGCTGTGACAGATGAAGTCGTGGAGGCGATGGGTGTATTTTTGCCCGCGGACGGGACGATCTCATACCAGAAAAATATATATGAAAAAATGTATCCTGCCAGCACGACAAAAATTCTGACGGCATATCTGGCCATTACGCAGGGCAATCTTGATGATATCGTGACGATCAGTGAGCATGCAGCAGATCAGGCCAGCGATTCCTCTGTCTGCGGAATGAAAGCAGGAGATCAGATCAAGTTGTCCGATCTGCTTTATGGACTTATGTTAAAGAGCGGAAATGACGCGGCAGTGGCAATTGCAGAGCATATCTCAGGCAGTGAAGATGCTTTTGCAGAGCTGATGAATGAGACAGCGCGTTCCTTTGGTGCGACAAACTCTCATTTTGTTAATGCCAACGGTTTGCACGATGAAGATCATTATACTTGTGTGTATGATCTGTATCTGATCTTTGCGCACGCGATTGAAGAGGACTTCTTCATGCAGCTCATTCAGACAAGGAGCTATACGGTCTACTATACCGATGCTTCCGGAGCGCAGGCTTCTCAGACCTGGACCAACACGAACAAATATTTAAACGGTGAGGTTACCCAGCCTGAGGGTGTAACTGTTCTCGGCGGAAAAACCGGCACGACGAATGCTGCCGGCTATTGTCTGGTACTACTCTCTAATAACGATAAAAAAGAGCCTGTCATCTCTGTTATTTTGAAATCGGACGGCAGGAGCAATCTCTATTATGTAATGAATCAGGTCCTTGCAAATTTTGCAAAATAGAGTTGTATTTTACAGGAAAGTATTTTATAATTTATTCTATAGAAAAGCACAGCCGGATTGATGTTTTTACATACGCATAGGCAGTGCAGTAATTAAAATCAGGAGGAGATAGCGATGGTTGAAATTATTGCTGGCGAAAAAGGTAAGGGTAAAACAAAATATTTATTAGATAAGGTAAATGAATCAGTGAAATCTGCATCTGGTAATATTGTATATTTGGATAAGAGCCAGAAACATATGTATGAATTGAGCAATAAAGTTCGTTTGATCAATGTGACAGATTTCCCTGTTACAAACTGTGATGAATTTCTTGGTTTTATCTGTGGTATCGTATCACAGGATCATGATCTGCAGGAAATGTATCTGGACAGCTTCCTCACAATTGCAAATATCGAGGATGGACAGATTAATCACGCAATTGAAAAGCTGGATATTATCAGCGAGAAATATAATGTAAAATTTGTTCTGAGTGTATCCAGAAACGAAGCAGACCTTCCGGAATGTGCAAAGGCAAAGATCATTGTATCTCTTTAATATCAAATGAAATAGAAGGTGCCTGTAAAGGCACCTTATTTCATGTTATCCGGAAAACCTGCTGTGTGGCATGCAGTCATCCGTTATGTTATCCGATGGAACGAATACGCCCGTAAGCGCTGATCAGATAAAGACCGGCAATGCCCACCAGTGCATAGATAATGCGGGACAGCCATGACATATTTCCGAACAAAAAAGCAATGAGATCAAATTGGAAGAACCCGATCAGGCCCCAGTTGATCGCTCCGATGATCACGAGAGTGAGTAAACAGTAATCCCAGACTTTAGAATTCATTGTCATTACCTCCTTTTTTAGATAGTATTTCATGTTTTTATGAAAATATGCAGGAGGAAACAGAAAGAAGTTTTAAAATAATTATATGAAAAAGAACAATAAAATCGTACGATATCCGAAAACATTGAATATAAACATTGGCGTGATCTTTTTTGCGCTTATTTTTATATATCTGATCTTTAACGTATATATTTATCTAACAGCCAAGCATGTTTCCTATTATGAAGTAGATGAGGGCAGCATCCGGATACAGACTTCTTATACGGGGCTGGCGCTGCGCGAGGAGCAGGTGGTGTATTCAGGTGAGAGCGGATATGTCAACTATTATTTAAAGGATAATTCCCGTGCCAAATGTGGTTCGCTGATCTGTTCCGTAGATGAAAACGGTGATATTGCCGGGCAGATCACCCGTGCAGGAAACACGGAGAACACGCTGGATACAGAGTCTTACAACACGCTTGTAGAGGAGATGAAAGACTACAGTAATGCCTACTCGGATATGACCTTCTATAATACCTATACGTTTAAAAATGACCTGCAGGCAGAACTCATGGAGGCCGTCAATTTAAGTGCACTTGGTTCTATGTCGGAATACGCTGCGAATGCTGAGGCCGATCACACGTTCCACCGCGTCAACGCCTCTGTTCCCGGTATTGTTTCCTATTATTGTGACGGTTACGAAAGTGTAACGGCAGACAACTTTACAGACGGCATGCTGGACGAATCCGGTTACGAGAAGGATAATCGCAAAGCCGTCACTCAGGTGGAAGCGGGAGAACCTCTGTTCAAACTGATCACATCTGAAAACTGGCAGCTTGTATTCGTGATCAGTGATGAATTGAAAGCTATCCTGGCGGATGATTCTGTCATCAAAGTGCGCTTCAAGTCTGACGAGACAACTGCATGGGCGACCTATGAGATTAAAAGTCGCGGTGATAAGAATTACCTTTTTTTAAGCTTCAATAATTCTATGATCCGCTATGCATCAGAACGTTTTATCGATGTAGAGCTGCTGCTGACAAAGCAGGAGGGCTTAAAGATCCCCAATCAGTCCATCGTGACAAAAAGCTTTTTCGTTGTACCACAAAGCTATTTTACGAAGGGCGGTAATTCCAATTCTCAGGGACTCCTGATCGAGACGAGCGATGACATCGGTGAAAAAGTTCAGAAATTTATTGCTACAGATATTTATTATTCTACGGATGAGTGCTATTATGTCAGTGAAAGTGAGCTGACCAAAGGAACGAAAGTCATCGATCCAGCAGGCGGCGAAAGTTTTGTGATCAGTGCCAGCGAGGAGCTGAAAGGCGTTTATAATATCAATAAAGGATATGCGGTATTCCGCATCATTGATATCCTGTACCAGAACGAAGAGTATGCGATCATCGCACGCGGCACAAATTACGGCTTATCACAATATGATCATATCGCGCTTGACGGATCGATCATCACGGAAAATGAAGTGATCAATTAAAAAATGATAGATGGTACCTGAATCTTTACATCAACCAGAAAAGGAGAGAGCTATGTTAAAGGATAATTTTGAAACAGTAGAAAAGAATGTTGCAACAGCTTGCAAAAGGGCCGGCAGAGACCGTTCAGAAGTAACTCTGATCGCAGTCAGCAAGACAAAGCCGGTGGAAATGCTGCGTGAAGTATATGATGCGGGAGCAAGAGATTTCGGCGAAAACAAAGTGCAGGAGATCTGTGAAAAATATGATCAGCTCCCTTCTGACATCAAGTGGCACATGATCGGTCATCTGCAGAGAAATAAAGTAAAACAGGTCATCGACAAAGCAGCTTTGATCCATTCCGTTGATTCATATCGTCTGGCTCAGGAGATCAGCGTTCAGGCACAGAAAAAAGGTCTGACGATCCCGATCTTAGTGGAAGTAAATATTGCCGGAGAGGAGAGTAAGTTCGGGATCTCTGCCGAAGATACTATTCAGCTTGTGGAAGAGATCTCTGTTCTACCTAACCTGAAGATTCAGGGACTTATGACCATAGCACCATATGTTGTGGATGCAGAAGAAAATCGTCTATATTTTCGGCAAATTAAGCAATTATCTGTTGACATAAAAAACAAAAACATTGATAATGTAAGTATGGATATTCTGTCCATGGGAATGACCGGAGATTATGAGGTTGCCATAGAAGAGGGCGCCACAATGGTACGTGTCGGTACCGGTATCTTTGGTGCGCGCAACTATAACACGAAGGAGCGATAGATCATGAGTGTATTTGATGGATTTTTGAATATGATGCGTCTCGGACCGGATGACGATGACGATTTTTATGATGATGGCTATGAAGATGAAGTAGAAGAAAAGCCGAGATCAAGCCGTAAAATGCAAGCGGCCGTTACACCTGAGTATACAGAGACAGAACCGGTAGCGGATGTAAAAAGACCTAAGGAAAAACCACAGAACAAAATCACGCCGATGCGCAGTTCTTCCAGACGTTCACAGACTGGAGGCGGCATGGAAGTATGTGTCATTAAGCCTACTTCCTTTGATGAATCCAGAGAGATCACGGAAACATTGCTTGCAAACCGCACGGTTGTACTGAATGTCGAGGGTCTTGATGTGGATATTGCACAGCGCATCATCGATTTTGCATCAGGTTCCTGCTTTGCGATCAATGGTAATCTGCAGAAGATTTCAAATTACATTTTTATCATTACGCCGGAGAGTGTAGATATATCCGGAGATTTTCAGTCTATCATGGACAGTTTTGACATATCGGGAATCTAATATGAACGAAGATGTTGCATATATCTGTAAGCGATTTATAGATTTATCAAAGCAGGCAGATCGAAAAGGAATCGTCATGTTTTCCGATTTTCTGACGATCAATGAACAGCTGATCCTACAACAGAACAAAGAAAAGCTGGAATCTGAATACCGGATGTCTGGCGGATATGAATATGCAGAGCGTCAGATGGTAGCATTTATCCCTGATGCTCTCTTTTATGAATGGGATTATCCGATGCAGTGTGTCCGCATCCGTCCGGCTTATCCGAAATTTGCAGAAAAGCTGACACATCGGGATGTGCTTGGCTCACTGATGAGTCTTGGTATTGATCGATGCAAGATCGGTGACCTGATCGTGAATGATTCCGAGATGTTTTTCTTTGCGAAAGAGGAGATCGTACCTTATATCCTGGAGCAAATGACCTCTGTCCGTCATACGGTAGTGACGCTGGAGGCAGGAGAAGATAGTCATATTGACTATGAGCCGAAGTTTGTAAATAAAGAAGCAATCGTGACATCAAACCGTCTGGATGCAGTCATTGCAGCAATCTGTAATATTTCACGTTCTGCATCTCTGCGCATGATCCAGGAAGGGAAAATCTTTGTGAATGGAGCAGAATGTTTACATAATACTTATTATTGTAAACAAGGTGATCTGTTGTCCATTCGGGGATTTGGGAAAGTACGTTTTGGAGAAACACTCGGTGTCACAAAAAAAGACCGGATCCGTTTTTCCTACCAGATATTCAGTTAACAAAGGAGGCATTGAAATGAGAAAAGTGATTGCCGTTAATTATGAAGGGAAAAAATGTTATTCTATCACATTAAACAGCAGCTTTGCATATCTTCTTGATGATATTACGGCCGCGATCGGAACAGATACGACAAAAAAAGTTTGCATCGTGTCCGATTCAAGAGTGGCAGAAATATACTTGAATACAATCAGTCAGATTCTGCATAAACAATACAAAAATATATTTTCCTTTGTTTTTGAAGCCGGAGAACAAAGCAAAAATATGGACACTGTACAAAAATTATATGAACAATTAATAATCAATAAATTCGACCGCCATGATCTTCTGATCGCACTTGGTGGTGGAGTCGTTGGTGATCTCACCGGATTCAGTGCTGCGACTTATCTACGCGGCATTGATTTCATTCAGATTCCCACCTCTCTGTTGGCACAGGTGGATTCCAGCATCGGCGGAAAGACGGGTGTGGATTTCCAACAATATAAAAATATGGTCGGAGCATTTTATCAGCCGAAGCTGGTCTATATGAGCATGGAAGTATTTGAGTCCCTGCCGAACGGTCAGTTTGCAAACGGTATGGCAGAAGAGATCAAGCATGGACTGATCAAAGATGATGCATATTACACATGGATGAAAGAGAACCGGGAACTGATCTGGCAAAAAGCGCCCGAGACGCTGATCGGTATGCTGGATATCGGTTGCAATATCAAACGTGTCGTTGTGGAGAATGATCCAAAGGAAAAAGGAGAGCGGGCGCTGCTCAATTTTGGACATACGATTGGACACGCGATCGAAAAGCTTTCCGATTTTCAGCTGTATCACGGTGAGTGCGTATCTCTGGGTATGGTAGCTGCCGCATATCTCTCTGTAAAAAAGGGAAATCTAACGAATGATGAGTTACAGGACATCGAGCAGGTTTTGACTGCGTATCAGCTGCCGATCCGTATCAGTGGTTACGATGCAAATGAGATACTTGAAACAACAAAGTCTGATAAAAAAATGGTCGGCGGAAAAGTAAAATTTACACTCTTAAAACGGATCGGTGAAGCATATTCAGATCTGTCTTTGACAGATGAGGATCTGTTAGAGGCAATTCATTATGTATTGAGCGAATAGAGGATAGCAGCGATGAACACAAATACGAAGAATCACATAGCAGGACGTTATTGCCTTGGGGCTGTGCTGTCATTTCTTTTGATCCTTTTGGATCAGGGAACAAAATACCTGGCAGTCAAAAAGTTAAAAGATCAGGCGTCATTTGTCATTATACAGGGTGTATTTGAGCTGCATTATCTGGAAAACCATGGTGCGGCATTTGGTGTTTTACAGGGAAAAAAGCTGTTTTTTGTTACCATTACGGTACTGATGATCATCCTATTGATCTACGTGTACGGACGAATCCCTGCAGAACGGCGTTTTTACCCGCTGCACGGTATCTGTATTGCGTTGTTTGCCGGAGCGATCGGTAATTTTATTGACCGTATCCTCTATAACTATGTGATCGATTTCTTTTATTTTTCACTGATCAATTTCCCCATCTTTAATGTGGCGGATATCTATGTAACCTGCGCAATGGCGTCGTTTATTGTTCTGTTTCTGTTCTACTATAAAGAGACAGACCTTGACCGTCTTTCTGCGCTCATTTTGCCATGGAAAAAGCGCGGAGTAACGGATCATGAGTGAAAATGTGATTGCAACCTTTGAAGTGACATTTGAATACGAAGATGAGAGACTGGATAAGTTCCTGGCCGCCATATTTCCGGAGCGGTCAAGAACTTATTTTTCAAAGCTCATCAAAGAAGGACATGTGAGCAAGGACGGAAAAGTGCTGAAGGCAAATTACAGGCTCCACACCGATGATATGATCACTGTTGAAACGCCTCCTGCAGAGCGCGTGGAGATCAATCCGGAGAACATTCCGCTAGATATTCTGTATGAGGATGAAGACCTTTTGGTTGTCAATAAGCCAAAGGGAATGGTGGTACATCCCTCTGCAGGGCATTATTCCGGGACTCTGGTCAATGCGATCATGTATCATTGCGGCAATGAGCTGAGCGGTATCAATGGCGTGGTGCGCCCCGGTATCGTTCATCGCATCGATAAGGATACGACAGGCTCATTGATCATCTGCAAGACGGATACGGCGCACATTCATATTGCAGAGCAGATCAAAGATCATTCTTGCAATCGCAGGTACCGGGGAATTGTGATCGGCAATCTGCCCGACGATGAGGGAACCGTAAGCGGCGCGATCGGGCGAGATCCGAAAGACCGGAAAAAGATGGCTATCAATGAAAAAAACGGGAAACCTGCAGTGACACATTATAAAGTGTTAGAGCGTTTCGGTAATTACACCTACATGGAATTTGCACTGGAAACCGGACGTACGCATCAGATCCGCGTGCATATGGCAAGTATCGGACATCCGCTTCTCGGTGATGAGGTTTACGGCGGACGACATGCTTCCGGAAGATGGAAGCTTCAGGGACAGACATTACATGCAATGGATTTAGGCTTTGTACATCCGACTACCGGGGAATTTTTAGAAATCAGTGCAAAATTACCTGAATATTTTGAAAAATTATTAGCAGATTTGCGTCAAAAGTGATATACTAAAAGTACCTAAATAAAAGAAAGGGCGTGTTTTTATGGAAAAAATCATTTATACGATCGGACGTGAATTCGGAAGCGGTGGAAAAGATGTTGGTGAAAAACTGGCAGTAAAGCTTGGCGTCCCTTTTTATGACAAGGATCTGCTGACACGTGCAGCTGCAGAGAGCGGCTTGTGCGAGGAAATCTTCCATATGCAGGATGAAAAGCCCACCAGCAGCTTCTTATATTCATTGGTCACAGATACATATTCCTTTAGCAACTATCATGGCAATGCCTATCTGGACATGCCATTGAGCCAGAAAGTGTTCTTGGCTCAGTTTGATACGATCAAGAAGATCGCAAGCGAAGGGCCCTGCGTGATCGTCGGACGTTGTGCCGACTATGCATTGTCGGATGATCCCCATTGCATCAATGCCTTTATCTATGCCAGCAAGGATTACCGGATCAAACGTGTTGCACATGATCTTGGACTTTCTGAATCAAAGGCAAAGGATCTGATCAACCGTACAGATAAACAACGCGCAAGCTATTACAATTTCTATACAAATAAAAAATGGGGAGATTCACGCAGCTATGATCTGTCATTAAACAGTGAGAAACTCGGTATAGACGGATGCGTAGACATGCTTTTAAGGTATGGAGAGATCAATAAATAACTCTGTAAGGCAAATAATAAGTGTATGTCCAGTGGGGCATACACTTATTATTTGCCTTAGAAACTATTCGCAAAACGGCACTTTAACGAAAAGTTGGCTGTAAAATAGACTCCATGCACTTGATTTTCATTAATGATTCTGATCATTTTCTGCTTTTCGTCCGACAAAGAACAGGATACATAAGATCATGAGTACAGGGAAAATAATGCCCGCCAGAATACCGGTCTGAAGACGGTCTCCGAAATGTCCGGCAACCATACCCACCAGTGTCGGTCCCCCGGAGCAGCCGAGATCACCGGCCAATGCCAGCAATGCAAACATCAGTGTACCTCCGCTGCGCAGAGATGCTGCCGCCTTGCTGAAGCTGCCCGGCCACATGATACCGACTGACAATCCGCAGATTCCACAGCCGATCAGACTGACGACCGGATACGGGCTCAGTGAGATCATCAGGTATGATACGACACAGAGCGCTGCGCTCCCGATCATAAATTTATCAAGATCGATCTTATGTCCGTAAACACCGTAAAAAGCTCGTGCAGTACCCATCAGGATCGCAAATGCCATTGGACCGGCCAGATCACCGATCGCTTTGGAAACACCCAGTCCTTTCTCTGCAAAGGTACTTGCCCACTGGCTGACTGCCTGTTCACTGGCACCAGAGCATACCATCATGAGCATAAGCAACCAGAAGATCCTGTTGGAAAAGAGCTGGCCGAATGACATGCTCTTCTCTCCATCTTCGATCAGTGGAGCGATTGGTGTCCGCAGAAATACAAAAAAGTTTGCGATGGGGATCAATGCCCATAAAACAGCCATGATCTTCCAGTTTGAAACACCTTCAAAATGGAAAAATATGGTGGATATTAATACAACACCTACATGTCCCCAACAATAAAAGGAATGCAGAAGACTCATGGCCTGCTCTTTGTGATCGGTCGGACATGCTTCCATGATCGGGCTGACAAGTACCTCCAAAAGTCCTCCGCCAATTGCATAGATCATGACCGCCAGAAGCAAACCGTAAAAGGGATTTGCAAACAATTCCGGCAGGATTGTTAATCCGATCAAACCTGCAGCAGAAAATACATGTGCCAAAAGCATGGAACCGCGATAACCGATTCGATCTACAAAACCTGCGGAAAGCAGATCCACGAAAAGCTGTACAACAAAATTAAATGTGATCAGTAACGTGATATTTGTCAGAGGAATCTGATAAGTGGACTGAAAGGTCAAAAACAACAAAGGGATGAAATTATTTACGACTGCCTGTACAATATATCCGATATAACAGCCGTAGATCGTATGTTGAAAGGTCATCTTTGTTTGACGCATCTTACTTCCCTCCTAACAAATTTCAGCAGAGTCCAGAATGATCGTAAAGGGACCGTCATTTAACAGTTCCACTTTCATGTCAGCTCCAAAGACCCCGGTCTCAACCGGAAACTCTGTGCGACATTGTTCAATAATATATTCGTAAAGCTCATTGGCCAGTGTCGGATTTCCTGCCTTTGTAAAGGATGGACGATTGCCTTTTTTACAGTCTGCATACAGAGTAAACTGACTAACGAGCAGCAGGCTTCCTTCCACGTCACGCAGAGAAAGATTGGTCTTTCCGTCTGCATCCTCAAAAATCCGAAGACCCAACAGTTTTTTGATAAGTTTGTCTGCGATCTCTTTCGTGTCATCTTCTGCCACACCGATCAGAACAAGAAATCCTCTTCCGATTTTTCCAATCACGCGGTTGTCCACCGTTACAGACGCATGTGTTACTTTTTGAATAACAAATTTCATAATGACTCCTTTGTATGTTTTCGTTCATTTTTAGAAAAAACTTTGCTTCTTCATCTAAATAAGATAAAATATAAAAAGAAGACCTAAGCCATATATCAGTATAAATGTTTTGTCTGCTGAGCGCAATGTGATTTCTGAAAAAAGGAGCTCAATAAATGAAAGAAAAAGCATATTATGAAAAAGTAAATATTACAAATGCAGTTCGACTCCGGGAACAGTTGGAACTGCTTCCAAAGTTCTGCAAAGAATATTTTATAGGAATTGAACAAACAACTTCCTCACGAACAAGACTGGCCTATGCCTATGATCTTGGCATCTTTTTTGAATATATACATGATAACAATCCGGTGTATCGTAAAATCGCTATAACAGAATATCCGCTCTCTCTGCTGGACGAAGTGACGGCCCTGGATATTGAGGAATATCTCTCTTATCTGAAATATTATATAAAAAACGGTGTGGAACATACCAACGATGAACGTGGAATTGCCAGGAAGCTGGCGAGCCTGCGCAGTCTATACAATTATTTTTATAAAAAAGAACTGATAGAAAAAAACCCTTCGGTGCTGGTATCTACGCCAAAGATCCATGAGAAGAATATCACCCGGCTGGATATCGATGAGGTAGCCCTGCTGCTGGATCAGGTGGAATCCGGTGAAAAGCTCACAGAACGCCAGAAAAAGTACCATGAACAGACAAAAAAGAGAGATCTCGCCATGATGACACTCATGCTCGGCACCGGGATCCGTGTGTCAGAGTGTGTCGGTCTGGATATTGATGATATCGATTTTAAAAACAACGGTATCAAGATCCATCGCAAGGGCGGCGCTGAGGTTGTTGTTTATTTCGGGGATGAAGTCGCAGATGCACTTCTTGACTATCTGGAAGAACGAGAAACGATCGAGGCTGTGGAAGGACATGGAAACGCGCTATTTTTGTCTATGCAAAAGAAGCGGATTCAGGTACGCTCCGTGGAAAATCTGGTAAAGAAGTATTCCAGACTGGTCACAACTGTGAAAAATATCACGCCTCATAAGCTTCGTAGTACCTACGGAACCACCCTCTATCAGGAAACAGGCGATATTTATCTTGTTGCAGATGTTCTCGGTCATAAGGACGTAAATACAACCAGACGCCATTACGCAGCTCAGGCGGATGAACGTCGGCGGATGGCAGGACGTGTTGTTCAGCTTCGCGAGAAACCCGAGGATAAAGACGATATATAAGAATGGATGAATAAAAAACGGAAAAGGGCGAAAATGCGACAGAACATCATCTGTCGCATTTTCATATGTTTGTGGTATTTGTATGAATCATATATGCAAATAGCAGCCAGAGGACTGTCTACAGCACAGAGGTGACGGGAACTAAAATATAAGAGCCTGTCTGGATACGGTCTGAAGAAAGATTGTTCAATACTTTCAATTCTTCAACAAAATCAGCGGTATTTTCAAGCCCGCGGTATTCCCTGGCAATGCTCCAAAGGGAATCACCGCCGGAAATGCGGATACTCTCATACGTAGTCTGTGTGCCTCGCTGTGCAGCCTGTGTGTGCTTTGCTGTTGCAACTGTGCTGAGGGCAAAGGTACAAAGTAAAATAACGATCAGTGTGCCAACTAAAAGGATCATTCTCTTTAATACAGGTCTGCTTTCCAATGTATGCTGTATATTTCTCATAAGTACCCCTCCATCATTTCTCTGTATTTTATGTTGTTTCAGAGAAGAAACAAACGTTCGTGAACAAATGTTCTGCTAATAATATAGCACCAGAACAACTGTTTGTCAACAGAAAAGTCGAACAAATTTTCGGAATATATGTTTGATTTTTGAAAATGATTATGTTAAACTGAATGTGGAACAAATGTTTTGTATCAGCAATTCTATCTAACAGGAGGACGCAGCTATGGCTACCGGAAAGATCAGTGAAAAACAGCGTGAGATCTTAGAATATATCAAACAGGAAATTTTGCAGAGAGGTTATCCGCCGGCTGTGCGCGAGATCTGTGAAGCAGTAAATCTAAAGTCTACTTCTTCTGTCCACTCACATCTGGAGACACTGGAAAAGAATGGTTTTATCCGCCGTGATCCGACGAAGCCCCGGGCTATCGAGATTCTGGATGATGATTTTAATCTTACGAGACGCGAGGTCGTGAATGTGCCTGTCGTGGGCCAGGTAGCTGCCGGAGAACCGATCCTTGCGGAACAGAATATTCAGGATTACTTCCCCATTCCCGTTGAATATATGCCCAATGCGGAGACCTTCATGTTAAAGGTGAAAGGTGAAAGTATGATCAATGCAGGTATCTTCAGCGGAGATACTGTTCTCGTACAGCGGCAGTCTGATGCAAGAAACGGTGATATGGTCGTGGCACTGGTGGATGATTCCGCCACGGTCAAGACGTTTTACAAGGAGGACGGACATTATCGCCTGCAGCCGGAAAATGATACCATGGATCCGATTATTGTAGATCAATGCGAAGTGCTCGGCAAAGTGTTCGGCGTATTCCGCTTCTTTTAAACGAAACAGCATATGAGCCAAAAAATACCATCACTTCAGTTGACAAAACTGATCTGATGGTATTTATATTAAAAGAATTCATCCAAGTATGCGAAAATAATTTTTTAAAACGTCCGCATTTTCGGAAGCTTATCTGCCATATCCACCAGCAGCGTAAACTGTGTCCTGCAGCGATCCAGATTGTGTGTCGGATGATCGATCTTAAAGTAGATATCTCCCTGCAGATAATCCGTCAGAAAACGAAGACCGCATTCATAGGTCATAACAAGTGCACCCTCTGGTAGTAATTCCCTTTCACGTTCTGTCATGACTGATCCGCAGCCTTCAGTAAAGCCCTTCACGTAAGCTTTATACAATCTCAGATCCAGTGACACACGGCTGAGATCAGTCTCATCTTCTGCCGCTGTATTTGCCCCAAAACGGATCGCATCACCGAAATCATAGGCAAGCAGCCCCGGCATCACCGTATCCAGATCCATAATACAAAGTCCTTTTCCGGTTCGATTGTCGAACATCTGATTGTTAAGCTTTGTATCGTTATGCGTCACGCGAAGAGGCAGTTCACCTGACGCGATGAGCGGCGGGAAAATATCACACAAATAGGCATATTTCATGGCACATTGGATCTCATCCCTGACGGTTCCGGCACGTTCGTATACATCCTCTTTCAACGCTTTCTGAAACTGCTCATACCGCATCTGTGTATTGTGAAAATCCGGGATGATCTCATGCAGCGCATCGATCGGATAATCGGAGAGCTGCCTCTGAAATTTTCCGAACAGTCTGGCGCCTTCAAAGAAATATTCCGGTTTTTTCACCTGTTCATAACACACGGCATCTGTGATGAACTGATAGGCACGCCAGTATCCGCCCTGAGAATCCACATAATATAGTTCTCCTCCGGCGGTCGGGATCAATGTCAGCGTTTCACGGGAGTCATCTCCGCCCGCATCAAGGATCTTTTTTTGTAAAAATGCTGTCACACCGATCACGTTATCCATCAGTTCCTGCGGCTTTTGAAATACGTCTGTATTGATACGCTGCAAAATAACCTTCAGTCTGCCCATGCGATACATGTCAAACACCAGCAGAAAGGTATCATTGATATGTCCGTTTCCGTATGGATCCGCAGAAAGCAGTGTGCCGTGAAAACGGTATGCATTCAGCACTTCTTGTTTTAATTGGTCATTAACAGGTATCATTTCATGACCTCCCATAAATATTTCGGGTAAATACCTTCTTTCTGCATCCGTGCAAGTGCAGCTGTGACAAGCGGCTTATCCTCTTTGTATGTAACGCCGTACCACTGTTCAGCGACAGGAAGTACACGCACATGAGCGGCTCCGGCTTCTACAAGCCGGTCGATCTCTTTCGGAAGATAATATTCGGATTTCAAAGGATCTTCCGGAAGTGTCGTATTTATAAAACGGGAAAGTCCGTCTTCCAAAAAGGCAAATACGTCCGGTGTGAAGCCCCACATATTCATGGATACGGTTGTATCCGGCGACAGAATGAGCGGTTCCGTATTTTCCTGTGGCAGAGCATAGATCCTGCCATCCTTTTTCTCGATGGAGGTCTGTTCATCAATAGAGCGCAGAAAACCGGACCGGTCGGTCTGACAGATGCCTCTGGCTACGGTTCCATGCTCACTAAGGGTGCGATCCAGTCGAAAACCGGCCATCGCGTAAGCAGTTGCGGAATCTGAAGGTAATCCGATCAGATAGTCGTGCATCTGCTGATAGGGACTCACTCCGTAATAATCATCCGCATTGATCACAACGAATGGACTTTTAACCGCATCTTTGCAGCACCAGATAGCATGCCCGGTCCCAAGCGGTTTGATCCGGCCTGCCGGTACAGAAAGCTCTTCAGGTACATGAGTAAGTTCCTGATAAATATAGTTTACATTCATGACGGCCTCCATACGACTGCCGATCAGCCTGTGAAAATCCTCCTGATTTTCTTTTCGAATAATGAAAAAAACAGTCTCAAAGCCTGCTCTTTTTGCATCGAAAACAGCGTAGTCGATCAGACGATGACCACCCTCATCCATTGCATCAAGCTGCTTGAGACCGCCATAACGGCTGCCGAGACCGGCAGCCATGATCACCAATACCGGTTTTTCCCCCATAACATACTCCCCTTTTTTCTGTTTGTTTTTCTACAGTTCTTCCACAGATACTTCTTTCCCGTCTGTCCAGATACGCTCCAGATCGTAAAACAGACGGTCTTCCTTCGAAAACACATGTACGATCACATCACCGTAGTCCATGAGGATCCATGTGGAATTTCGATTTCCTTCCGTCTGCTTCAGCTTGCAGCCTGCCTTATACAGTTCTTCTTCCACAGCATCACACATCGCCTGCAGCTGATTCTGGTTGGTACCGTCTGCAATGATAAAGTAATCTGCGATCGGTGAGATCTCACTGATATCAATGATCTTGATATTGTCTCCCTTTTTGTCTGCCAGTGCATTGTAAGCAACCTTAGCAAATTTTGCACTCTCTGTCATTCGTTTTCCTCCTTAATCAGATATATAATAATCATACGTTTCTTTCGTCATCGGGTCAACCATCTTTGGCGAATCCGAAAGATACGTCAGCGTATCCGTCAGTATCATACGACAGGCTTTATCCAGATCTTCGAATGCAGCATAGCGGATCTCGTTGAGACGTCCGGCGCGATCTCTGTGGGGTTCGATATAATCGGCAATGAATACAATCTGCTGCAGCTTGTCCATCGCAGGTGCTCCGGTGGTGTGTGTCGCGATGGCCCGGCAGACTGCATCGCTTTCTACATCATATTTTTCTCTTGCCAGCACCGCGCCCAGTTTTGCATGAATTAATGCTGTATTCTGCCGTTCCACATCAGTGAGCTCCACATCATATTTTTCGCACAGCTCAAACTTTTTCTCATCCGGATAGCATTTTGCACAGTCATGCAGCAAGCCTGCAAGTAATGCTTCGTCGAGATCAACTTCATGACGCATTGCAAGTGCCGCAGCCGTATACATCACACCAAGTGTATGCTCGTAACGGTACTCATCCAGTTTCTTCTCTATTTTATGCTGTAATTTTATGATTTTTTCATTCATGCTTCCGTTGTCCTTCTATCAATACTTTAAAGATTACGATCATGAATCCGTATTTTGGTACAGGTGATTGGCTTTTATATAAGTCCGCACGGTTTCCGGTACCTGATATCGGATCGTTTCACCGGCGGCTGCACGTCTGCGCAACTCACTGGAGGCAACCGACAGATTCGGTGTCCGTATCAAACGCACATCGGCAGAAAAAAGCTGCCGGAGTTCCTCTGCATAGGTATGCAGATGCTGTCGGTCACAGTCATCCCGGATCGCTGCCACAAGCGTTGCGCAGGAACAGATCAGTTCCGGGTGGTACCAGGTCTTAAAATCACGCAGTGAATCACCGCCCATGATAAAATACAGTTCATCTTCGGGTGAACTTTCATGCATTTTTTGCAACGTGATATAGGAGTAGCTGATTTCGTCAGAACGCAATTCCCTGTCGTCAGCTGCAAACGCAGGATTATCTGCAATAGCAAGTTCTACCATGCGCAGACGATGCGCACCGGCTGTAATCTTTTTCCCCTGCTTGTGGGGAGATCTTCCCGTTGGTATAAAACGCACCTCATCCAGCGAAAGCTGCTCAAAGGCATTTTCCGCGATCAGAAGATGTCCATTATGGATTGGATCAAAGGTGCCGCCCATAATACCAATTTTTTTCATGAAAGAAGCCTCCTATTTTGGAAGAACGATCTTCGGATTTTTCCGGTTGGGACGATATAGAACGAGCTTTTTCCCGATCACAATGACGACATTGGAGTGTGTTCGTTCTGCAACGATCTCTGCCAGTTCACGCGGGTCGTCCATACAGTTTTTCAGGACAGATATTTTGATCAGCTCACGCTTTTCGATCGCATCGTCGATCGCCTGGATCATGCTCGGTGTGATCGATGACTTCCCGATCTGAAAGATCGCGTCCTCCGTACTTGCAAGTCCCTTTAAGTAGGAACGCTGTTTACTAGTGAATTCCATGTTTGTCCTCCGTTTACTTGTAATAGTCAAAGCTCAGTCCATACATGCGTACGGTATCGCCATCCTGAATGCCGAGATCCTCCAGCTCTTTTAAGATACCTTGTTCTTTCAAGAACTTCTGGAAGAACAAAAAGCCCTTCTCTGATTCAATATTCGTGTAACCGAGCATCTTCTCGATCTTCGGGCCTTCCACGACATATTCCTGTGTCTCGTCGTTATATTCCACCGTATAAGCCTCGTTTTCAAATACATGAAGCTCCGGAAAATATTCCTGCTCGTAGAATACAGGCTCGTCATCCATCTCATCCAGCATCTGCTTGACGGCGCCGATCAGTTCCTTGATACCGACTCCGCTGACCGCCGAGATCGGGTAAACTTTCCAGCCCTTCGGTTCAAACTCTGCTCGAAGTGCCGCGATCATCTCATTCTCACCCTCAAAAAAGGCATCGATCTTATTTGCCGCGATCACCTGTGGCTTTTCTAAAAGCTTCGGATCAAAGGCCTCCAGCTCTTTACAGATCGCATGAATATCCGCGATCGGATCACGACCTTCCACAGAAGCTGCATCTACCATATGAATAAGCACCTTGCACCGCTGTACATGCTTTAAAAACTCATGTCCGAGACCGATACCTTCCGAAGCGCCTTCGATCAGTCCGGGAATATCAGCGATCACAAAACCGTCACCCCATCCCATATCGACAACGCCGAGATTCGGGTTTAACGTCGTAAAATGATAGTTTGCGATCTTAGGTTGTGCATTGGTCACACGTGATAAAAAGGTCGATTTTCCGACGTTCGGGAAGCCCACCAGACCCACATCTGCAATGACCTTTAATTCCAATCGGATTTCAAGCTCAATCGCTTCCTGACCGGGCTGCGCGTACTTCGGTGCCTGCATGGTAGAGGTCGCAAAATGCTGGTTTCCCAGACCGCCTTTACCGCCTTTTAAGATCACCTGGCGCTTGTTCTCACCTGACATATCCGCAATAACAAGATCGGTTGCCGCATCCCGGATGATCGTTCCTGCTGGAACCTTCAGGATCAGGTCCTCACCTTTTTTTCCATGACAGTTTTTCTTGCCACCCTCCTCGCCGGGCTGTGCGGCAAATTTGCGCTTATGGCGATAGTCGTTTAAGGTGTTCAGGCTCTCATCAACCTCAAAGATCACATCTCCGCCCTTACCGCCGTCACCGCCGTCCGGACCACCGTCCGGCACATATTTTTCACGGCGGAAGCTTACATGTCCATTTCCGCCTTTTCCTGATTTTATGATAATTTTTGCTGTATCAGCAAACATATTTTTCTCCTAAATTGATCATGATAAAAATGAGCTGTTACAAAACTGCAACAGCCCATTTACTTCTTATTCGTTTTCAGCTACGGGATAAACAGAAGCCTGCTTCTTGTCTCTACCCTTTCTCTCAAATCTTAAAATACCACTTGTCAGAGCGAATAAGGTATCATCTCCGCCGATTCCAACGTTTACACCAGGATGAATCTTGGTTCCACGCTGTCTGTAAATGATATTACCAGCCTTTACGAACTGTCCGTCTGCTCTCTTTGCACCTAATCTCTTTGCCTCTGAATCACGACCGTTCTTGGTTGATCCAACTCCCTTTTTATGTGCAAAAAACTGAAGGTTCAATTCAAACATTGGTTACACCTCCTTGAAATCTAGTGTCAGGAATTTCTTCCCATAATTTGTTTGTATTCCTTGTAAGCCTAAAATCATTGCATCTACAAGAAGCTTTGCCTGCTCATCACAGCCGGAAGGAAGGTTCACGTGAATCGTTCCGCTCTCCTCATCCGCATCTGCAAGGATCTGCGTTGCCGTCAGTGCCTCAATGGAGTTGATCGTGTTGATCACCAGTGTCGAGATACCTGCACAGACAATATCTTCGCCTGCATCGGCGTACCCTGCATGTCCCTCGCAGAGGAAACCTGTAAATGCGTTTTCTTGATTTCTGTAAATCGTTACATGAGTCATAACAATTCACCAGTATCAATTAGCCATTAATTTTTTCGATCTTCACCTGAGTGAAAGCCTGTCTGTGACCGTTTTTCTTATGAT
The DNA here is from genome assembly GCA_945828315.1 of uncultured bacterium. Taxonomy (GTDB): domain Bacteria; phylum Bacillota; class Clostridia; order Lachnospirales; family Lachnospiraceae; genus W0P33-017. Next base: position 21,862 of record CALZQA010000003.1, on the reverse strand, counting down.
AACCGGTTTTTCTCTTATACTTGTAAACGATAACCTTCTTACCGCGTCCTTCTTTTACAACGCTTGCAGTTACAGTCGCGTTCTTTACGTCATCTGCAACCTTCATGGTTCCGTCGTTTACAGCAATCACCTGATCAAAAGTAACTGTCTCGCCAGCCTCTACACCAAGCTTCTCAATGGTAATGATATCGCCCTCGGATACTTTGTACTGCTTACCACCTGTTGCTATAATTGCGTACATATGGCACCTCCTATTATCATTACTCGCCAGTTGTGGTGATGTTCGATCTGACCGGAAAACGGTAAAAAAGAACATACTTTTAGACCTCACTGTGCGGCATACTCATGTATCATAGCATTTCTTTGTCAGCCCGTCAACTGTTTTTTGGGGATTTTTTTGGTTTTTTATCAATTATTTTCCAGACTGATCCTGCATGCCAAGCTGCTCCATCAGTGGACGGCGTGTCTTTTTTCTCGTCAGCTCCATCAGCCCCAGTCTCGTCAGATCGATGACCTCAGTTTTTACCGGATCTGTCTTTACGAAGGAACGCATAGCTGCCAGCAGATGTTCCTTATCTTCAATAGATGTCATGTCGATAAAATCAATGATGATGATACCGGAAATATTGCGCAGACGAAGCTGTGCGGCAATCTCCTCGGCAGCTTCAAGATTTACCTGAAGATGCTGCTCTTCCGGGCACTTTTTTTTGACATTTTTGCTGCTGTTCACATCGATCACAGTCATCGCTTCCGTCGACTCGATCAAAAGATTGGCACCTGACTTTAACCAGATTTTTTTCTGAAGTGCACGTTCCATCTGAACCTGAAGCGAATATAGTTTATGCAGTTCAAGCTGCGGATCCTCGTATCGTCGAAGCTTTTCAGAGAGCTTCATGGCAGGGTGTGCGTCAGCAAAAACTGTCAGTTCCTCATAGATGGCTGCATCATCCGTCACAACCTCAGAAAGCTGCTCCAAAGGTTGATTTTGAAGGATCCGGATATATTCAGGCGGCGCTTTATGAAGCACGGAATAGATCGTGCGATACGGTGCCTGAGACAGGATCGTCTGCATCTGTTCCTGAAGCGAACGGATCTCTGATGTCAGGACATGCTCACTGCCTTCCGGAATATCCGCAGCGTTCGTCCGCACGATCACACCAAAATGTTCATCGTAAACGGATGCTGCAAGACCCCTCAGCATTTCTCGCTTTTCTGAGTCGATCTTACCTGAAACACCCAACTTCTTTTCTCCGCTTGTCACAACACTGTAGATGCCCGCCAGTGACAGGTTTGTGGACACCTGCGGATCTTTTGTTTTTACAGCTTCACGCACGATCTGAACAAGAAGTTCATCCCCCTGTGAAAGCGGCTGTTTCTCCGAGATCCGCTTCACGTAAACAGGATGTTTCAGATCAGAAATCGGAAGAAAGCATTTTTGGCCTTTTTTGATCTCCACAAATGCAGCGCCGATATTTTTTACGACCTGAGACACCCGCCCTACATAAATATTATTCAATATCTGAGGGGGTGCGTCCTCCGGGATGCACTGGACTTCCAGCATACGGTGTTCCTCGAATACTCCGCAGACCAGCGGCACTTTTCCGCCGATCTCTATCCTGGTGATCACAAAACGACGGCTCATCGGATGATCTCTCCCATATCATTCAAGGAATAAAAGCCTTCAGTGGCATTTCCGGTATATACATCATGGCGATGCGTTCGGAACGTAAAGTCATTAAGGTCAAGCCCAAGGTATTTATAAAAATGTTCCAGTACAAGCTCCGGTTTGATGTTATCTGTGCTTCCGGTGGATACCTTCAGGTAAAATGCCGGTTTCCCTTCAACTTCAAGGACCTTGAAGTCGTACACCAACTGCTTTAAGTCTATGATCTTTTCTGATTTTTTCGTCTGTTTAACGATCTCAATTTTCTCAGGTACTTCATAAAATGCATGAACTGCTTCACGAAGTTCCTCTAAGGAACGATCGATCTCATAGCCTTCACGATACGTCAGCGTATAGTCAGCGCAGGTAACGATGGACATGGCAGTCTTTGCGTTGTCGGGAAGTCTGCGGTAATCCAGTACCGAAAATCCCTTCACCATGGCATCATTGAGCGCTGCCACGGATTTTTCCGTGGAATCTGTGCTGTTCACTTCAATATCCAGATATTCTCCTTCGCTGGTGATTCCAACGCCCAGCGGCGCAGCGAAGGACATGATCTGATGCGGAGAAAATCCGGTGGAATATGCAATGTCGATATCTGCCCGGCGCATGGCTTTCTGAAAATAACGCATCGTATCCAGATGTCCGATAAATTTCATGTTGCCGGATTTGGAAAATTTAATTCTGACCTTCAAAGCATACACCTCCTCCATATCTTCTTGCACCGCAGCCGGAACAATTCATGCGGCAGTTTGGTGTCACAACACCGTCACATGCCCGTTTCCACTCACGCTGAAGAAACTCTTTCGTCACACCTGCATCGATGAAATCCCACGGAAACAGCTCGTCCAGCTCCCGGGGACGAAGGGTATAAAAACTGATATCCACTCCTGTTTCAGCAAATGCTTCCAGCCATCTCTCATTATCAAAATACTCTGACCATGCATCGAACAATGCCCCCTTTTCGTAGGCACGCTCAATTGCCGCTGCAACGCGTCGGTCGCCTCTGGCAAATACACCTTCCAGTACTGTGACATCCGCCTCATGCCAGTTGTAGCGGATGCTCTTGCGGTTCAACTGGTTTTTCACTGCTTCATTGACGACCTTTGCCTTTCCGAGATATTCGTCAGCCGTACACATGGTCGCCCATTGCAGCGGTGTAAAAGGCTTCGGCACAAAGAAAGAGGTAGAGATCGTGATCTGACATTTTCCATTTCTCTTTTCTTTCGGAATCTCATAGTAACGGACTGCAATATCATTTGCAAGTTCTGCGATCGCCTGCATATCTTCTGTTGTCTCCGTCGGCAGGCCGAGCATGAAATACAGTTTGACTTTCTGCCAGCCGCCCTCAAACGCCTGCCCTGCACCCTCCAAAATGATGTCTTTTGTCAGCCCTTTGTTGATCACATCACGCATGCGCTGGGAACCGGCCTCCGGCGCAAACGTCAGACTGCTCTTTTTGATATCCTGTACCTTTCCCATCACATCTAAGGAGAATGCATCGATCCGAAGTGACGGCAGGGAAATATTTACTCCTTTGTCATGAAAGTTATCGATCAGGAAGTTCACGAGTTCCTCCAGCTGTGAATAATCGCTGGTACTTAAAGAACTCAGGGATATCTCCTCGTGCCCGGTACTCTTTAACATTTCATAGGCATACTTTTTCAGCTGTTCCACGTTCTTTTCCCGTGTCGGACGATAGATCATGCCTGCCTGACAAAAACGACAGCCGCGGATACAGCCTCTCTGTACTTCCAGAACGACACGGTCCTGAGTTGCTTTGATAAAAGGCACAAGTGGTTTGCTTGGATAAGGCGCGTCATCCATATCCATGACGAGCTGTTTTTCCACTTTCGCCGGGATATCCTCATATTTCGGCGTAAAGCTTTTCAGACAACCATCACTGCCATAGGTGACCTCATACATGGACGGTACATAAATACCGGGAATCTGAGCTGCCCTGCGCAAAAAGTCTTCACGTTTCACCCCATCCCGTTTGCACCGCTTATACAGTGCAAATAATGCGTCATAGCTGATCTCGCCCTCTCCGATATAAAACAGGTCAAAGAATTCAGCGATCGGTTCCGGGTTATAGGTACATGGGCCTCCGCCGATCACGATCGGCATATCCTCACCACGTTCCTCTGCATGCAGCGGGATCTGTGACAGATCCAGGATCTGCAATATATTTGTATAACACATCTCATACTGAATGGTGATGCCGAGAAAATCAAAGTTTTTGACCGGCTGCTGGCTCTCCAGCGCAAACAGCGGAATATGCTGCTCTTTCATGATCTTATGAAGATCCGGCCACGGGGAATAGACACGCTCACAGTATACATCCTCCCGCCGGTTAAACATATCATATAAAATCTGAATGCCGAGATGTGACATACCAATCTCATATACATCCGGAAAACACATGGCGAACCGGATATCTGCCGAAGCCGGATCTTTTTCTACCATGTTCAGCTCGCCGCCGATATAGCGCGCCGGCTGGTCGATCGTCAGTAATATCTCATCAGACAATGCTGGTCTGCTCATAGGTACCTCCAAAACATTTAATTATTATCTGCAAGTAGCATCATAACATATTTTTCGAGATTTGTATAATCATCTTTTTCAGCAATTTCCGCTGCTATGTCTGAGGTGGAAAAATCAAGTATTTTATGGTTTGTCACATCTGCCAGCACAAACAGCAAAAAGAACAAAAGGCCAAGCACCAGCCGCAGGCTGAAAGTCTTTCCCAATGCCGGTTCCTCGTGTTCCGGCGCCGGATGAGTCCAATCCTCCTCCTGATCCTGAAAAGATGCCCTGGCGCGTTTTACATATTCTTTTCTTGCATTGATCTGATCATATGTCATCCTGTTTCTCCCATCACAGTTTGTTTATTCTTAGCACAATTTATGCGATCGCAGACAAACTATGTATGATTTCTGACAAAAAAATCAGAGCATGGCAAATAGAACTGTTCGCTGATTTCCTGCAGGATCTGATGCCGTAAGCAGATAGATACCTCTTTTTTGTATGCTGAATCTTTGTTTCATCTTTTTTCCATTCAAACGCACCTCACAGCTTCCGCAGTTATCGGAAATACAGATCGTACGCTTCTTTTGATAAAATCCGGCATTTCTCACACCTTCTACAGTAGGCTTTTGGGTGTCTATCACAAAACCGGTTGTTTTTCTGACTGTACTTCCTGCTTCGTTAACCGCTTTTAATACGATCCGTTGTCCTTTTGCACTATTTGAACTGCTGGAAACCGTGATCTTGTCAGCATTTAATTTTTTCCATTGTCCTTCTGAATTTTGCTGACCTCTTCTAAGAATTTTGTAATAGTAATCCGTATCCGCCTCTCGTGTGACCTTGAAACTGATCTTCTTTCTTGTATACAGCTTGTAGGTGTTTTTTGCTTTTGCAGAAAGCATGGAAATGCCTTTTAAAGAAGCTTGCATTGAAATAGAAGGAGAGACGATGGTCGAAGCAACTGCAGCGGATGTGGAGGTCTGTCCGCTTCCGCCGGCAGAGGGAACATTTGGCTGTGAAGAACCGCCACCGGAAACACCGGACGTTGCTCCTGAACCCGAATCTGTGCCTGAATCTGTATTTGTGCCAGGATCCACATCTGTGCCTGAATCTGTATTTGTATCAGGATCTGCATTTGTGTCAGGATCTGTATTTGTACCTTGATCCGTATCTGTCCCGGCATCTGTATCTGTGTCGGTTGCTGCATCCGGATCATCTGTCATATCATCTGCTATAGAATAAGATCCGGTTGCTGATCCTGAAATACAGAAAGGATGCACACTCCGGTAAGTCGTATCATCAATCGTGATCTCCAGGGAGTGATTGCCTCCGGTTGCAAGAAAAGGAAAGTTTCCTTCACTGTCTGTTGTGATCACATACTCCTGCCCATCCAGTTTCAATGTCAGTTCCTGATCCGGATATCCGGTGCTGATCGTTACAAGCTGAACCGCTGTGCCCGATGTGTTTTCAATCTGTCCTTCAAAACCTTCCGGCAGATAAATCTGCATGTCCGCCTTCGGATCATCAATTATTAGCATCGCATCTTTCTTTTCAACATATACAGCATGTGCTTCATCCGTACTTTGAATGACAGTTACATTAGCATTGCTTTGAATCCGGTCATCTCCCAACGAAACAGTATGATCTTCAATCACAAGATCTCCCTTGGAAATATCTGCATAAAGAGACAGATCTGTCTGCTCGATCTGCTGTTTACCCACCACTGGAAAATTTCCGTAAAAATAAAATGGTTCACAAGCAACCTGAAGATCGTAGTTACCTTCAGCCAAAAGAAAATATACCACTCCATCTTCGTTTGTTTCAACAGTCAATTCCTCGCCATTCAGTTTTAAGTGATAGGTGCCGGGTAATTCAAACACCATCTCCACCGGAAACATACGCGATCCATCTTCGTTTTGCAAAATGCCATTACATTCACTCACGGAGAATATGCCGGAATCTGCATATATCTCTCCAATTCCTGCTACCGTCAGTACCGCATCGCTGTCTACGTTGATCGTATCAATACTGGCATGTTCATCCGGCTGTAAGATCACTTCAGAAGTGCCTTTGACATTCAATGTACCAAAGAAGGTGTCATGCAATAGCAGATGATGTCTTCCGCTTTCCACTGAAATCTCCGCATTTTCGGAATTTCCGGTAATCGTGTAATCTCCGTTATAAGAATAAGATTCCCCCAGATATGTGTATGCATGTTCTGTGATGACTGCGCCGCTCTGGTCTACACAGATCTTCCCGTAAGGTGCCAGCTGAAATACATTAAGGGGAACAGATCGTTTGACCATATTACTCCCGGCATATATGACTGCTCCCTTCAGCCGTAATTCCTGCTTTCCAACGCTAAGATACGTATGCAGATTGCCTGTATCGTCCAGTATGGCCGTTCCGGTCAGATCGTTTGCGAACACCTGCACAGTCTGACCACACATATCTTCGTCTGTCTGCAGTACGCATTCGGCACAGCTTGCTTCCTCTGAATTTCGTATATCAGTATCTGCCATGAAACCGCCTTCCAAAATGGAAGTCATATCCGTTGTAATAATGGAACCATAGACAGTTCCTTTCAAAGTACCTCCGAGAAACGTGCTATTCTTATGCGTGGAAGCGTTTGCATAACCATTCCATCGACTTCCCTTTTCGCAGCCAATGCTTGTAATCGTCAGTTTGGAATTGTCTGACAGGATCTCGCCCCCATTGCCGTCCAAAGGATGATGAACGCATTCATAATCGCCGCTTTTGGTTCCATAAATATCGACTGTATAGCTCATGTAATCCCCGGCATTTCCGCCACATACAACAGTTTCACAGGTAATATCTGCATGATCGGCAACCAGCGTTCCTCCATTTCCTCCGGCTGTTCCATAAATATTGTAACTGCTTCCGGAACCGGAATAGGCATCATAGTGAACCTGTACATGACCATTACCGCCGCTGGCAATATCTTTTGCTGTCAGCACGGAGTCAGAAACAGTAACCGTTACACCATGCAGGCCCGACTGACTGCCCTCGTTACTTACCTGAGGAAGATCCTGTTGCGTAGAGACATTGCCGGATACAGTCACCGTACTGTGATTACGTATCGTGACCGGAGATGCACTCTTTGTATTTCCGGCTGTACAGCTGTAATATGTACTGCCCATTCCACCGTTTCCACCTTTTCCGCCCATAGAAACATTTCCACTGACCGTCACCCGGCTTGCGTCAATGATCACTTCTCCGGACGTTCCGCCATGCGAAGTAGCTGCTGACCATGTTCCTGTACTCTGCAGCCCATTTCCACCGCAGGCAAGATTTCCGTTAACTGTAAGATCTGCTGAACGGATCGTTACACACGGTGATGCATTACTGCCGGGTGATGCACTGGCAACAGTCGCACTTCCACTTTTGTAGGCAGTATCTTTTCCGTTGCCCCCACAGGAAAGATTTGCACATATGATCGTACTGTTTTCAATCAGAACTTCCGCACCTGTTGCTGCGCTGCCACCATCCGGACAGGCGATGTTATTTGCAGTGAGCGTGCTGCCATCGGATTCTCCGCGAATACACACCTGCGTCGCCGATCCGCCCTGAGCACAGATATTATGCAGAGCGTTTGTTCCCCGCAAAAGGATCTCCGCATTGACACCGTCTGCCACAGTCAGATCTGCTGTATCAGATACATTGTCCAGGATCACCGTGCAATTGGCAGTAATATTGATCGGAACATTGTATGTTGTGTTTTCTTCACCGTAAATGCGCAGTCTGCTTCCTTCCGTATCGACAGTGACATTGGATACATATGCAAGCGAAATTTCTGCCTCTTCAGTCTCTTCAACTCCTTCCGTATTCTCAGAAGCTTCAATATCTTCCGTTTCCTGTGCATGGACTGCAAACGGGATCTGTGACCGTACTTGAGAAAATGTAACTGCTGTCACAAGCAACCATAATACCAGTTGTTTTTTTGTATGACATTTTTTTTTCATACGTCTCCTTTCATGATCGACTGCATAAAAAGAACGTAAAAACAGCATGGAAAAAATAACAGAAAAGCGGTTATTTAGCGAACATGGATATATAAAAGAAAATAAAAAAGAAATTTTTCATATTATACACACAGTGTATCGATAAATCAACTGGTAAATTTAGACAAAAAATATGTGCACTATTCGTCATAGTGCACATATTACACGATCATATATTCGTTTGGACCCACTACTTACGCTGTGCGAGTTCTTTTGTGATATCCTCCCAGGTCACACCTGTCTCCACCATCATGATCATCAGGTAGTACAGTAGATCGGAGATCTCATACTTGATATGCTCCGGATTGGGATTCTTTGCGGCGATCACTACCTCGGTGGTCTCCTCGCCCAGCTTCTTCAACATTTCATCAAGTCCCTTATCAAACAGTTCACTGATGAAAGAACCCTTCTTTGGATTTGCCTTGCTGTTCATGATGGAATGATAGCCGTTCTCAAATACTTTCAGCGGATTGTTCTCCACATATTCTTTTTTGACAATCTCATTGAAAAAGCAGGTCGGATTACCGGTATGACACGCAACGCCCACCTGAGAGACCTTTGCCAGGATCGTATCATAATCGCAATCTGCAGTCAGTGATTTGACATACTGCAGATGTCCCGAAGTCTCACCCTTCGTCCACAGCTGTTTGCGACTGCGGCTGTAGTAAGTCATCTTTCCAAGAGATAATGTCTTGTAATAGGCTTCCTCGTTCATGTATGCAAGCATGAGTACCTCACCGGTCTGATAATCCTGCACGATACAGGGCACCATTCCATCGGAATTTTTCTTCAATTCCGCCCACTGGATCTGCGGCTTAAAATTATCCATCCAAAGTCCTGCCTCACCGAGGTTTGTCTTGAACTGCATGATATCCGTCTGCGGATCATTAAACAACGGTCCACAAATGCCGCGCGCATTTTCGCGTTCCAAAAGTGCATATACTTCCGCAAAATCGGAACCGTCATAAAGAACAACATAAGGCGTGTTTGACAGATTATCCACTGCATCAAGCACAGATTCCTCCATGACAAGCACCTCATGGAACAGCTCGTTCATCTCCTCCTGGTTTTTAAAAATAAAGTCCACATTGTGCACGGACACCAGAATTCGGTCTTTTCCGTAACGATCAGCGGCTTTTCGCGCAAGATCGATACAGCCGCTCTTTGCAGCGTTCAGCATGATCTGCTTGCAGCCGGCATAAATCAGCTTTTTGACGTCCTCAAGCCTGCGGATATTTCCACCGCCACAGGTAGGAATATCGATCATACGGTTCAGTTCCCGGATCGCCCGCAGATTTCTTTCATGTTCTTCATCATCGTCCGACAGATCAAATACAAATATTTTGTCTATTCCACTGTCATTATAAAGCTTTGCATAGGTGCGCAGCTCTCCGATCGGAGTCAGATCCCGGTTGTTTTTTACCGGCTTTCCATCCTTGATATAGAGCGTTGCAACCAGAATTTTTTTGTCCATAATTTTCTCTGATACCTTCCTGAAAAATCACTTAATCCTCAAAACGCACACGGATCGAGTTGGCGTGTGCCGTCAGCTGCTCGCATTCCGCAAACTGTACGATATCCTTATAGATCGGCTCCAGCGCTTCTCTTGAATAAGAGATAATGCTGGATTTTTTAATAAAATCATCCACAGATAATGCGGAGAAAAACTTTGCGGTTCCGTTTGTGGGCAGCACATGGTTCGGACCTGCAAAATAATCCCCCAGTGGCTCACTGCTGTAAGTTCCCAGGAAAATGGCACCAGCATTGCGGATCTTTGTCATGACGGTAAAGGGGTCCTTCATAACGATCTCCAGATGCTCGGATGCAATATCATTGGCAGTTTCGATGGCCTCCTCCTCGCTGGAGGCAACCAAAATATATCCGTAATTATCAAGAGATTTCTGAATGATCTCTTTGCGGCTCAGCTGCGCCACAAATTTGTCTACTTCTGCGGATACCTGCTCGGCCAGCTCACGGCTTGTTGTCACAAGGATCGCAGATGCCATCTCATCGTGTTCCGCCTGTGAGAGCAGATCTGCTGCAACAAATCTGGGATTTGCACTCTCATCCGCCAACACCAGAATTTCACTGGGACCGGCAATAGAATCAATGCTCACATGTCCGAATACTGCCTTCTTGGCAAGTGCCACATAAATGTTTCCGGGACCGACGATCTTGTCAATCTTCGGAACACTTTCCGTACCAAAAGCCAGTGCTGCGATCGCCTGTGCACCGCCAACCTTATAGATCTTGTCAACACCTGCCTCTGTAGCCGCAACCAGCGTGGATGCGCAGATCTTTCCGTCCTTTCCCGGCGGTGTTGTCATGATGATCTCATCGACTCCTGCAACCTTTGCCGGCATCACGTTCATAAGAACTGAAGAGGGATACACTGCCTTTCCACCCGGTACATACACACCCACGCGCTTTAAGGGTGTCACTTTCTGACCGAGGATAATTCCATTGTCCTTTGAATCAAACCAGCTGTACTGGCGCTGTTTTTCATGATACTCACGGATATTGACCAGTGCCTTCCGGATCACGTTCAGCAAAGTCGGATCCACAGTGGCATACGCCTCCTCGATCTCCTCCTTTGTCACAACAATATTGTCAGCACTGATGTCGGCACCGTCAAACTGTCTGGTATAGGAAAAAATTGCCTCATCGCCTTTTTCACGCACGGTATCGATGATGGCTGCCACGCGATCCTCATATTCGCCGTAGCTGTTAGGGCTACGTTTTAATAGATCCTCTAAAATATTGCTTTTTGTTTCTTTACTTAACTGTAAAATACGCATGTTAGTTCTCCTTATGTATAACCTGTTTTAAATCGGTGATCAGCTTTGTGATCCGATCATTTTCCATCTTCATACTCACCGGGTTTACGATCATCCGCGCGGACAGCGGACATACTTCCTCAAGAACCTGAAGTCCGTTTTCCCGCAGGGTGGATCCGGTCTCCACAATGTCCACGATCACCTCGGAAAGACCGACGATCGGTGCCAGCTCAATGGAGCCGTTCAGCTTGATGATCTCCACTGTCTGCTGTTTTTTGTTATAAAAATAATTTTGTGCAATGCGCGGGTATTTGGAGGCCACACGGATCTGCTCATGATGCAGAAGCAATTCCTTTGCACTCTCCGGTCCGCAGACACACATGCGGCACTTTCCGAAGCCGAGGTCAAGCACCTCATAAATATTGCGCCCCTCCTCCAGGATCGTATCCTCACCCACAACACCGATATCCGCTGCTCCATACTCTACATAGGTAGGCACATCAGGACCCTTCGCCAGAAAGAAACGAAGTTTCAGCTCCTCGTTGACAAAGATCAGCTTGCGGGTTTCTTTATCTTTCATCTCTTCGCATGTGATCCCGATCTGCTCAAATAGTTTTAATGTCTGGTTCGCCAGTCTGCCTTTGCCAAGCGCAAAGGTCAGATAGCGTTCACTGTTTTCGTTTGCCATCTCGTATTCTGTCTCCAATCATAGTCTCAACTTTTATACCAGCCAGGTGATACGTGCGATCTGATTTATCGCTGCATAGGACTCATAAGCCTCCCGCCCTTTTGCCTCATCAAAACGGATCAACTCCACACGGCCCCCCGTGCTTCGCGCTTTACGAGCCAATATGACAGCGTCCTCGTGATGGGAAGCTGCGTATACGATCAACTGCGTACTGTGTGTGATGGGAACCTCAATCATCTGTCTGGAGATTGCCTCCAGCAGCTGGTCGATTACAACAACAAAGCCAATAGCCGGGGCATTTTTCCCAAACATCGGAAGCAGTTCGTCATAACGTCCTCCCTTTACGATCGGCTCTCCGGTTCCGAAAGTATAGCCTGATAATAATATACCGGTATAATATTGATAATCGCTGACCATCCCGGGTTCGAAGGATACATAATTATCTATTCCATAGATCAGAAGCAGCTGCTGCAGCTGCTCTAAACGCTGCAGCGCCGTGTAGACCGTATCGTATTTCTGTGCCGCCTGCTTAAACTGCTCCAGTTCATCGCCGGAAGTGTACATACAGCGCAGAATGCCAAAGCATTTTCTCAGATCCTCCGGCAAATTGCGACTGCTGACAAATTCCTCCACGCCGTAAAAATTCTTGTTGGAGATCAATCCGTGCAGCTCAGCGGTTTCCTCCTCCGAAAAGCCTGCCGCCTCTACAAGACCTTTGAAAATGCTCGCGTGTCCCACGCTGATCTGAAATTCCTTCAGACCGGCCGCCTGCAGACAATCCACGATCATGGACAGCATTTCCGCATCTGCATCAACTGTATTATCCCCCATAAGTTCAGCCCCGAGCTGGGTACACTCTTTCATTCGTCCACGCAGACTGTGATGGTTGATAAAGGTATTTCCCTTATAGCAGAATCTCAGCGGCATTTCTTCATCCATATAGTACTTTGCAGCTGATCGAGCAATAGATGGTGTGATATCCGGACGAAGCACAAGCGTGTTACCCTCACGGTCAAAAAACTTGTACAGATCCTTCGACGGTGTTGTGCCCACTTCCCTACCGAAAATTTCAAAGAATTCGAATGATGGCGTCTCGATCGGATGATAACCGTAACCCGTCAGAACAGAAAAAAGCTTCTGCTCCAAATACAACTTGCGTTCACATTCCGTACCGTAAATGTCCCGGACACCTTCCGGTGTATGTAAATTCTGTTTCATGATTCCTCCATATGAAATAACGCTTTATCGTGGTAACGTGCTAATTTGGTAGCACACTGAACCTTTCTGATTATACGCGATTCTTCTGTAAAAGTCAACCTCGTGCATCCAAATCGATCTGTAAAGGCTGTAAATACGGCACAAATACACCATTTTTTCCCATTTGAAAGAAAAATTCTTCACTCAGTTCCTCAAAGCGAAAGCTTTTTCTTCCACCATCCTCCATACGATTCCAGAAAGTAAGGAGCTGACGTAATGGCAGGTAGTAAAAAATATCCCGTTTGGTATAATGGATCAAAAAGAATGCAACTCCCTGTTGTTCTTCAAAACGCTTCATAAATTCTACCTGATGTTTGTGAATGTTTTGTAAGGGAAATGTGTCCGTATGACATTCTTTTGCATCAAAGCAGACAGGAATTCCTTGCACGACGCCAATATAGTCAACTGTACTTTTCTGGTCAAAATATGCCAATGTGATATGTCGTGTCTGCTTATCAATATTGATGGGAGTGATCGGAGTAGGTACCTTCTGGATCAGTGCCAGCGAGTTTTCCGCATATATTTCATTGGTGCGGTTTACAAGCTCCTCCAGCGCAGATCCGCGAAGCCCTCTTGAATTCCACGTTGCCATGACAATTATCCTTTCACCGGTTCTATAGGCATTCGACCCCGAAGCCAGGAAAGCGCCGCTTCGAAATCGCCCGGCAGATCTGCAATCACTTCGCTGCCGTCAGAGAAATGTACCCGATACGCATGCAGCAACTGGCGATTTACGCCTGCCTTGTTCTCAAAGAGTCTGTTTTCGCGCATATCACCGTATTTCGGATCACCGATCACCGGATGACCGAGTGATGACAAATGGGCACGGATCTGGTGGGAACGACCGGTGATGAGATGTACTTCCAGTAAAGTATAATCACCAAAACGCTCCACCGGATCATATTCCGTCTCTATATATTTACGGTTAGGTGCGCCATTCTGAAAAATAGAAACAGCATTTTCGCGCTCATCTTTTAACAGATAACCTTTCTGCAGTTTCTTTTCCGGAATGTCACCTTTTACCAGACACCGATAATATTTTGCCATGGATCGGCTTTTGAGTTCTGCCGAAAGCTGCTGCAATCCCCGCAGTGTCTTTCCTGCCAGAAGCAGTCCGGAAGTGTTGCGGTCCAGACGGTTACAGATGGAAGGCCGGAAGGTATGCAGATCCTCCTCTGTCAGTGCTTTCGACTCCAGAAGATAGGCGATCATATGCTCATTTGCCGAGATATCGGATTCTTTTGCCTTTTGCGAGAGCATGCCAGCCGGTTTATTCATGACAAGCACATCATCATCTTCATAAACAATGGAAAAAGCAGGCTGAACAGGCACACGCTTCAGTTCCTCGATCGTATCCTCCGCGCTCCTTGAGAACTTGTCAAAGGTCTCATCAGACAGAAAACAGACCACCTCGTCGCCCACTGATAAATGCTCCGCACCGGTAGCTTTCTGTGCATTTAACACAATATTCTTTTTGCGGAGCATTTTATATATAAAACTGCCCGGTGCATCCGGTAGGAGCTTTCGCAAATATTTGTCCAGCCGCTGTCCCGCTTCATTTTCCCTGATCGTAAATGCTTTCATATCTTTTACTCACCCTGTTTGTGATTGTTCTGAACAGTTACCCTTGTCTCTTCTTTTTGTGTACGTTTCGGATCGTCTTCTTTTTTGACGGCCCGACTGTCTTGGCATGTTTTACACGCGCACCTGCATAGCCCCTGTCACGTTTTTCTTCGCGATGGGCTGCGCCTGCACCGCTTCTCGGACGGATCAGGCACTTCGGACCAAATCCGATCAGGTCAGTCCTGCCGGCGCGCTCCAACGCCTCTTTTACCAGGTCATAGTTTTTCGGATTTCGATATTGCATCAATGCCCGCTGCATGGCCTTCTCATGGGGATTGGTCGCAGTGTAGACCGGTGTCATATCCCGTGGATCAAGCCCGGTGTAATACATACATGTGGAGATCGTTGACGGTGTCGGATAAAAATCCTGCACCTGTTCCGGCATATAATGGATATCCCGCAGATATTCTGCCAGTTCTATGGCTTCGGTGAGCGTGGCGCCCGGATGCGAAGACATGAGATACGGTACCAGATACTGCTTTTTTCCAAGCTTTTCATTCATGCGGTTATAGCGTTCTACAAAGTTCTTATAAACTTCCGGTGCCGGTTTTCCCAGCTTGTCCAGCACTTTTTTTGAAATATGCTCCGGAGCGACCTTCAGCTGTCCGCTGACATGATACTCACACAGCTCCCGCAGAAAATCATCGTTTTTATCTGCCAGTACATAATCAAAACGGATCCCCGAACGGATAAAAACCTTCTTGACGCCGGGAATCTCACGCAGTTTTCGCAACAGCTGAATGTAATCCGAGTGGTCTGCCACAAGGTTTTTGCAGGGTTTCGGGAACAAACACTGTCTGTTGGGACAGACACCCCTTGTCAGCTGCTTTTCGCAGGACGGATGTCTGAAATTCGCCGTTGGACCGCCTACATCATGGATGTATCCCTTAAAATCCGGCTCGTAAGTGAGTTTTTTTGCCTCCTCGACGATCGATGCATGACTCCGTGTCTGGACAGTACGTCCCTGATGAAAAGTCAACGCACAGAAATTGCATCCTCCGAAACAGCCCCGGTTGCTGATCAGTGAGAATTTCACTTCACGGATCGCCGGAATGCCACCAGCAGCCTCATACATCGGATGATAGGTACGCATATATGGCAGTGCATAAACGCGATCCATTTCTTCCTGTGTCAAAGGTTTAGCCGGACGGTTTTGGACGACAAACAATTTTTCATCATATGTCTCATAAAGGGTATCTGCAACAAAATGATCGGTATTGCAGTACTGGATATAAAAACTCCTGGCATAGGCTTCCTTGGAGGCACGCACCTCCTCAAAACACGGTAATGCCTTCGCCCGGTTTTGTTCCAAAAGTGAACGGTCTCTTGTCTTATACACGGTTCCATCAATAAATGTAAGATCGCTGACAGCAATCCCGCTGTCCAATGCATCGGCGATCTCAATGATACTGTGCTCTCCCATTCCGTATGAGATCAGATCTGCCCCGGAGTCCAGCAGGATCGAACGGCGTATTTTGTTAGACCAGTAGTCGTAGTGTGCAAGCCTGCGCAGACTTGCCTCAATACCGCCGATGATGATCGGTGTATGCTTGTAAGTGCGCCGGATCAGATTGCCGTATACGACAACTGCATAATCCGGGCGCTTTCCCATCTCTCCACCGGGGGTGTAAGCATCTGTCTCACGGTGCTTTTTGGATACCGAATAATGATTGACCATGGAATCCATATTACCTCCGGATACTAAAAAGCCAAGCCGCGGCTCTCCAAAGACCTGAATGCTTTTCTCGTCTTTCCAGTCAGGCTGCGGGATAATGCCGACCGTATATCCATGTGATTCCAGCAAACGGCTGATGATCGCCGGACCAAAAGACGGATGATCGACATAGGCATCTCCGATCACATATACAAAATCCAGCTGTCCCCAGCCTCTCTTGTCACAGTCTTCTCTTGTCACAGGTAAAAAATCATGTATCATATCATTCCTCACTCAGATGTAACTATCCGCAGTTACTTAACAGTTTATTTTACCACGCACGGGAGGATTTTACAACAACCGCTCGTAGCTTCCGTCCAGTACCTGGTCGTAGGAATCAATGTAGTAGTGGGCCAGCGTACGCTTTTCGGCTTCCTGCGCCTTGGAATATTCGTCGAACACCGCACACACTTTCATTCCTGCAGCAAGTCCGGCACGAATGCCCTGCGGAATATCCTCGAATACCAGACAATCAGCGGGTGCAATACCAATCTTTTCCGCCACCGCGAGAAACACATCCGGTGCCGGTTTACCGCGTTTCACCTCATTGGCGGTCAGCATACCGTCCATATAATCGTAAAATCCGTGTGCATCAGCGACTGCATCCAGAAGAATACGCGCATTGCTTGTGGCGATTCCCATGCGGATGCCTCGTTTTTTCATCTCCTGCAAAAAAAGGATCAGTCCCGGTTTGACAGGCACTTCATTCTGATATTTGTCGATTGCCATCTGCACCCAGATATCCATCAATTCTTCCACCGTTTCCTGAAGCGGATATGTACGCACAAAATACTCTGCAGTTTCCCGAAAACTCATCCCCTCGATGGCTGTTTCCAGATCGTCTGTCATTTCCAATCCGTGCGCGTCCATGAATTCATTGTCGATCCCTCGCCACATCCACATGGAGTCCACCATTGTTCCGTCCAGGTCGAAAATAATTCCTTTGATTCCTTCAAGCATTGCTGTTTATCCTCTCTGTCGTAAATAATTGATCTCTTTCTCTGTCAGCGCCCGGTATTCCCCCGGCTTCAGCTGTTCATCCAAAACCAGTGCGCCCATGGAAATACGTTTTAACTCCAACACCGGCTTGCCCACCTTCTCAAACATGCGCTTGATCTGATGAAACTTACCCTCGTAGATCGTGATCTGCACATGAGAGATCACATTTGCCTTTAAAATGATAAGCTCAGCCGGCTTTGTGGGCTTTTTTTCGCCAATATCCATCCCCTGTGCAAACAATTCTGCATCCGCCTGTGTCACAATACCGTCGATCTTCGCCTCATAGGTCTTCGGGATATGCTTTGACGGACTTAAAAGCTCATGTGCCAGAGCTCCGTCGTTGGTGATGAGCAGCAATCCTTCCGTATCAAGATCCAACCGTCCAACAGGAAACAGATCCTTTCGCTTATGCTGCGAGATATAATCCAGCACCGCGGGATAACGATTATCCTCCGTGGCAGATACACACCCCTTCGGCTTGTTCAGCATAAAATATTCATAGGCTGCATAACCGACAAGAACATGGTCCACCATCACATCCGTCTGCTCCGGATCAAATTTTTCGTCCGCATTTTTGCAGACATGACCACCCACCTGTACCTTGCCGGCACGGATGAGTTTTTTAACCTCGCTGCGTGTCCCAACCTGCATATCTGCTAAATATTTATCCAGTCTGATCAAGCTCATGATATTTCCTTTCTTCAAACATCGATCCTTAATATTTTAACCCGTTTTGTCAGATGAAACCTATTTAAAAATCCATCCTTACAATGTCCAGCGGCAAGAGAAACGGATACGGATCCACTGCTGTCTCCATGCCCTGTGCATCATTATAATAAATACCCACATGAAGATGTACCGGGAAATTTCCAATTGTTCCCTCTATATTGCTGTAACCACTGTCTCCGGCAAACCCAAGCAACTGTCCGGCCGCAACAACAGCGCCCGTCTCGGTCCCTTCTGCATAGTCATACAAATGTGCATAATAATAGTAGATTCCACCGGTACTACGGATGCCCAGACGATATCCGCCTTGAGGCAGCCAGCCCCTTTTTTCTATCACACCATCTGTCATGGACAGCACCGGGAACAGACCCCGTTCGTCCGGATCAAGCATAATGTCTGTTCCTTCATGTCCGCGCTCGCCGCCAAAGGTGCGTTCCGACATCCAGGAATCCTCAAAGGATGCCTGATAAGCCGGATGAGAGATTGACTGCGGGATTGGAAACAAACGAAGTTCTTCCTGTATGATAGCAGCCACCTCGTCCGGCGGTATGCCGTTGTTTCGTTTTTGTTCTTCCGGCGCATCCGCTTCAGGGCCGTGATCCTCATCCGAGCTTTCCGAGAATTTTGATGAGGCAGCATCGATCCTCAAATGATCAGCTGAGATCACATCCAGTGCCGCCAGCACGATCACCAATAGCAACAACCACATTCTTTTTTTCATATTTCTTACCTGCCTGACATAGTTTTTAGTAATATGAGAAAAAGAATCCCACACCGGTATGTTACAAAAAAATACATGTTTTCTTATATGCTTGCCATGTTCCTCTTATTCCTGCTGAGCGAACCTGCAGTCGCCGCGGAAGGAGCGCGCTTTGGGCTGATGCTTTGGGCAGATCGCCTGCTTCCCAGTCTGCTTCCCTTCATGATCCTTACCCAGCTGCTCATAAGAAGTGGCTATCTGGATGCCATCACAAAAAAACTGAGCATTTCTTATCCGCATTTTGTACTGTTTGCAGGAACACTGTTCGGCTTTCCAATGGGTTGCAAGCTGACTGTGGATTTGTATGAGCGGGGAAATCTCACCACGGAAGAGGCATCACTTCTGTTCATCATATCCAACCAGATGAGCCCGGCATTTGTCGGCGGATACATCCTATCCGAAACACTCCGTGCACCACAGTTGATCCCAGTCAGTTATCTGGTTCTCTATGCGCCGTCCCTATGCTATGGTCTGCTGCGACTGCACATCCTGACCAAAAGATCAAAAACTGCAGACATAAATATCCGTGAAGCGAAAAAATCGACATCAGGACTGCAGATGAACTTTGCAGTCCTTGATGCCGGTATCATGAACAGTTTTGAAACCATGTTAAAGCTTGGCGGTTATGTCATGCTCTTTTCCATCATTACAAGTATGGGCAGGCATTTTCTGTCTGCACTTCCGGCGTTGTGCACACTGATCGCCGGATTGTCGGAAGTGACAGGTGCCGTCAGCGCCATCAACGACTTTTTTTCAGATACACACTTGAAATATATCTGTATCATGGCAGCTACCGCCTTTGGCGGCTGCTCCGGAATTGCACAGACGGCATCTCTTCTTCGTTCAGGTCAAAAAAACGCCGGGCTATCCATTACGTCGTATATAAAAGGGCGCCTCCTTCTGGCAGGAGTCACAGCTGTGCTGGCAGCACTGGTCTGTACGCTCCTGTAAAAGGGATCAGGCGATCTTACTGCTGTCCATCGGAAGCAGCCTCAGGTGGAGCCGCCTGCATGGTATCTGATTCTTCCATAGCAGATACAGGTTCTTCGGAGGAAAGCTCTGGTTCTGTCTGAGGCATCAGCTCTGCACGGTTTGCAAGCACAACCTGAAGTGAGCTGTTCAGTCCTGTGATCAGGTTCTCGTAACGCGCCTTAGACCCTTCAATGGCTCCGGACAGGATTGCCTCCAGATTTTTCAGAAGCTCATCCGTATAGCCGATCGCACTCATGCGAATATTATTTGCATCATTGGTTGCTTTATCCAGGATCTCCTGTGCCTGTTTCGTTGCGATCATAACGACTTCATTTGCCTGCGCATACGCCTGCTGCATGATCTGATGCTCGCTCACAAGCTCAGAATGCGTTACCTCCGCCTGCGCAATGATCGCATCTGCCTTTGCCTGTGCATCTGCTAAAATTGCTTCTTTATTACTGATCATCTTCTGATAGCGCTTGATCTCCTCCGGTGTCCGCAAGCGAAGCTCTGTCAGAAGTTCTTCGATCTGATCTTTGTTGACAATGATTTTATTAGAAGAGAACGCCTGTGGTTTGCAGGTGTCTATGTATTGTTCTAATTCTTCGATGGTCTGTTCGATTTTACTGTTCATGATGATGCTCTCCTTTTTCTATGCCATATTTTTGGTAAATACGGTCGATCAGCTGTTCCGGAACAAAATGTGAAATATCTCCGCCGTAAGCCGCAAACTCCTTTACGATCGTCGAGCTGAGATAGGAATACTGCAGGCTGGTCGTAAGAAAGATGGTTTCAATCTCCTCATACTCCACGTGATTTGTCTGTGCGATCTGAAGCTCATATTCGAAATCCGTCACCGCCCGCAACCCGCGAATAATGATCGTCGCATGAATCTCACGGGCAAAATCCACCAAAAGTCCGTCAAATGAAACAATATGAACATTCGGCAGATCAGCGGTCATCTCCTCTAACATACTAACACGTTCCTCGGCAGAAAACAATGAATTTTTTGCACTGTTATTCAGTACACCTACGTACAGCTCGTCCACGAAATTTGCGGACCTTCGGATGATATCCATGTGACCGTTTGTGACCGGATCAAAGCTTCCCGGGTAAATAGCTCTTTTCATAAATAGCCTCTCTTTTTATGCCTCTGTTTTCTCCGCATTCAGCGTAAGAAACACATGCTTATTCGTTTTGTACAGTTTTTCCTTCTGAAGTGTGTAACCAAGCCGACCCACATAGGAAAAATCGGTATGTTCATCTGCTTCAACGATGATCGTCGCGCCATCCTTTACAATGGAAGAACCTGCCAGATAGCTTAATATCTCGGCTTCCAGATCCTGATTGTAAGGAGGATCCATAAAGATCAGATCAAAGCGGTATTTTCCCTCAAGCCGACGAAGCGCGCTCATGGCATCTGTATTCATCAGCATACATTGACCGGCGAGCTTGGTGAAATCCATGTTGTCTTTGATCACTTCACATGCTTTTCGGTTGTTATCCACAAATACACAATATGCGCTTCCTCTGCTGACTGCTTCCAGTCCGATCTGTCCACTGCCAGCAAACAGATCCAGAAAATAGGCTCCTTCCAGATCCGGAGCAAGCATGTTAAACAATGTCTCCTTGATGCGGTCGGTTGTCGGCCTTGTATCCCTTCCCGGAAGTGTCCGGAGCGGAAGCCGCCTTGCTTTTCCTGCAATAATTCTCATAATTGTACCTCAGTAAATTCTACATCATCTATTACCGGTGGTCAGACTGTTGACTGCTCCAGCATCGTTTTTAACAGCCGTAGCGCTGCCTGAACGGACTGTGCACGAACCTGAGAACGGTCTCCGTCAAAGATATGCTTTTCCACACAGGTATTTCCTTTGCAAAAGCATCCCATATACACCAGTCCAACCGGTTTCTCGGCTGTTCCGCCATCAGGGCCGGCAATGCCTGTGACTGCGATGGAGGCATCCACATCTGCCGCATTGGCCGCGCCTCTTGCCATCTCACCGGCAGTCTCGGCGCTTACCGCACCGTACGTCTCAAGCGTCTCATGCGAAACACCCAAAAGCTTTTCCTTTGCCTCATTGGAGTATGTCACATAACCCTCACCAAACCACGCGGAAATACCCGGCACATTG
>CALZQA010000002.1 GCA_945828315.1 uncultured bacterium | reverse complement strand
GATAGCGTAGCGTCTCGTGGGCTCGGAGATGTGTATAAGAGACAGCTCTCGCAGTGTCTTGATGATCTTTCTGCCGTTTTTGGACAAAAGCGTTTCATCAATACCCTCCAGCGTATCTCCCGCCAGTTCGATATTCTCATTGATATATGCGTCATACGCCGTCAACAGCGCCTCGCTCGCCTCGATGGCTGCGTCCCGGTCTTTCATATCATCCTGTGCGTTCTGCACATCTCCGGTCAGACTGTCGATCTGTTCCTCCAGAGATTTGATCGTATTATTTTTATCTGCGATGGTATTATTCGCTTCCGTCACGGCTACGCTGGCATCACTGACCGCCTGCTTACGCACACCCGGAACCACCAGATACCAGGTGATCGCCACACCGATGGCAACACCTACCAGCAGATTGGCAGCCATGCCCCAGAAACCGATATCACCGCGAAACTTCGGCTGAATGATGGTGTCGTTTCCGTTTTGATATGCCACGGCCTGCGCTTTCTTTGCTTTTTTTCCACCACCTTTACGGATCTGTTCTGCCACTTCTTTCAGGTAACGCGACGTTGTCGGATTGCCGGCATCCACCGCCTCCGCTTTATGCAACGCCTTGCGCGCCTGCTCCAGCTCACCATTACGAATATAGACCAATGCCAGCAGCTGCCAGCCCTTCACAAACTTTGCGTTTCCCGCAAGAATCTTTTTTAGCTGGATCACAGCCAGATCCAAACTGTCCTGATGACAGTATGCCACCACCTGATTGTACTTGCGTGCCAGCTGATTGATCTTTTCCTTTTCCGCCGGATCCTTTTTCGTCTGTTCCAGATACACCGACGCGCGGTTTTCTTCCGCCTGATAGCCCTTGCTGATCAGCCATTCGCGCACAGCTGCAACGCCTTCGCCCATCTCATAATAGATCAGACCCAGCAGATTTCGGGCATTTGTGTTCACTTTATTGTACTGCAGACTCAGTCGCAGATCAGCGATGGCCCCGGACAGATCTCTCGTCTTCGCCTTCGCCAGCGCCTGATTGTATAAATAATTGGAGATCCCCACAAATTTCCGGTAGATCCGCAGGTCAGCCCCACAGTTCGGGCAGACTTTTTCCTGCCCGAGAATGATTCCACAATTATAGCACTCCATCTTATTTCCTCTTTAACTCACTCATCATTTGCTGCATAATATCTGTCATGTCCGTGATGTCGTGCTCGTAGATTGCAACTTCTGCGTCTTCAATTTCATCACTGGGCTGAAAATGCTTTAATTCTTCCTCAAAATTGATCATTTTTTCCTCCATAAAACTTCAAACAAAAACCACTACTTTCCGGTTCTGAATTATCATATACCAGAGTAGTGGTTTCTTGCAAGGGGCTTTCCCCTATAAATTTTAAAATTCAATCGCATTTTTCGACATTTCACAAGTCAGAGATATCACCTTACCGTATATCCGATATTAAACATTCCGACACGTCCCATGTACTTTTTAAACTCGACCGACTTCTGGAGTTCCTGCACCTGTATGGTCTGCTCATCGACACTGACACGTACACCCGGATAAACATTCTTTACAACCTGCACGTACGCATCATTTGAGGCGCTGATGACCTGCTGCAAACCATCCATCTCTTCCCTGCGTCCTGCAATCTGTGCCGACAGACGCACTTTTTCTTTCACAAGTGCCATACGTCTCGGATCGTTATGGAAGGACAACCCTTTCTGCCGCATGATCGTCTCAAACTGTACCAGTCCCTCTTCTATGCGCTGCAGCTGTTTCTCATCGTCCTTTGTCTCTCGGTCAAGCAACGTGATCTGCTCATACACCTTCTGGTGAACACCGACAGACACCTCTGTATTGGCACCCGCAGAGTTTCCGATCTCACATGCTGTGATACCTCGCACTGCATGCGTGGAGCCGCCCACAATACATCCCTTTTTACCGGTAAGTTTGATCATGCCTCCCACATACACATGGCTATCAAGAAATGAGTCCGCTTCGATATCTCCATCTGTCTTCACATCGGCATACTCCAGGAACTGCGCTGTAATATTACCTTTCGAACGCACCTTCGAACCATTTTTTCCAAGTACGCCGCCCCGCAGGATCACGCCCTTTTTGCCATCGATATAGGCAGACTCCACGATCTTGTCAACCGTGACCGTGCCGGTCGCCTTGATCGACATTCCCTCCAGCACATTTCCATGGATGATCACATCACCGTTGAACTCGATATTTCCGGTAGACAGATCCACATCACCATACAATTCATGAACCGGGAAAATGTTCACACGATTGTTCAGTTCTGTGATCTTTCCACCCACCGTTGCACAATAAGTGACTCCATCCTCCATACGCTGAAATCCGGTCCCCTTTAACGGAGGCAGCTCTGCACCGTGTTTTGCCAGCTTGAACTGTGCTGCCAGATTGTAGCCGTTTGTGCCGGCAGTTCCCGCGTGATAGATTGCGATCTTCTGTCCCGGCTCCACCAGTTCGATCATCTTGATATTTTTGTAATCGACCGTTCCGTCCTCCAACTCGATCGGCTTTTGTGAGAGATTTGTCTCGAACAGGTACTCAAAATATCCGTCTTTTCCGTCCTGTGCTTCCGCACCCTGTGCAACCAATACTTCTTTATTGTAAAGATTGTTATCTATGATCTTCTGCAGATTTTCGGGAAGAATCCCAATTTTTACATGATTCAGGTGAAGCACTTCTGTCAGATACTCGACCGTATAATTTTCCGGTGTCCCGCTTGGCACGACAGTCATATAGGCTTCCATACAATCTTCCGTGATTCTTACGGTAGGCATCGGTAACGACATGCGCTGCACCTCCCTTCATTTTCTTCCTACGTGCAAAACGACTATTGCATACTCCCAATTTAGTATACAATAGCCGTCACACTTTTGCAAATATTTTTGCGTTTTCCTTGCTATTTCATCTGTTCCAGACGCGCAAGCACCTGAGCCATCATCTGCTCATATTTTGCCTGTTTGTCCTTCTCCTCCTGAATCTTGGCAGCAGGTGCCTTGCTGACGAATTTCTCGTTTCCGAGCATCTTGCGCGAACGCTCCAGCTCCTTCTCCAGACGATCTTTTTCCTTCAACAGACGTTCTTTTTCTTTTTCAAAATCCACCAGATCTTCCAGCGGCAGATAAACAACTGCATCGGGGATCACCGCGGACACGGCATCCTCACCGACACCGCTCTTGTCAGCCTGAACCACGATCTCGCTGGTAAATGCCAGATTGACATAAACCTCTTTGTTATCCTCAAAAATATCTCGAACAGCCTCATTCTCCGATACAATGACAAGCTTTGCCTTTCTTGAAGGCGGTACGTCCATCTGTGTACGGACATTGCGGACTGCCTTTACCAGATCCTTGCAGTGCTCGATGGCAGCTTCCTCTGCCGGGAAGTTCCACTCATCCTTGTACTCCGGCCACTTGGAGAGCATGATCGTCTCTTCTTCGCTCTGAAGGGTGCAGAAGATCTCTTCCGTAATAAAAGGCATATACGGATGAAGCAGCTTGAGTGCATTGGTCAACACCGTTTTCAATGTCCAAAGTGCTGCATTCGCGGAAGCCGGGTCTTCTTCTTTTTTGTAAGTACGAACCTTGGCGATCTCAATATACCAATCGCAGAACTCATCCCAGATAAAATCATAAACCTTCTGAACCGCGATACCAAGTTCAAATTTATCCAGATTCTCAGTGGCATCCTTTGCAAGTGTATTTACTTTTGATAAGATCCACTTATCAGCCGGATGAAGATCATTCATATCCGGTTCGGTAACATCCACGCCCTCCAGGTTCATCATAATAAAACGCGATGCATTCCAAACCTTATTGGCGAAGTTGCGGGAAGCCTCTACGCGCTCCCAGTAGAAGCGCATGTCATTGCCCGGTGCATTGCCGGTGATCAATGTCAGACGCAGAGCGTCCGCTCCGTACTTATCAATGACCTCCAACGGATCAATACCGTTTCCGAGGGACTTACTCATCTTTCTACCCTGAGAGTCACGCACAAGGCCGTGGAACAATACGGTATGGAACGGTGCTTTCCCCATCTGCTCATAGCCGGAAAAGATCATACGGATGACCCAGAAGAAGATAATGTCATATCCGGTCACAAGAACATCATTCGGATAGAAATAGTCCAGATCCTCTGTCTTCTCAGGCCAGCCAAGTGTTGAGAAAGGCCACAATGCAGAAGAAAACCAAGTGTCCAGCGTATCCGGATCCTGTGTCATATGTTTACAGCCACATTTCGGGCAGACACCGGGATTTTCTACAGAAACGACCATCTCTCCGCAATCATCACAATACCACGCCGGGATCCGGTGTCCCCACCAGAGCTGACGGCTGATACACCAATCACGGATATTATCTGTCCAGTTGAAATACGTCTTCTCCATACGTGCGGGAAGCAGCTTGATCTCACCGTTTTTCACGCCTTCTACGGCAGGTTTGATCATCTCGTCCATTTTTACGAACCACTGCTGCTTGATCATCGGCTCTACAGTCGTATGGCAACGGTCATGTGTTCCAACATTATGGACATGAGGTACTACCTTGACCAGAAGTCCCATCTCCTCCAGATCAGCAACCAGTGCTTTCCGGCACTCATAGCGGTCCATACCGGCATATTTTCCTGCCTTTTCATTCATAGTGGCATCATCGTTGATCACGATGATCTCCTCCAGACCATGGCGTTTGCCGACCTCAAAATCGTTCGGATCGTGTGCAGGGGTGATCTTTACACAGCCGGTTCCGAACTCTTTATCTACATATGCATCAGCGATCACGGGAATCTGTCTGCCTGTGGTCGGCAGCTCCAGCATCTTTCCGATAATATCCTGATAGCGCTCATCATCCGGATTAACTGCTACAGCCGTATCTCCGAACAGTGTTTCCGGCCGTGTAGTGGCGATCTCAACAAAACGCCCTTCCTCACCGACTACCGGATAATTGATATGCCAGAAAAATCCGTCCTGTTCTTCGTGCTCGACTTCTGCATCTGAGATAGAAGTCTTGCAGACCGGGCACCAGTTGACGATACGTGATCCTTTATAGATCCAGCCCTTCTTATATAATTTGGTAAATACTTCTTCTACGGCATGGGAGCACCCTTCATCCATCGTAAAACGCTCACGCTCCCAGTCTGCGGAAGAGCCCAGCTTACGCAGCTGCTTGACGATACGTCCACCATACTCATCACGCCACTCCCAGCACTTCTCCAAAAACTCCTCACGAGTCAGGTCTGCCTTATTGATGCCCTGTTCCTTTAAGGATTCGATCACCTTTACCTCGGTGGCAATGGATGCGTGGTCGGTTCCCGGCTGCCATAATACATTGTAGCCCTGCATCCTCTTGTAGCGGATCAGAATGTCCTGCATCGTATTGTCCAGTGCATGTCCCATATGCAGCTGTCCGGTAATGTTGGGCGGAGGCATCACGATCGTAAACGGTTTTTTAGAACGGTCAACTTCCGCATGAAAATAGCCATTGTTCTCCCATTTCTGGTACAGACGATCCTCAATTCCCTTGGGATCATATGTCTTGGCAAGTTCTTTACTCATATCTATGTCCTTCTTTCATTTTTTTCCTTTGCCCTGAATAGTTCTATGGTAAATGGATTTTTTGTTGTTGTCAAGGGCAGAAATCACATGTATAATTGATTATATATAAGCATCATGCTTCTACTACATCAAACAGGAGACAAAACTATGGGATTTAATAATTTAAATGACCTGGATGCCATGCATCTGGATGTACTGCGTGAAATCGGCAATATCGGCTCCGGCAATGCCGCGACATCACTTTCTGCCATGTTAAATACGCCGGTTAAGATCGAAGTACCTAACATCAGTCTGATCAATTACGAACATGTTTCCCAATACCTCGGTGGCAAAGATCGCGAAGTCATCGGACTTGCACTCGGTCTGGAGGCAGACATTGAGGGTGTTATGCTGCACGTCGTACAGCCAAAATTCGCATCGCGCATCATCAACGCCTTTTACCCTAAGGAGATCCAAACACTGCAAGACATCAATGAAATGGATCTGTCAGCAGTGAAAGAGACCAGCAACATTACCACCGCAGCCTATGTCAACTCAATGGCAACCATGACAGATACATTCATCAACATCACTCCGCCCATTGAGTATCTGGATACCGTTGAAAACGTGCTGAAGCATGCATCAGATCGATTTGATGCCATTGGACGCCAGGTGATCTACATAGACGAAAATCTCTACATCGGCGACGCTGAGATCAAGAGCAGCATGATCCTGATCCTGCAGATCGATTCCCTCAAGAAGCTGTTTGATAAACTGGGAATTCCTTATTAAAATATTCTTTATGAAGATATTGAAATGACCGGATGCGTTACCGCTCCGGTCATTTTTTATTCTGCCTTGTCCTCTGAATCTGTCTCTTTTGCCTCAGACTCCTGTTGTTCAGTCACAGTTTCGGTTTGCTCTGCCTCCGGTTCCGCTTTCTCCAGCTCTGCCGGATCATTTTCCGCATAGATTCCGTTCAGAAGCGCATACGCAGCACCAATGACGAAATAGATGCCTGCCACCATCATAAAAGCTCCGGCTGCGATCATGGGCACGGTCAGTTGCCCCTCACTTCTACCCGATTCGCTAAACAGCTGATACATCAGATATACCAGATATGCCCCTGCCAGACCACGCACCATATAAGATGCGCGACGCAAGGCATAACTCACCAAAAGCAGTTTAGGCAGTCTTCCCTGTGATCTGTCCTGATTTTCGTTACTCATTTATTCGTCCTCTCCGTCTTCCTCATCTGCAACAACTGCTGCCGTTGCGCCGGAAACTGCCGCAACGATCACAACAACTGCAATGATCACGATCAATAAAATTCCTGCAAATAAGACCAAAATATTCATATTCTTCTCCTTTTCCTTTTACTCTAAACTCAGTAAACCGTTGCATTCACGCTCAATCCCGCATCCTGCAGATAGGTTGTGTATTTTTTGATATATGCTTTCGGAACATCGACCTTCGCTTTCACATATGTCTTACTGAATGCTTTTTCACACACACTGGTCAGATTTTTGGAATAAATGGTGATCTTTTTCAGCTTCGGACAATTATAAAATGCTGCCCGGTTGATCTTGATCAGACTTTTTCCGATTACCAGTGTTGTCAGATTCGGCATATCCCGAAACGCATTGGTACCGATATTCGTCACTTTATATCTGACTCCTCCAAAAGTAATATAAGTCGGAATCGTAAGTGATGTCAAGGTTTGTTTTGTGCAACCCACTGCTTTTACTCTCGGATCTGAGCTGGTCGTACGTGTTACCTGATATGTAATATAATTGATCGTGCGCGTATCTCCGATCTGGGGCTTCTCCTCCGTGATCGTTCCGTCCGTCATGGAAACGAGCCATACGGCATTGACCGTAAGGTTCTTTGTTACATATGTGTATGCGGTCGTATCCCATCCGAGAATATATCCGGTGCGCGTCCATGTGGGCGGTGTCGCAGATCCACCATAATAAGAGATCACTTCTGTCACCTGTCCGCTGTAATCATCCCTGAACGTAACTGTATAGTTCTGCTTCCAGGATGTATACACATCCAGATTCTGCTGAACATTCGTGTAGTCCTTATCCCATGTAAGTGTATACCCGCTGCGCTCGCTCACGATCGGAGCGGTAGCAGAGTCACCAACATTCACTTCCTCTGTCTTAAGCAAGGTACTGCCATCGTAAAACCGGACGGTACAGATCACAGATGTTGAAATACCATAACTTTTGGCGTATGTCTCTGCGTAGGAACCTTTATCGCATGAGATCACCAGCCAGGGTGAACAATTCGAAAATGCGCTGTCTCCGATCTTTAGTACGGTGTTTGGTATCTTTGCACTGCTCAGACTGGTGCAGCCATAAAAGGCTTTTTCACCGATCGTTGTGATCGTCGGATACAGATTTACGATCTCTCTCAAATAAATACAGCCTTCAAATGCCCGATCGCCGATAATCCTGACCGGACATTCCGCGGAGCCGATCGTATATTCACTGTCGATGGAATTTGCAACTGCCAGCGCCGCCGGCCACTGAATGAGCTCCGTTTTATCTTTCGAATAAAGTACACCGTTCTCAGCACAATATCTCAGATTACCGGCTGCCACAGTGATCATCTGCAAGGATGTACAATTTGCAAACACACCCGTTCCGATAGAGGTCACACCTGCCCCGATCGCCACATTGTTCATCTGAGAACAGCCGTAAAAAGCACGGTCACGAATTTCTTTCAGTCCCTCATTAAATGTAAGTGTTCCGTAGATCGGGCAGTTCATAAATGCCTCTGCACCGATCCACTCATAAGTCGGAGCAAATACAACTCCGTATAAATACGAGAAATTTTTAAACACGCCGCCATTGACACCAACGACTGTATAGGTCTGCGGTGTTTCGCCTTCCGCCGCATGGCTGATATAGCCCGGCAGCGTTAACGACACATCTCCTCCGGTATAGCTGAAACCACTGATGGCTACCTGCCTGTTTTCCCTCGCACCGTAGATCTGGTAATACAGTCTCATTCCGGAGTTTTCAATATACCCGCTCTCAATATCCGTATTCGCCAGATATATTCCGGTCTCCGGATTTGACTGGTCCGTTGAAAACATCACATTTGCCGCATGTACCGTGATCGTCTGATCCAGATTCCAGTGAAAAAACAAGGCAAGCAACAGCACAGTCACCGCCAGCCCGAAATATCTGATCACGGATCGCTTCATCTGAAATTCTTTCATGTCAGCCTCCTGTTTCCTGCCGCATTAACTGATCGCCTTCAGCCGGATCGTCGTATTGATGCCGGAACTTTTGATCTTCTTCTGATAGGTTGTCAGTTTCGAACGATATGCATAAAAAAGCGCATTATTTTTGATTCCGTAAAACGCTTTACTTCCAATACTGGTAAGTTTTTTTGAATTGATCTTCACCTTGCTCAGATTCTTGCACTTATAAAATGCCTTGGAACTGATGACCATTACATTTGATCCAATCGTCACACTCTTGAGATTCGTATTGGACGCAAAAGCACTCTCATCAACTCGTGTCACCTTATATGTGACCCCGTTGATCGTCACCGTAGCCGGGATAGTAATTGACGTTGCCGCGGTGTTTGTATTTGTAACATAGCGCACTCTCGGGTCCTGCGGATCAGAAGTTGTCACACGATATACGACGCTCCCCTTGGTCAGCTCTGTATTTTTCTTTGCAGGCTTTACCGTATCCTTATCAATGATAAATCCGGTCGCGGGATCTTTCCATATCGCGTAGATCGTTATATCCCCCGTTACGTTGGAGAATGATTTGTCCCACTTGAGCGTATAACCGCTCATTGTCCATTTTGGTGCCGTGGCAGCCTTTCCATATTCTACCTGAACAGTCGAAGTCTTGCCCTGATATCCGTCAACAAAAGTCACAGTATACACGCGGGTATAAGTCGCTGTCACGGTCAGGTCACTGATCACATTGTTAAAACTGCTGCTCCAGGTGAGCTGATAGCCGGGTCGCTCCGGCATGGAAGGTGCGGTCGCCGCCGAACCGTACACCACCTCCTGTGAGGAAAGCAGTGTTCCGGTATCCGACAGGAAACGTACCGTATAAGTCATAACTGTACCGATCTTGTTGCTGGATGCATAAGCTGCTGCCTGAGAACCACTGTGGCAATACATTGTCAGCCCATATACGCCCAAAAAGGCATTGGCACCGATCGTCGTCACCGTTGCAGGGATCGTGATTTTCACCAGCGATGCACAGTATGCAAAGGCTGTGGTTCCGATATTTACCACACCGGATGGAACCGTCACTTCAGTCAGCTTGCTGCAACCGTAAAATGTACTATTACTGATCGAAGTCAGCTTGGAGGGCAGATTGATCGCAGCCAGTGCATAGCAGTTCTGAAATGCCCCCTCTCCAATGCCGCTGATATTATCAGGTATCGTTACGTTCGTCAGTGCGCTGCATCCACTGAACGCATATGCCGGAATAGTCGTCACTTTATCTGGAATCACCATGGTTGTCAGTGCACTGCAATTGCGGAATGCTTCTGCTCCAATCTCCTGCACAGACTCCGGCAATGTGATACTTGTCAGCGCCTGAGCACCTGCAAAAGCGCCCTGCCCAATTGCCGTCAGACGGTTTGCGATCGCTGCCGGTGCCGTGTAGCCTGCACTCAGTTTTCCGGACGGATACTGAAGCAGAGTATAAGTATTGTAGTTGCCGGTTGCACCCTGACTGTAGCCGACGTACTCATACAGCACACCATCATTGGAGACATAGCGCTGGTTTCCAGCGGTAACATTTAACGCCGTGAGAGCCGGGCAGTCACTGAATGCCTGACTGCCGATAGAAGTCACTGTTGCAGGAATGGTGACTGTCGTAAGTGATGGGCATCCGTAAAATGCCCGGTCACCGATCGTCAGCAATCCGGTCGCAGCAGTTGTACTGCTACTGCCGCTGCCGGTACCGGTCGTTCCCCCCTGCATAGTCACGGAGGTGAGTCCCGCGTTACCCGCAAACGCCGTACTGCCGATTGCAGTCACATCATAAGTAGCTGCCGCTGTTCCCGATGAGCCGGAAGCTGCTATCTCTATACGAGTCGGAACTGTCAGCGCAGTTGCCGTTCCTCTGTAAGCCGTGATCGTAGCTGTTGTACCACTCACCGTATAGACAAAACCGTTGTCGGAAACACCGTCCCCGTCCGAATCCTTTTCCGCTCCGGTACTTGCTGCTCCGTAAAGTACAGCACTCTCCTGTACAGCTGATCCGGCCTGTACCGTAAGCGGCATCTGCGAAACAACTGTCGTCACCGATATGATCATCGCCGTCAATGCAGCTATCCATTTTCTTTTCATCTTTCTGATCTCCCTGATTCTTTCTTATAACTGGTCAGACCTATCACAATTTTGTGAAAGGTCACCAAAATTGCCCTGTTTCGAATAGTTTCATTATAATTCTTTACACATACAAATTCAAGTTGTTGCCGACAGTTTCCGATGAAAGGCCGTCGTTTTTCACGCTTTCCTTATAGGCTTCCTGAACCGGAGCCTCGCGGTTTACCTGGTTTCTCAGCTTATTCATCAGCTTATTCATTCCGGATATATAGTCATTATTCCCAAATATCTTCGATACCTGACTGGTCGTCGCTTTTTGCAGCTCACTCTTATCGATCTTCACCGTCCCATCACTCTTTATCTGGATCCCGATCGTCTCCAGCGAACTGCTGTATTCCTTCATGAGTGCCTTCATATCCTTCCCGGTCCGCCGGATATCCGAACTGTTTGAATCATTTGCGGAACTCACAGCATTATTATAGATATCCAGATAAGATGTGACTGTATTGTAAATAGACTTTGTGTCATCCTCATCCGTACTGTCAAAATCCAGATCTCCCAATCGCTCCAGTGCGCGCACCATCGCTTTGCGGTCAGCACTGACAACCTCGTGATTGGAGCTGTTCTTCCGATAATTCTCATCCTTAAAATATGTATTTCCTGCATACGCACAGCGCAGTACGCTAGAAGAACTGATCAACATACTCATCTCTATATTACCTCCCTGTAACGAACAAACTTCTACTGTTACACATATTTCTATTTTATTTTATCGGTCTTTTCTTCGAAAAAAATAACTGCCAGCAGGAATTGATAAACCGGTTCAAATTTGGTTTTTAATGATATATTTTGCTCTCTTTATCATATATTTATAAAAGATGAATGAATATCAGGAGTTGCCATGAAAGAATCTCTGCATTTACCGGAACACCCTCCTTATGTACATACTGTAAAACTCAAGCTGGCGGCTTTGGCGCTGTGCGTCTGCGTGCTGCTTGCCGGCGCCTTTTTTTATCTGCCCGGCGTTGTCAGCGTCTCCTCCTCCGTCAACGGGCGCGATCTACCCATCTACTGCGTACAGACCGACAAGCCCCAGATCGCACTGACCTTTGACGCCGCGTGGGGCAACGAAGACACTGAACAGATCCTGTCCATTCTGGAAAAACATAACGTCAAAGTCACCTTTTTTGCCACCGGTGGCTGGGTGGAATCCTACCCTGACGATGTAAAGGCGATCCTAGCCGCAGGGCACGACATCGGCAATCACAGTGAAAACCATAAAAATATGAGCCAGCTTGGCACGGATGAAATGAAGTCAGAGCTGATGGAAGTTCATGACAGGGTCAAAAATCTGACCAGCTACGATATGACGTTGTTCCGGCCGCCCTACGGCGACTACTCCAACGAAGTCATCCAGACTGCGACCTCTCTCGGTTATTACAGCATTCAATGGGATGTGGATTCTCTTGACTGGAAGGACTACGGCGTAGATTCCATTGTTGATACCGTGTGCAACCATAAGCACCTCGGCAACGGCTCCATCATCTTGTGCCACAACGGCGCAAAATACACTGCCCAGGCGCTGGATACGCTCATCACTACGCTTGAAGGCAAAGGATATGAATTCGTAAAAGTGTCCGACCTGATCTATAAGGAAAACTATACAATGGATGTGGAAGGGCGACAGATACCGGACGGGGGCTGAAAATTCAGACAGCGCAAAGGAAAAGAAGCCGACGCTTCACGCATCGGCTTCTTTTTTATAATTTTACCTTTATGAAATTTCTCATCCGCCGACGCTACAGCCGTCTCACGGAATCTCTCTCCACAACATCTGCATCGAACTCATAATTAGCGTCGAAAAAAGGATCACGAATCATGCGAAGCAGGTTCTCAGATGCTTTTTTTCCCAACAGTTCCATCGGATGCGGAATGGTTGTGAGACCAACTTCTCCCATCGTCGCCAGATTGGCATTATCCACACTGGCGATTGAAATGTCCTGTGGCACGCGGACACCAGCTTTTTTTAAAATATCCAGTACACTGTACGCAACCTCATCATTATAACAAAACACTGCCGTACAGCCTGCGG
The DNA here is from genome assembly GCA_945828315.1 of uncultured bacterium. Lineage (GTDB taxonomy): Bacteria > Bacillota > Clostridia > Lachnospirales > Lachnospiraceae > W0P33-017. The sequence continues at coordinate 64,185 of CALZQA010000002.1, read as the reverse complement.
TGCGTTCCAGCACGCGCTCAGCCACCTTTTCCATATGTCGGACATCCTGTGTGTCCAGCCAGAGTACATTCCGGTCATCGATCTCCAGTCCCGACTCGTACATCGCGTCCACAAAACCGGAACAGCGGATACTTCCCTGTAGATCATCCAGTTTGAAAATGCCGCCAATCTTCGTATGCCCCATACTGATCAGATATTTTGTCACCTTGTATCCCACCAGATGATCGTTGAGCGATACATGCGGAATGTTCAGCGCCGGATAAAAACTATTGAGAAATAAAACCGGAATACGCCGCTTGAGGATCTCCCGGTAAAGATTCAGGTTCGGATTCGAGATTGCGCTCTTTGTCGTTTCCATAACGATTCCCGACACCTCATCCCGGTTCAGAATATCCTGCAGAATGGTTCTTTCCCTCCCATGCTGATTGTTCGTGAATGCGATCTGCACGGAATAACCGTTTTCCAGCAATACGTTTTCAATTCCCTGTATCATGCGCGGAAAAATATAACCGTCCACATAGGTGGTAACAACCGACACCCGCATTCTCTTTGCGAGATTTGCCTGACGGTTATCATTGATATATGTACCGCTTCCGCGCACACTGCGCAGGATCCCCTCCTGTTCCAGAAGTCCGATCGCCCGGCGTACCGTTTGCCGGCTTACTCCGAATATCTCTTGCAGCTGTTTCTCTGAATACAGTTTTTGTCCTGTGTGCAACTGCTCTCCCTGGATCTGATCATTAATCCATTTTGCCAGCTCCATATATTTTGGAGCTGATTTTTCAGTATTCATTAGCCTTTCTTTCTCTTAGACATTACATCAACAGTAACGGCTCCAAGAAGAACTGCACCTTTTACGATCTTCTGAACATCCGTAGACCATCCGTACAGTGACATACCGTTGTTCAGGATACCCATAATAAATGCTCCGACTACTGCACCAAGGATCGTACCGGCACCACCGGCTACGGCTGCACCACCAATGTAGCAGGATGCGATCGCATCCATCTCGAAACCGTCACCGGCTTTTGGTGTAGAAGATGCGTTACGTGCTGAGAGGACAATACCGGCTACTGCACTGAGCAGTCCCATGTTGGTATATACCCAGAAGAATACCTTGTTTGTATCGATACCGGAAAGGTTTGCTGCCTTTCTGTTTCCACCAAGTGCATAGATCTGACGACCTGCAACGGTCTTGCTTGTGATAAATGCATACAGAGCTATGAGTACAACCATGATCAGGAGTATAAACGGAAGTCCGTTGTAACGAGCCAGCTTATAGAAGAAGAACCAGATGATCACAAGCATAACACCCAGCTTCAATACTGTCTGCCATAACGGATTGGTTGCAAAGTTGTACTTCTTCTTAGTAGCAATGCTCTTCATCTCAGAGAGGATCAATGCTACAGAAGCAATGACTGCAACTACGATACATACGATGTCAAGCTTTCCACCACCGACTTCGATCTGATATGCGGGAAGGAAACCTGCACCGATGTAAATATAGTTATCGGGCAACGGTCCTTTTGTCTGTGCCTGTAATAAGGTATATGTAAGACCACGGCCCATTAACATGGTTGCCAGCGTTACTACGAAAGGCGGGATGCCTAAGTAAGCGATAAAGAATCCGGCGAACATACCAACTGCAAGACCGATCAGAAGAGCAACGATGATCGCTACCCACATATTTGCCTTGTAGTCTACCAAAAGGATACCTGCAGCTGCACCGGTCAGCGCTACGATCGAACCAACACCCAGGTCGACGTTACCGGTCAATACACAAAGCAACATACCGATTGCCAGGATAACAACGTATCCGTTCTGCATGATCAGGTTGTTTATGTTTGCAGGGGATAAGTTCTTTCCGCCTGTCATGATCGCAAAGATCACATAAATTGCAATAAGTGCAAGAAACATACCATACTGTTTCATATCAAGATTTACTACTTTTTTCTTCTCATTCATTTCTGTCACCCTTTCTGTTATGAGCCATAACACACTGCATAATCTTTTCCTGTGTCAGTTCTTCCCTGCTCAGTTCGCCTGCGATCTCACCTTCGTTGATGACATAAGTTCTGTCACACGTACCGATGATCTCTGGCATTTCGGAAGAAATAACGATAACCGCCTTGCCTGCCTTTGCAAGCTCGTTAATAACACAATAAATCTCATATTTAGCACCTACGTCAATACCACGTGTGGGCTCATCCAGAATCAGTACATCCGGCTGTGTCAGCATCCATTTTGCCAGCACCACCTTCTGCTGATTACCACCTGACAGGGAACCGACAACCTGCTCGATGGAATTTGCTTTTACATTGATCTTCTTTCTGTAGTCCTCAGCCGCAACGATCTCATCATTACCGTTGATCACACCGTGCTTAGAGAAAAACTTCGGGCGTGCTGCAATAGTCATGTTTTCCTTGATATCACCGATCAGGTTCAGACCATAAGTCTTTCTGTCCTCGGAAACGTATGCCAGCTTGCTGGCGATCGCCTCTCGCACATTCCTCATGTGAACTTCTTTCCCGTTGATCTTGACGGTACCGGATATCTTCTGACCATAGCTGTGACCGAATACACTCATTGCAAACTCGGTACGTCCTGCGCCCATCAGTCCGGCAAGTCCGACTACCTCGCCCGCACGGACATGAATGTTAATATTCTTTAAAATCTGGCGGTTCGCATCATCGGGATGATATACATTCCAGTTCTGCACCTCAAAGATCGTATCACCGATCGTAACGCCTTCACGCTCAGGATAACGGTTGGTCATCTCACGTCCAACCATGCCTTTGATCACGCGGTCCTCCGTGAATTCATCCTCACCCTTGACAAGCGTCTCGATCGTCTTTCCATCTCGGATGATCGTAACTGCGTCAGATACATATTCAATCTCATTCAACTTATGTGAGATGATGATACAGGTGATTCCCTGCTTCTTCAGCTCTAACATAATATCCAGAAGCTTACGGCTCTCCTCATCATTCAAAGCCGCCGTCGGCTCGTCCAGAATCAAAAGCTCTACTTTTTTTGCCATCGCTTTTGCGATCTCGATCAGCTGCTGCTTGCCGACACCAAGTGAATTGACTGGCACATTGACATCCTCGTGCTCCAATCCCACCTTTGCAAGCATCTCCTGCGCACGCTTTCTCGTTTTTGTCCAGTCAATGACGCCCTTCATAGACAACTGCTCATTGCCCAGAAATACATTCTCTGCGACAGAAAGAAGCGGACTCAGCGCCAACTCCTGATGGATGATAACGATACCTTTCGCCTCACTGTCTCTCAGATTATGGAATTTACATGTCTCTCCTTTGTATACAACATCACCGGAGTATGTACCGTGCGGATACACGCCTGACAAAACATTCATCAGAGTGGATTTTCCTGCTCCGTTTTCACCGCACAGCGCGTGGATCTCGCCACGTTTCACCTTCAGATTTACATCATCCAGCGCTTTAACACCTGAAAACTCTTTGGTAATGTGGTTCATTTCCAAGATGTAATCCGACATTTTTCCCCAACTCCTTTACTTAAAAATTCTTCGTTTCTGCATGTCCTGTTCCTTCTCTATTAGGAAAAAACAGGGTGGCAACAAGCTTGTGCCACCCTGCATTTGTTTTCCGGATTACTCAGCTAACTGCTCTTCTGTATAATATCCGCCATCTACGATAATTTCCTGATAATTGTCCTTATCAACAGCTACCGGTGTACACAGGTAAGAAGGAACTACGATCTTGCCGTTGTCATACTGCTCGGTATCGTTGATCTCAGGCTCTGCGCCCTCAAGCACTGCCTGAACCATGGTTACACACTTAGAAGCTAAGAGACGGGTATCTTTGTAGATAGACATTGTCTGCTTTCCAGAGATGATGTTCTTTGTTGCCATCAGCTCTGCATCCTGTCCTGTGATCATGGGCCAGTTCTCCTCGGTGTATCCGGCACCCTCTAAAGCTGCCTTACATCCATATGCGAAACCGTCAAATGCAGTTGCACAGATATCAAGATCCTCATCAGCGTAGAAACCTGTTAAGTAGTTCTCACAGTTCTGCTGAGCAGTCTCCTGAGACCATCTTAAGATACAGGTATCATCAAATGATGTTCTGCCTGACTTACATACTAATGTACCGTTGTCTAAGTAGGGCTGAAGAACTTCCATCAGACCTGCGTATAACATATGAGCATTGTTATCATCAGGTGAGCCCATGAAGAACTCGATGGTATATGTCTCAGAGGTGTTTGCTAAATCTTTCTTTTCCTCGATGTACTTACCGATTGCAGTACCAACACCCTTGTTATCGAATGTTGCGTAGTAAGAAACAGCGTCAGTATCCATTAACAGACGGTCATATGCGATGATCGGGATACCAGCTTCCTTTGCCTGTGCCTCAACGTTTACAAGTGCGGAAGAGTCGATAGATGCGATAACTAAGCAGTTAACGCCTGAAGCGATCATGTTCTCGATCTGAGAAACCTGCATCTGAACATCGTCCTCAGCATACTGAAGATCTACTTCGTAACCAAGAGCCTCTAACTGCTCTTTCATGTTAGCACCGTCGTTGATCCATCTCTCAGAAGACTGGGTAGGCATTGCTACGCCGACCTTCTTGCCGTTTGCCTCTGCAGCGGGAGCTGCATCATCAGCTGCGTCATCTGCGGGTGCTGCATCATCTGCAGTATCCTCTGTTGCTGCTGCGTCATCTGCAGGTGCAGATGCCTGATTGGTGCCACATCCAACAAGCATGGTTGCTACCATAGCTACGCTGAGTAAAGCGCCTAAGATTTTCTTTTTCATTTTCTTGTTCCTCCCTTAAAATAGTTAGTTGATGTGTACATGCAACTTGTACTTTCCCGACCAAAGTTGTACTTTTCGTTCTCTTTGTTCATTTTTCCGGTTCAAACTGATCTTGCTTGACATCGGCTTTGATATATTGCACGAAAAACACGGGATTCGACAAATATTTATGTACATTTTGCTGTGGCTTCTTGTCCCACAACATGTTTATATTATATAAACATATCTATCATTCGTCAAGACTTTTTTCCAAAATATGTACATTTTGCGCAAGTTGTACTCATACAATTTCATCGTCCTCGATCTTTTTCATTTTACTTTCCAGACGTTTCCGGTCCTCCTCGCGCTCAAAAGCAAGTTGCTGCTCCTTCTCCATGCGCAGCATCTCTTCGTGTTCCTGATGTTGAAAGACCTTAACACCGATGCCGGAGATGAGCATGCACAGCAGCGTCAACACACCTGCGATAAGTAACACCCAATACGCAAAGCCATCAATCTTTCCTGTCACTGCATGGATATCAAACAGGAGCAGTACAGATGCCAGAAGCGTCACAAGCGAAATGACCAGTACAACGATCCACACTTTTTTTCGCATAATATGCAGCTGCATAGCCTGCTGGAGCATAACCACTGCCACCGAGAGTACCAGAAGTCCCACGAAAACCGCGATCTGTGCCGTCAGCTGCCCGGAGCGCGCCAGCGCGCAGCCGCCCAGGATCACGATCAGTGCACCGCCTGAAAAGCCGTAATCGTGCATGCTGCGATATGCTTCCGTCACAAAATATTTCACGATCAGTCCGATGCCCAGCGCGATAAGCAACGCACTGATCATATAGATCAGGTACAGTTCCTTGATGCCTTCAACAAAGAGCATGACACTGCCCACCAGAATAAACAGTACCGCTACCGCTGCCAGAAAGATCGTTCCCAGCCAACCGGTGGTCTGTGTCAACTGGTCCTGGGGCATCACATATGGTTTTTTCTTTTTATTTTTCTTTATTTCCATGGTCTATACCTCGTATACGATTTTTTCCGCCAGCGCTGCCGCTGCTTCTTCTCCCTCATAATACGCTATGATCGCAAGTCCGAAATCAATGGCAGTTCCCATTCCGCGGCTTGTGATGATATTTCCGTCGCGCACGGCCGGCTCATAGGTCACTTCTGCGCCGGTCAGCTGATCCTCCATGCCGGGGTAACAGATCGCTTTTTTTCCCTCCAGCAGTCCGAGCTTTCCGAACACCGTCGGTGCTGCGCAGATCGCTGCGATCATCCTGCCGTCAGCATATGCTTTTTTCAGCTGCTCACATACGCCCGCATGCGCTCCGAGGTTGGTCGTTCCGGGCATGCCTCCGGGGATCGCCAGTGCGTCATAGCTGTCAAAGTCTGCTTCCTCATACAGCAGGTCCGCGATCACGGTCACTTTATGTGAACTGGTCAGTTCTTTTTCTCCGCTCACGGAAATAATGTCGCAGGTCATGCCGGCGCGCCGCAGCAGATCCACGACTGTCAGCATTTCTACCTCCTCATAACCGTTTGCTACCATCATTCCTATTTTTTTACTCATGATATACACGCTCCTTTGCCGCAAGATTTTTTCAAAATTCAAATTAAGTATGACATATCCCACCACGTTTTTCAATATCAACAGTACTTTGTCAATCAGCCATGCACCCTCCTTTGCGTGACAGTATTCAACAGTCTGTTATGCTTAACGGGTAAATCACAGCGGACTTGCATCTGTGCTCTGCAATGAGGTATACTAATAGCCAGAAACAGGCAGGGAAGTGAGGATCACACATGGAAATCGAACGCAAATTTTTACCGAAGGAATTGCCAGAGCATCTGGAGGATTACGAGATGCACCGGATCGAGCAGGGCTATCTCAACACCGACCCGGTCGTGCGCATCCGCCGATCGGACGATGACTATTACATGACTTACAAGTCAAAGGGACTACTGGCCAGAGAGGAATACAATCTGCCGCTGAACGCAGAGAGTTACGAACACTTAAAGCCGAAAGCAGACGGACGCGTGATTGAAAAAAGACGCTATCTGATTCCTCTTGACAGTAAGATTACCGTAGAACTGGACGTATTTGAAGGCGACCTGGTACCGTTGATCCTGGCAGAAGTGGAATTTGAAAGTGAAGACGAGGCAAAAGCTTTCGTGCCCCCCGCTTGGCTGGGTGAAGATGTCACCTACGATCCCCATTACCACAACAGCACAATGAGCAGGCCGGATTACAAACTGTAATCTGACCTGCTCATTTCATTCAAAGCCACTCACAAACATTGACCCGGATTTTCCGGATCCCGGCCGCTTTTTACCGGAAGCGATTGATCTCATATTTCTGTTTCGCCTGCAGACAGCCCTTAAGCTGCCGGTAGCGCTCATCGATGTCTCCCTCGGGGATCACCACGTCCAGAGAGACTGCCATCGTATCGATCAGATAATCATTCAGATCCAGCTGCATCCGGTACAGGATCTCCATCTTCTCTTCATAAGTGTCTGCATCCAAAAACGCCATCAGCTCATCAAACTGTGCCGGTTTTTCTTCTGTTCCAGCTTCCTTTACCTCTTTTACTTCTGCCTTTTCACTGTTTAGTTCCATAAAATTTCCTCCGGTTTACAATATCAAATCTTTTCCGATCATATTGTCTTCCCTGTGATCAGCCATAGATCCGGTTCAGCATATCCGTTGCTTCCGACAGAAAATCCCGCTCAAACTCAAGGTTTCCGCTGTAGCCCTTTACGATCAGATCATTTACCTCATCGATCAGATGATAGGTATCGAAATCATCCACACCGGGCTGATTGCTCAGCTCTGCTTTGTGAGCTGTCTCATGCTCACTGTGGATATGATGTGCTTTCGCCTTGTCTTTCATGATCTCATCGCCCAGCGGCACCCGTCCGAGATCTGCGCTGCCCCGTGCCTCCAGCGTATCGTCATCGAACTGTTGTGACGCATTCGCCTTTGCTTTCTGCAAAATGGAATTTTCCTGTGCAGGTTTTGAGGCAGGTCGCTGCTGTGTACGTCCTGTCTGCTGAGATGTACGGGCAGGCTGAGCAGCCTTCCGCTGTGCCTGTGGCGCAGGATTGCTCCACTTGCCAGTGGTCTGCATCGTACTCGTACGGTTCATCTGCGTGCTATTTGGACGCTTTGTCTGCACCGGCTGACGCGGCACATTCGGTTTTGCCTGTCCTTTTCCCTTTTTGGCGCTGTTCACACACCGGATCACGATGTATAAAACGACCACAAACCAAATAATTCCTGCCATCGTTTTGCTTTCCCTCTCACTGCTGCCCGGCAGTTTCTGCCCCGGACAGCTGCTCCCTTTCTTAAAATATATTACCTCTAATTTGCGTAGCGTTCCAATTCCAGATCCATGATCTGCTGCATTTCCACGCTCTCTACCGGCGCCTCACCCAGATCCGATGTCTTTCCGGTGTCATCCATATACAAAAACTTACGCTCAGACTTATCCTCACCGCGCACGATCATATAGTATCCCGGCCTGTTCGCATCCTTATGCCAAGTCGCGTACACCCGGATGCATCCACCCTGCTCCAGCTTCTTCGTGGGCATGGACATATGGATCAGATCCAGCTTGGGGTGAATACCCAGCTGCATAACTTCAAAATCATCCTCCGTATACGGGATCGGCAACTTGTTCTGATACTGATCCTTAAAGAATTGAAACAGTACTTCTCTGTTAATACTGTCAAAATATTCTTTTCCCTTCGTGTAAATACTATGCGGCAAAAGCACATACTCTACATTTTTACGTGCCAGCATGTGGAACTGTGCCGGAGTAACCTGCTGCTCCATGCGAGGCTTGATGATAAAATTATCGGAAAACGGATTTACCACCACGCCGACCACCGGATTTTTGGCATTTTTCACATAATTCATACAGGCATCAAACGTCATCTCGATCACGCCGTTATGTTTTGCATCTTTCGGCAGCTGGACCAGTGAGGTATAGATTGCGAGAAAATGCTCCTTGTTGGGATTCTGGATCAGGATAGGGATCGGCTTTGCATCTTTGGGCAGACGCACCGGCTGTCCGGTACGTGCAAGCTCCGCCTGCATCGCTTCCAATGTCTCATCCTGAGGAAATGTAACAGGAACGATAAAACGCACATCGCGCATCTTGTTCACCAGTTCATTTGACTGCTCCGGTGTTATTCCTTTTTTATAAATCTCTAAAAGTCCCTCGATCTCCTGCATTCGTGTCTGATTTTCTGTCATAACCTTTTGTTCCTTTCCGTTTCGATTTCTCCCGTCAGTCATACTCATTGAAATGAACCGAGCAGAGTTCCTGCTCCATCCGTGATATACCAGTTAATGCTGACCGGTTTTCCGCGCCAGCCATATGACGGATCCGTGTAGTCAATCCCTGTCACGCAGATCATATTGTAAATACCAACCTGTTTCATACTGACCCCATAGGATACGCCCGCCTTCTGTTTGAAGGAAATGGAAATAAAATTTTTTGTCAGTGTCTCGCGATCCGTACCGGATGTAAAGCGCGAGATCACGATCTTTTTACTGTTCGAAGTATCTGCCATATAAGTCTTGTCACCAAGCACCGAATAGTTGATATCTTTCTCAAATTTCAGAGAATATTTTGTCTTTTTACCGGTCTTTAAATTATATTTATAGTTATCCCCTCTCGAAGTGGAAAAATATAACTCCCTGCTGCCCGTTATGATCTGATCGTCACCCACGGACTTTGCGACCGTCTTTTTCTTCCCATCTACCGTCAGCTTTTTGATCGTACCGTTCCAGAAGCCGCCGCTGCCCTCATAAGAGCCAAAATCATAATACAATTCTCCATTGATCTGTCTGATATCTGATACCAGCAGGCCCGAAGTCCCATCTGCCACGCGTTTTTCCGCAGCAACACGTATCATCTTATTGGTGGCTGTGTGCAGACAGTATAACGCGAGCTTATCTGTTTTCCTGTCATAGACATAATAATAACTCTCACCGCCGATATTGCATACATAATCGATCGTCTGATCTGTCTTCGCAGTTTTTATAGTAGTGACCTCTCCTGTGTCAATCGCTTTTGCGCACAGCGATGCCTGTGTGCCCTTCACATACCGGATATAATAAACATTCTCACCGTCCGCATAGCAGACGCTTCCCTCACATACCGTCTGAACATCATCGCCATTTAAGCGACAAGTACGTACCTCCCATTGGGAATCATCATTTGCCGTCGTATAATACAACTGCTGTCCGCATGCGATCAACCGCACGATCCCCTTTGTTTCAGAAACGACCTTTGAGGTATCACCGGTAGCAACCTTCATCCGCCAGATAACGGCGCTGCCGTTTTTTTCAGAAGTTCGGATATAATAAATATACCCGCCCTGTCCGATCATATCGGAATACTCCTGTACATAAGCGCTCGCTGCATATGCGGTGTCGGGCACACTGATGGAAAGGCCCGCAGTCATACAAAGGATCAATACTACACTTGTCAACATACGAATGACTTTTTTCATATCGCAATCCCCCTGTTACTTTTTCAGTTTGATCTTACATGTTGCCTTCTTTTTACTTCCGTCCGCTGCAGTTGCGGTGATCGTAACGGTATGTCCGATACCTGCCTTTTTCACCTTGACCACGCCTTTGCTGCTCACGGTGGCATACTTTGTATTGCTTGATGTCCAGGTCACCTTTGTACTGCTCACAAAGGTAGGCGACACCTTGGCCTTGAGTGTCAATGTCTTTCCGTAGGAAAGTGTGACACTGGTTTTATTAAGAGTCACTTTTGTTGCCAGCGAAACCATTTTTGATGTATCAAGGATACCTCCGGTCACACATTTACCGGAAAGTCCGCTCACCTTCCGTACACACTTTAAGAGCAGGCTCCGCACACTCTTTGCCGAGAGTGTCGCATTGGCTGCACTAAGCGTCGCAACTGCCGCGCTGACGATCGGTGCTGCCATAGATGTTCCTTCCATATACGCATACGCGCCAAAAGCTTCCGGATTCGGATTCGCTGACGAAATGCCAATATCATCCAGATACCAGATCGTTTCCTTTCCGACTGACTGCGCCGGAATGGTCAGACCGACAATGCGCATATAAGTTCTGCCGTCTTTACTCACAAAACGCGACTTTCCCGGGCTACTCACCATATTCTCGCCCTCCCAGCAGACCTCGCTGCCTGAACCGGCACCATTCAGAAATGAAACATAATAAGTAGCATTCTGATCCAGGTTCAGATCCGTCACATCCACATAAAGGGATCCTGCCACCTCGCTGCCAAAGGACACTTTATTTCGCGTAATCCCCAGCTTCAGATAGCTGCTTCCCCCGCTTTTTACCTGTGTGATCTTAACCGTGTAATCCGTAGGGATCCCCAGATCCTGAGCCGTATAATATGTTTCCCACGTCTGACCCTGCGGCAGGATATTATCCGACGAGTCGCTGAACCGGTTAAAATATGAGGAAAGCTTTTTCCGCTGAGCGTTGTCATATATACCTGGCAGGTAAACATTCTGATCATAAGTAGAAAGAATGTTGCTGCCGGGTGCAAACAGATCCACGGAATTTGCGCCGTAGTCGGAATAATATGCCATGGTATCCTGTTCATTGGATGCACCTACGATCACCACATAATTGCTGTTCAGATCGTAAGGTGTCGGCACTGCCTTGCTTACGTTGTCCCAGTTCACATGCTCATTTCCGGCAGCAAACACCGAGAGCGCCCCTGCCTTGCCGACTGCATCGATCGCCTTTGAAAGCAGGCCGTTTGAATCGTAACTGCCGCCCCAGGAACAATTGACTGCCTTTACATTGACACCTGCCTGTATCGCATCGTAAACATAGTTATAGGCTGCGATACAGGCGGCATCCGTGATGTTCTGAATCTCATCACTCCATACCTTGAGCGCCATGATTTTTGCCTTCGATACGCCTGTGATGCCAATACCGTTATCGCTCTTTGCCGCCGCGATACCGGCCACATGAGTGCCATGCCCGTAGCTGTCCATAGGATCTTCATCATTATCTCCGAAATCATAACCGCAGGTACCGGGCAGAACATCGGGATACGGATTCTTCCACATGCTGCCCGCAAGATCAGGATGATTGTAGTTGACACCGGTATCAAGCACTGCGATCACAGGAGTTTTTTTATTGGTCACATCCTGTCCTGCCAGACAGATCCCCTTGCTGTCTGTTCCGATACCATTCAGATACCACTGTGCATCCTGATAGGGGTCTGCAGCATACAGCTGCCGGTACTGATTTGCACAGACACCGTCCACATAATACTGTGAAAGCGCCAGTTCCATTAACTCTTCTGTCGAATATTTGTCTGAGGTCAAATGCACAATGTACTTCTCTTTTCCGGTTTGTTCATCCGTTCCGAAATCACTGACCGATTCCACCTGCACGTCCGCATCAAAACGATAGGTTCCTTCCCGTGCAAGCGCTGCTGCCTGCGTCGCCTCCAGAGATACAAGTGCCTCTCCCTCCACATAAGCTCCTTCTTCCAGATCGTCCACAGCTTCCTCAAGCAGCTGTGTTGTCTCCTCTACGCGGACCTCGGCCGCCTTTACCGTCTGCAGTGGCAGCGCCTGTATGCCCAGGGCGAGAGTTATGACCAAGGCACCTGCTATCAGCCTTTTCTTCATGTCCGCTTCCCCACTTCTAAAAAATACTATCAAAGAATACTATTTGAAATTTCAAGTCCACAATATTATAACACACTCCGCCAGAATTGTGTTATAATATTTGTAACTATTCGGGATTATCGCGCATCCGTTTCCACTGCGAATCGTGATAAAGCTATATCAGAAGGAGGATTTTACATGAAAAAATGGAGATCAGCATTGCTGTTTTTCGCGCTCATACTATGTTTGACCTGCGCATTTTCCTCAGATACGCAGGCAGCAATCAAACTAAACAAAACATCTCTGTCACTTCTGGAAGGCCAGAGTGCCACACTAAAGGTGACCGGTACCACGAAAAAAGTCACCTGGAAGAGCAATAAAAAAACAGTTGCCACTGTAACCACAAAGGGAAAAGTAACCGCAAAAGCTCCCGGCAACGCAGTCATCTCAGCAACCGTCGGAAAGACCACAAAAAAATGCAAGGTCACAGTGTCCGTGAACTATGCAAAGATCTATGAATATCAGGTCAAATACGGAAAAGTGACGATCAACAAGCTGCTTCGCATTTCAGAAACAGATCTGGTCATTCCGGAGAAGATCGAAGGCTATCCGGTCACCGAACTTGCCGACAGCCTGTTCAAAGGCTGCGATGGGCTTGAGAGCATTACTCTGCCCTCCGGAGTGACCAGGATCGGTGATTCTACCTTTTACGGCTGCCATGCACTGCGCGAGATCAAGTGCGACAGCAAGATCACGTCTCTGGGCTCCTATGCATTTTATGAGTGCAATGTGCTGGAGACACTGCCGGATCTTTCCGCGATCGAAAGCATCGGTGAATATACGTTTTACAACTGCGATGCGCTGACTGCCTTCCCCTCTATTCCAACCGGACTGAAAACCGTCGGCAATTATGCATTTTTTGACTGTGACAAGCTGCTCACCTTTTACGGTCCTGATTCGCTTGTGTCCATCGGAGACTACGCTTTCAAAAAATGTGATTCGCTCCTGTCAGTGAGCAGCTGCAAAAACGTGCAGACCATCGGTACGGAATGCTTTGCAGACTGTCCGCAGCTCGGCAACGCCTCTCTCGGCAACAAACTGACAACCCTTGGCGCCGGCTGCTTTTCCGGCTGTGAAAAACTTGGATCCGTCAGTCTTTCAGCAACGCTCACGGCGATTCCCGACCGCTGCTTTTATAATTGCTATGCGATCAGCAACATCACCATTCCCACCAGTGTGACCAAGATCGGAAACATGGCATTTTTCAACTGTATCCGGCTGTCGATCCTCACGATCCCCGGAACGGGCATCACAAGTATTGCACCGGATTCCTTCGCGGGTGTACAAATGAACAATGTGAACATTTTTTATCGCACATCCTCGCCTGCCGGATATATCGACAACTGGATTTCCGATCTCGGGCTTCCCACTGATCACATCCACAATATCTGAAGGGAAGGCAAAAATCAAGAGGCCGTACCACAAAAGGTACGACCTCTTTTTTGTTTCTTCTTATTCCCTGAACTTCCCGGCCATATTGATCAAAAACTCCGCATTGGTCGGTCTTCCGTTCAAATTATCATAAGGGTAAGGGTACATTTCCTGCAGTGTGCGCAGATTGCTGCGTTTCCACACCGATTCGATCGCGTTGCGGATCGTGCGCTCCACATTGCAGACGGTACTGCCCCGGCACTCTGCCACCTTCGGGTAAATGTCGCTGGTCACACGGATCGGCTGTCCGTGCTCCACCTGCGTGATCAGGATGATCGCTTCCACAATATTATAAAAGCCGCTCTGCCCCTGTCGAAAGCCCATCCGCACAAGCTCACGCTCGATACATGCGCGTTTCGCTTTCTCCAGAGTCTCGAAAAAGTCATGTTTTGAATCGATCGACGCCGTTCGACAGCCATCGCAGACATAATCCGTTTTCGGATTCCAGACTACAACTACCATCCCCTGATCCTGCAAATACTCCAGAAGCTGTTCTCCCTTTTCCGTCTCAAATACTTGTCCATTCATAAACCCCACTCCTTTCAAGTCGTAGGTTATCATATTTGAGAAAAAATGTGAATAGTTGTTGCAAAATTACAAAAAACCAGTCAATTTTTGCAAAATTTTAACAAAAATACGACAAATATCGCTCCTTAACACTTGTATTAAAATTACGGCTGATGGGGATGCTCCTTCCGTCCTGCATGATCATATGATCCTTTCGATAGACATCCACCGCATCCAGATTTACAACAAAGGAAACATGCGTCTGCACAAACCGGTCATCCTCCAAAAGCGGCCGTAGCTTGCTGGCAAAAGCCTCCCGCAGCGTCACGCTCTCGTATACTTTTCCGGTATTCATTGTAATGTGCAGGACCTGATTTTTTCTCTCCACATACATGATTGAAGAAAAGCGAAGCCTCTGCTTTCCCTCGGTGGTATTTATCATAAAATACTTTGGCGCATCTTCCTGCAGCCGTCCCACTGCATAATCCATCGTCTCAAAAAACGGCTTTGGTCTCACCGGTTTTACAAAATAGCGCAACGCAAACACATTGAACGCATTCATGGTATCCTTTTGCGAAGAAGTAATAAAGATGATCGGGTTGTGATGATAACGCAGTCGGATCTCCCGTGCAAGGTCGATCCCGTTTCCGTCCGGGAAGAAGATATCCAACAGATACACATCCGATTCCACACGGTCAAGGTCTTTCCCCAGCGCCACCGGCGAATCATATTCCAGAATCGTTAAGTCTGATATTTCACGCTGTTTCTTGTATTCCAGGAGGAGCTCCCTTAAGACATCTCTTCCGATCGAATTGTCATCACATATGCTGACTATCATTGCCATTTTTATCCTTCTCTTTGATTTAACACCAAATATTCTATAAATGCATATTCCAAAAATTGTCGACTCACTTTCAGATTATTCGACAGTGACCCGCAGACGGACCGGATTGTGGTCAGAATTTACAAACCCCAGATCAACAGTCTCGAAAGTTTCTACCGTCAGATTATCAGACAGCAGATAGCCATCCAGCATATAGTACTGGAATGTCGGATCATCCGCATGATATGCACGGTCCAGCGAACGACAGGACGGAACACGCTCATCCATCAGGCACTGCATCCCGGCAAATTCATCCGTATTGATCACCCCGGGCTGCCACAGAGTTTCTCCCTGCATCGGGTAATCCGAAAGATCGACCGTATCAAACGTCTGATTGAAATCTCCGCCCGCGATCACATAGTTGCCCTTGGCCGCCTCCTCATGCAAAAGCTGCGCCAGCATCCGCGTCTGTGCTTCTTTTCCCTCGCCGTCATCATATGCCTCCAAATGAAGATTGATCACCACCAGCTCCTTGTTACTGTCTGACACAGGAATCCGGTTCACCAGAAGACAACGCTTTAAGTTTGCCAGACGGATCGGATAAGAAAACGGACACGGCAAGGAAATGCGCTCCGCATCCGATGCCGGATAAGCGCTAAAGGTCGCCACTCCCGACTGTTCCCTGCCGATCGGCGGAATGGGATACGGCACAAACAGGGTCTTATAATTATATGCCAGCCGGTTCTCATAGGAAAGGCCTGCATCCTCCAGTCCCTGCATGATCATGCTGCGCTCATTCAGATAATAGGAGTGTGTGGAATTCTCGTCCACCTCCTGCAGCAGCACGATATCCGCCGCTTCCTCTGACAGGAAATCCGTGACCGCACCAATATTCTCCTCCACCCGTTCCTTTGTGGAAGGCTTGACCTTCGTTCCTCCGTCCATAAAAAAGTCAGCATTATCACCCAGAGCGCCGTAACCGATGTTCCATGAGATGACATCGATGCTGTCGCCTGTTTTTATCTCTTTTTTTGCTCTGCCGAAGCCGCTTACCTTCTCCACATCTGCCGGTTTATATTCGGTCACTGTCAGAACGGTCAGAAGAGCCAGCACCGCAGCCAGTACAATCCCTATAATAACTGCGAAAATGATACCTATCCTTTTTCCTGTTTTTTTCATGATTCAACTCCGATCAGTTCATCCATCAATGCCCAGATCTCGTCCCTGCCCTGCTTTGTCTGTGCAGAAAACGGGATCACGATATCATCCGGCTTTAAGCCCAGACCGGTGCGCACCTCCTTCAAAGCCTTCTGCACCTGTGAGCGCTTTAATTTATCCAGCTTTGTTGCGATGATGATCGGCCGGTATCCCTGATAAACGATCCAGTCATACATCGTTTTATCATTCGCACCGGGTGTGTGCCGAATGTCAACAAGCAGGAAAACCGCCTTTAGCTGCTTACTTGTATGCAGATAATTCTCGATCATTTTACCCCACTTGGCGCGCTCCGACTCAGAGACCTTCGCATAACCATAGCCCGGCAGATCCACCAGATACATCGCATGATTGATGTTATAAAAATTGATCGTCTGTGTCTTGCCCGGCTGAGAAGACGTGCGAGCCAGCGATTTCCGGTTCATCAGCCCGTTGATCAACGATGATTTGCCGACGTTTGATTTTCCGGCAAACGCGATCTCCGGCAGCTGATTGTCCGGGATCTTGCTCGTGATCCCGCAGACAGTCTCCAGACTCACTTCTTTAATTACCATCTCATGCCTCCTTTGCTAAAATAACCTCTAATACTTCATTCATATGCTCCACCGGAATGATGGAAAGTCCTCTCGTGATCTCCGCAGAGATCTCCTCCAGATCCTTTTCATTCTTCTTCGGGATACATACAGTCTTCACTCCGGCATTTTTTGCCGCCAGCAGTTTCTCTTTCAAGCCTCCGATAGGCAGCACGCGCCCCCGCAGCGTGATCTCACCGGTCATTGCAACATCTGCCCGCGCAGGCGTTCCCGTCACTGCCGAGAGCATCGCAGATGCCATTGTGATACCCGCAGACGGACCGTCTTTTGGCACAGCTCCTTCCGGTATATGGATATGGATATCATGCTCGCTGAAAAATTCCTTTTCAATGCCATAGTCCGCGCTGACAGAACGCACAAAGCTGAGTGCCGTCTGTGCAGACTCCTTCATCACATCTCCCATCTGACCGGTCAGCTTCATCTCGCCTTTACCCGGCATCAGGTTTACCTCTACCTCCAGTGTAACACCGCCTACGCTGGTCCATGCCAGACCGCGCACGATGCCCACTTCATTGGTTGCACCCGCTTTCTCCTCGCTGTATTTGGCCTTGCCCAGATACTGCTCCAGGTTTCCTGCGGTGATCTTGATCTGCTCTTTTTTACCCTCGTAGATACGACGTGCGGCTTTCCGGCAGATCTCGCCCAGCTTTCGCTCCAGATTGCGGACGCCCGCCTCTCTCGTATAGCCGGAAATGATCTGTTCCATCGCAGCCCGGCTGATATCCAGCTGCCCTTCCTTCAGACCGTTCTTCTTCATCTGCTTGGGCAGCAGATGATCCGTGGCAATATGGTACTTCTCATTTGCCGTATAGCTCGTCACCTCAATGATCTCCATACGGTCAAGGAGCGGCCGCGGGATCGTTTCTGTGGAATTCGCCGTACAGATAAACAATACCTCCGAAAGATCCACCGGAAGCTCCACATAATGATCACGGAACTTCTGGTTTTGCTCGCCGTCCAACACCTCCAGCAGCGCAGATGAGGTATCTCCCTTGTAGTCGCTGCTGACCTTGTCGATCTCATCCAATAAGATCAGCGGATTGCTGACGCCTGCCGTGCGCAGCGCTGTCACCAGACGCCCCGGCATAGCACCAACGTATGTACGCCTGTGTCCCCGGATCTCCGCCTCATCACGCACACCGCCCAGACAGATGCGCACGTATTTTTTATTCAGCGCTTCTGCCACCGAGCGCGCAATGCTTGTCTTTCCGGTGCCGGGAGGGCCCACCAGACAGATGATCGGGCTGTCACCCTTGCTGGTCAGATTGCGCACAGCAAGAAATTCCAGCATACGCTCTTTGACCTTTTCCAGCCCAAAATGCTGCTCCTCCAGCACCTGCTTTGCATGGGCCAGATCCTTATTGTCCTTGGACACCTTTTTCCACGGAAGCTCCAGCAGCGTCTCGATATATCCGCGCAGGACAGCGCTTTCCGAAGAATTGGACGGAATGTTTTTAAAGCGATCGATCTCCTTGCTGATCTTTTCCTTGATCTCTGCGTCTGCCTTAAGTTTTTTCAGCTCTGCACGGAAATTATCAACATCGCTCTCCGTATTATCCTCGCCCAGCTCCTGACGGATCACCTTCATCTGTTCACGGAGCAGATATTCCTTCTGGTTTTTATCCACTTCCGCCTTCACTTTTTCCTGAAATTCGTTTTTGACAGCGATGATCTCCATCTCCTGCAGGAGCATTGCCACGAGCACCTCGTATCGCTCCGTCAGTGTCACCGCCTCCAGCAGGCGCTGTTTTCCACGGAAATCCACAGCAAGATTGTTTGCGATCACATCCAGCGTTCCGTCCAGATCCGTGCGCTCGCTGATCTGACGCAGAAATTCCTTGCCGATCTTGCCATTTACTGCCGCATAACGGGCAAAGGTCTCCTGCACGCCCCGCAGCATACCCTGCTTTGCGATGTCGGAAAGTTCCTCCATCTCCTCCGGATCAAAACGGATCGCCTGTACCTTCAGGAATTTTTCTTCATCCAGCAGTTCTCCCAGCTCTGCGCGCTCCTCTCCCTCGACGAGTACGCGGATGACTCCACCCTGCATCTTAATGACCTGTTTGATGTGTGCGATCGTCCCGATATTATATAATTCTTCCTGTGTGGGATCGTCCGTATCGGGATCGCGCTGTGCCACAAGAAAGATCTTTTCGTCCTCCATCATCGCCTGCTCTACTGCATGGATCGAGCGGGGTCTGCTGATGTCGAAATGGATCATCATGCCCGGCAGGATCACCATGCCACGCAGTGCGACGGCGGGGAGTTGTACGATGATGTCTGTCATTTTGTTGCCTTTCTATCTTTTATTCTTTGTCAGATCGATTATACGTCTTTCTTCTACATGCCGGTATTTTGCCGTCTGTTATGCTTAACGGGTAAATCACGCGAGGTGGCACAGAGTAAAAGCAAAACCGGCTTTTCTCTGCTGCCTGATGAGAGATTCCGACACGTTATATCCGCGCGTACCCGTCGCATAAATGACTGCAAAATACCGGCACGCAGAATACAAACGCATAACCGACCTGACAAATTCTCTGCTAAAGGTTTTTGCGATTCTGCAGCCCGACCAAGACAGCATATCAAATATGCGACTGTGCTCTGCATGTCAACTCCGACAGGTATTTTGTGCGACCGCATCCTGCATGACAGTTTTTGACAGTCGTTTATGCGACGGGTTCACGCGGAATGAACGTTAATAAGCCAACCAAAAGGCTACGGAGCCAAGCTGTACTTGCTTGGACTCCGAGCCTGACCGTGTGATTTACCCGTCGAGCATAACAGACTGCAAAAACTGTCACGCAGAGAAAGGGCGCATCAAATGACTGTCGGCACTGTCATGCAGAGGATAGCGCATAGGCATATTCCTATCTTCGCGTAACCTGGCTGCAAAATAACAAAAAGCCGCCTGTAAGGCATCCCTACAGGCGGGCTTCACGCATTTGTTACGCACCCTTGCGCTCAATCTCCGGTGCCCCGGTAAATTCCACGGCATCACGCGTGATCGTGCATGCAATGATATCCTCATCTGAAGGGATCTCATACATCAGATCCTCCAGCGTATGCTCCATGATAGAACGGAGTCCTCTGGCACCGGTCTTCTGCTCCAAAGATTTATCTGCGATAGCCTCTACCGCATCATCCTTAAAGTAAAGTTCTACCCCGTCAAGCTCAAACAGTCTCGTATACTGCTTGATCAGGGAATTCTTCGGCTCTCTTAAAATGCGCATCAATGCATCTTTATCCAGCGAATCAAGTGATACTGTCACCGGCACACGTCCCACAAACTCCGGGATCAGTCCGAATTTCACGAAATCCTGCGGCATCACATGCTTGAACAGTTCACCGGTATTCTTCTCATTTTTCTCCCGGATCTCCGCATTAAAACCAATAGATTTCTGATCCATACGATTCTCGATGATCTTCTCAAGGCCATCGAACGCACCACCACAAATAAACAGAATGTTGGTGGTATCGATCTGGATCAGTTCCTGCTGTGGATGCTTTCTGCCTCCCTGAGGCGGAACACTGGCCTGTGTTCCCTCCAGGATCTTTAAAAGCGCCTGCTGTACACCCTCACCGGAAACATCACGGGTGATGGAAACATTCTCTGATTTCTTTGTGATCTTGTCGATCTCATCAATGTAGACGATTCCGCACTGCGCACGCTCAATATCATAGTCAGCCGCCTGAATGAGCTTTAACAGGATATTTTCCACATCCTCGCCCACATAACCGGCCTCCGTCAGCGTCGTCGCATCCGCGATCGCAAAGGGCACGTTCAAGACACGCGCCAATGTCTGCGCAAGGAGTGTCTTTCCGGAACCGGTGGGACCGAGCATCAGAATATTGCTCTTCTGCAGTTCCACGTCGTTCTCCTGCTCACTCATAATACGCTTATAATGATTGTAAACTGCCACGGACAGCACCTTTTTGGCCTCGTCCTGTCCGATCACATATTCATCCAAAAATTCTTTTAATTTTTTCGGTTTTTGAAGATTGATCTCAAAATCTGCCTTCGGCTGGATCGGCTCATCTTCAAACTCTTCCTCAATGATCTCCGCACAGATATCCACACACTCATCACAGATATAGGCTCCGCCCGGACCTGCGATCAGCTTGCGCACCTGCTCCTGGGATTTTCCGCAGAAGCTGCAGCGGATCTTTTCCATATTTTTACCTGCCACTGTTGTCTCTCCTGAATCATTTTTTCATGATCTATACAGCAAGTGCTCCGACATACTCAAAACGCTTCATCAATGATTTGTAATGATACTGTCGATCAGACCGTACTCAACAGCCTCCTGTGCACTCATATAGTTATCACGCTCGGTGTCTGCCGCAATCTGCTCATACGACTTTCCGGTATTTGCCGCTAAGATCTCATTTAATTTTTTCTTTGTCTTTAAAATATTCTCGGCTGCGATCTGGATCTCTGTTGCCTGACCTTTTGCTCCGCCGGAAGGCTGATGGATCATGATCTCCGCATTGGGCAGCGCAAAACGCTTGCCCTTTGCTCCGCCTGCCAGAAGAAAAGCACCCATACTTGCCGCCATACCGATACAGATGGTGGAAACATCGCATTTGATATACTGCATGGTGTCATAGATCGCCATACCTGCAGTCACCATTCCGCCGGGTGAATTGATGTATAAATGAATATCTTTTCCTGGGTCTTCAGACTCTAAGAAAAGCATCTGTGCAACGATAAGGCTCGCGGTAGTCTCATTGACCTCCTCACCCAAAAAGATGATTCGCTCTTTTAACAGTCTGGAATAAATATCATAGGAACGCTCGCCTCTGCTTGTCTGCTCTACGACATAAGGTACTAAACTCATGAAAAAAACCTCCTTTAATCTTCGCATAATTATAATTTCACGGAACACCTGATAAAAAATCCCATGAAATTAGAAACAGACTGACCCGGCATAAGGTCAGCCTGCTCATCTTTCGTTTTATTCAGCGTCTGCTTCTGCGGTCTTGGATTTTGCTTTTGCTCTTTCCTTCACATTCGCCATCACGAACTCTACTGCCTTCTTCACAGCGATGTCGCGCTTCATGGATTCCTTCTCGGAATCACCCATATAGTTCTTCAGATCCTCTGCCTTCATGCCGTACATGGAAGCCATCTTCTCAACCTCGGCATCTACATCCTCATCGGATGCAACAATATTCTCTTCCTTTGCGATCTGCTCTAATACAAGGCTGCTTTGAATGCGCTGTAATGCCTCCGGGCGAACCTGCTCTTTCATCTTATCGATCGTCATGCCTGAGAACTGCATGTACTGATCAAATGACATGCCCTGTGCAGCGATGCGCTGTGCAAACTCATCGATCATGTTCTCTGCCTGCATATCGATCATTGCCTCAGGGATCTCCATCTTGGACTTGTCAATGATCTTCTGGATCGCCTCGTCCTCCTTGGTGCCCTTTGCAGCGTTCTCCTTGCGCTCCTGCAGTTTCTTTTTTGTATCCTCGCGGTACTCTGCCATGGTATCGAACTCAGAAACGTCCTGTACAAACTCATCGTTCAGCTCCGGCAACTCCTTTGCACGGATCTCATTGATCTTTACCTTGAAGGTGGCGGGCTTTCCTGCCAGCTCCTCTGCCTGATACTGCTCGGGGAAGGTCACATGAACCTCTACCTCATCACCGGTGTTCTTTCCAACCAGCTGATCCTCAAATGTATCGATGAAGGAATGAGAGCCGATCTCTAACGGATGATTCTCTCCCTTTCCGCCTTCAAATGCAACGCCGTCCACAAATCCCTCGAAATCGATGACTGCGGTATCGCCTTCCTTTACGGGGCGGTCGGTGATGGTCACGGTTCTTGCATTGATATTTCTCTGCTGCTCGATCTCAGCGTCTACTTCCTCATCGGTCACGCTGGTGTCGATCTTTGTAACGGTAACTCCGTTGTACTTTCCTAATGTTACCTCAGGTCTCTTTGCAACCTCAGCAGTAAAGATAAAAGGCTTGCCCTTCTCGATCTGTGTCACATCGATGGTGGGACGAGAAACGATGTCCACACCACTCTGTTCTACAGCAACCGGATACTGTGTCTGCAGCATCGTGTTTGCAGCATCCTCGTAGAACACTTCGGGGCCATACATCTTCTCGATCATTGCCTGAGGTACTTTTCCCTTACGGAAGCCCGGGATCGCAATTTTATTTTTCTGCTTATTGTATGCGGACTTAATTGCTGCATCAACTGTCTCAGCCTCCACCTCAACAGTGAGCTTCACCATATTCTTTCCTAAATCCTCAACCTGTACATTCATTGTAACTGTTTCCTCCTTAAATATAATCATATTATATATGAAAAGCGTTGCTGCAAAAGGGCATAGCAACGCCTATGCAGTCATTTATGGATTATAACATAGGAATTAGCGAATTTCCACATCTTTTTTGAATTTTTTATGAAAAGATACAGAAAAAAGGCGCATCTGATGCCTTTTCCACGGTTCCGGACACTTCCGGACACGTGAAATCGGATCAAATACACCTTTTTTCGAGTGTACAGGCTGTGCAGACGATGAAACTACTTCATCTGCTCCTCCTGCTTTTTGATCATTTTTCTGACCATCTCGCCACCGATGGAACCTGCCTCGCGGGAAGAAAGGTCACCGTTGTAACCGTCCTTTAACTGTACGCCCAGTTCACTGGCTACCTCTTCCTTGAAACGCTTCATTGCGTCCTTTGCCTCAGGTACCTCCATCCGGTTTGTTCCGGTAGTTGCATTGTTACTTGCCATGGTTGTTTCCTCCATATAAGTTTGCTTTTCGAGTAATCTTTTACTCTACAATGCTAGTGTTTCCGTTCACTTTCGAAATATGAGAGGAAATTTATGGGTTCAATCTATCTATGCTTAAACCTGATCTTGACCGAAACGTGCAAGGATCTGCTCCATTTTCTTTTTGCGCAGCAGCACCAGCAGTAAGATCGCATACGGCACAACGCCGATGAGCTGTATGGGCTGATAACCGGAGATAACCTCCGCAATCGCGCCTGTATACAACCCGCCTGTGATAAGTGCACAAATATCCACAAACGCATGAAGTGCAACTGTCACCCAAATGCAGCCGGTGCGGAAATAAATCGCCGCAAACGCCATGCCCATCATGCCGGCGATTACACACTGAACAAGCACTCCTACCGGCTCAGCTCCGATCAGGTTCGACAAATGTGCCAGGCCAAACAATACACCTGAAATAATGACTGCCTTCCACACGCCCTCTTTTGTTGCCCCGTAATGGCGAAGCAGAAGCTCTGCCAGCACGCCGCGGCACAAAAATTCCTCTGTGATACCCACGAACACCATACAGATCACAAACACTGCGATCAGATACCACGGGCGCAATGTGCGCTCACCTTCATACATCACCATGTAAACGATCGCTGAGTAAACACCGATAAAAAGGAAATAACCTCCAACGATCAAACCTTTTCCAAAGCCTATGCCGCGCTTTGTCAAAATATCTGCGCATCCGCTCACCCTGATCGCTGCAAAAGCAAGCAACACACCAGCGATCTCCTGCAGTGCCTGCAGAATATAGCCATCCATACCGGTATTGCCAAGCAACATTCCCAAGAGCATTCCTGCCAGTGTCATTCCGCCCAGCACAATGATCTCTGCCAAAATGCAATAAATGATGGTATATTTTTTTGCAAATTCCTGTATCTTATTCATATTTTACCTCGATCCATATCATATTTTCTGTTCAGAGCCTCAGACCGGGTCCGCGATCTTTCACGCAAACTGCCCCGATCCCGAAGCTTCTACACGTTTACCTGCTGTCTGCGCACGATCAGGTATGCAACGCCGGTAAAGATGATAGTCGCTGCGATCACCAGAACTGCAGAGATCGCATGCGCATGCTGTACCGTCATTTCAATGACATGCACCACAAACGATGTCGCCTGACTGTCGGGATAGAAATCCGTCAGGTACGTAAATCCTCTCGGACCGCCAATGCAGATGATCATCAAAAGCGCCCACCATACCCAGAAGGCCGCTTTTCCAAATCGACTGATGCTTGCGCCCAGCAGCATGGCAAAGGCAGTGCCTACCAGCGCAAATGCCAGAATATATTTCCAGCTGAGCACCAATGCCATAAAATTCTCGATCTTTATCCCCGGAAACATGAGCTTTAACCGCAGCTTTTCCAGTATGTTCAATACCTTCAGGAATGCTCCCAGCACCAGAAACGTGAGCAGCGTCGCCAGCGTATACATCGGAAATGTGCGTTTTCTCGTCTGCCCCATTGCCACCGCATAGTTGAAGATCTGTACCATATGTATACCTGCAAAGAAAAACATCATCATATAGAGCGCGATGGTTGCCATCATGCTTCCCATGCAGATCACGCTTGTTACCTCGTCATCGGAAACAGCCAGCACATCGTGCAGGACATTTCCGAACACATACATGCCGAGCATGACCAGTACACCGGTCAGATAGAGATCTTTCTGAAATTTGATCTGATTCCATAATGCTTTCATCTTCACTTCCTCCTTCATAACGAAGCCCTCAGCGCCTGCGCCTCAGACACGAACCTCTATTTTTCGTATCGTAAGCCAGAAGATCACCGCCGCCACTGCATACCAGAGAACACCGACGGCGATCAGCACCGGCAGATTCAGCAGTCCGAGCACGATATCCATCACGATCGTTGTGCCACCGTGAAAACCGACCAGACCACCTATAACACCGCCGCTCAGCGATGCAATGATCACGACCACGATATAAGCAGTTTTTCCGAAACGGTGGATCAGCATACCTGCGATCAGCGCCAGTCCGCTGCCGAAAAGAAATACGATCAGCGCCAACAGACAGAGTGTCTTGCCGTCCATTGCATACCACTGTGCCGGAATGACTGCGCAGCAGATGCCCATAACCACCTCGATCGCCAGGATCTGCAGCAAATGCATATAAACCGTGCTGAGTGCCGCATTTTTACGCGTACAGCCGTAGGTCAGCGTAAGCTGCGTATAGGTCGCCACATCCAGCATTCCATAGATCATGAACATCAGATTTCCGACAAGCATCAGCATATACGGAAATCTCGGCAAAAGATTCTGCGGCGTAAACCGCACTCCGTCAAGCAATGCAAAATAGAGCACAAATGCTGCCGCCATCAGAAAGCAGGTACCGATCACGCGCCCGGCCCGAAATGTCGCATATTTTAACGAACGTGTCAATCCGCTCATGTTATGCCTCCCTTCCGCACAGTGCCACAAACAGATTCTGCAGTGACACCGGCTGTACCGTTACATCATAGCCATCCGCGATCTGCTCACCGGGAGCCAGCAATACCGTCACACCCTTACTGCGTCCCATCTGCTCCACGTGATGGATCTCCAGACCTTCGCATGCCGCATCCACTTCCTCCGCAAGGCCGCTCACATGCGCTGCGCGCTCCAGAAGTTCCTGCGTATCTTCCTTTAGCAGGATCTCACCATCTTTCAGAAAAATGACTTCCTCAAATACATTGGCCGCTTCCTCAATGATATGCGTGGAAACGATAAATGTGCGTCCGGTTGCCTCATGCTCCTCTAAAAGCAGATGATAAAAATCATCTCTTGCCACCACATCCAGACCTGCTACCGGCTCATCCAGGATCGTGATATCCGCCTTGCTCGCCAGTGCAACAACGATCGTCACCATGGAGAGCATTCCTTTGGAAAGCTTACTGATCTTCTTTTTCGGGTTCAGGTCAAACTGTGCTACCAGACGCTGTTCCATTTCTCTGTCCCAGTTCGGGTAATAGGTACGCGCCATCTGCAGATATTCCTTTACCTTGATCGTATTCGGCCCGAGTACGCTCAGCGTATTCAGTTCCCGTGAAAAACACAGATGATCCAACGCTTTCTGATTTTCCCACACAGGCATGCCGTCGTATGTGACGGTTCCGCTCGTCGCGGGATTCTGTGCTGTCAGAATGGACAAAAGCGTTGTCTTTCCTGCACCGTTACGTCCAACGAGACCATAGATCTTTCCCTGCTCGATGGTGAGATCGATGTCGTGCAACACCACTTTTTTCTTGTACTGCTTTGAAATATTTTCACAAACTAACTGACTCATTTTTTTCGTCCTCCCCTTTATTCATGTGCTCTGATCATCTCGACCAGTTGCTCGCTGCTGATGCCAAGGCTTTTTGCCTCCTCCAGCAGACCTTTTACATAGTTCTCATAAAATGCATCCCTGCGCTTTTCTATAATGTGCTCCTTTGCACCCTCTGCAACAAACATACCGATTCCTCTCTTTTTATAAAGTATTCCCTCGTCTACCAGCAGATTGATCCCTTTCGCCGCAGTCGCCGGGTTGATCGTATAGAGCTTTGCCAGCTCATTTGTGCTGGGCACACGTTCTTCCTCTAAAAGGATGCCCCGCAGGATATCCGTCTCTATCATCTCGCTGACCTGCAAATAGATTGATTTATTCTGAGATAACAGCTCGTTCAAATGGTACACCTCCTGTCCTCGCCTTTTTACCTCGTTGGTTATGTGGTTCATTACTTGTGTAATTAACCATAGCACCATGCAACTTATTTGTCAACAGGAATTTAAAAATATTTTTCATTGATTTTTGTCCGGGGCTGCGATATACTGTGAAAAGTAAAGCGCTCAGAGACGCGACAGGCGGATATGGCGGAATTGGCAGACGCGCCAGATTTAGGTTCTGGTGTCCATGACGTGCAGGTTCAAGTCCTGTTATCCGCACGAAAAAAGGATGCACCGATCATTTTCGGTACATCCTCTTTTATTATCATTTTTTATGAGTTTCTCCGGTCCAGATCACGCGAAGCGCTGTAATATGCCGCCTTGTCATCATACATCAACCGGTCCGCCTCCGACAGCAGCTGATCAATACCAGCTTTGCTGTCCCTTCGCCAGATGGCACCGACTGCCATGACTACCTCATACGCCGGCATAACCTGTCTCAGTTCATCCACTTTCTCATTCAGCACATTCTCCGCGATGCCCGGACAAAGTGCCAGCAGCTCATCTCCGCCGATGCGGAACAGTCCGTATCCGTCAAACACCTGTCTCAAACAGTCACAGGCATGCAGGATCAGCCGGTCACCTGCCTCATGCCCCTGTGAATCGTTGACCCGCTTCAATCCGGTGATATCACAGTACACCACGCCAATGCTCTCATCCAGGCATAAGCCTGACACATAATCAACCATCGCAAAGCGGTTACCCAGCTGTGTCAGCTGATCCCGATAGCTCATATTCCGTAATTGTTTTACCAGTTCACGCCTTTTGATCGAAGCGATAATAAAGTGTGCCATGATCTGCAGCATCGTCTCCGTATAGTCAAGGGCACCTTTCGGCGGATTATCAACCCCATAAAATCCGATGATCTTTTTGTCGTCATAGAGCGGCACTACCACAAGGGAATGGATATCCTGACGCTTCAGATTCTCGTACTGGAGCGGGTCAGACTCCCGAATATCCTCCAGATCATGGATCATGATGTTTTTGTCTTCACGAAAGTTCCGATACCAGTTTGCGCAGACTTCAGCCGGCAGATCCTGAAGCATATCCTTTGCAGGCATCACCCCATTTGCCACCCACTCGTAGGTATTGTCATCGTTGCCCTTCGCATTCCGCTCAAAAATATAGGTACGCTCGCCTTTTAACGCATTTCCGAGATATTCCAGTATGACCTCCAGCGTCTGGTCTGGTGTCTCCGCCTGCAATGCAACGCGCATACCCTCGTTGGACAACGCCTCCATTTTCTGATAGCTGTCGATCATACGACTCTGCTGCTTCTGCGCAGTGCTGTCAACCGCCAGCTCCATCCGAAGACGCCTGCCGCCCTCCTCCAGCATGGTATCCTTTAACTCAAAATGCCTGCCAACAAGAGGATTGTAATAACTCCATTCCTTAAAGTATCCCGGCATCAATTCTTTATTATTGCACAGCGCGCACGGCTCTTTGCAGCCCATGATCAGCTCGTGGCATTTTCTTCCGGCCAGGTCCTCCATGGACTTAAAGCCATACATTTCCCTGGCCTTTTTATTCATGTACAGCAGTTCATAAGTGTCCATGTCAGACACATAGACCAACTCATTCATATTTTCAAAAAATTCCCAGATCTTTTGCATTTCGTACCTCAATGAATCGTATCTTTTGTATCTCTTTTGGTATTATAACACATAAATGTGGACAAATGATATTTTTTTGCCAAATCAATAAACCCGCCATACCAATTCTTCACATTCTCTTTCCTACTTCCCGCTCCACCTTTTTGAGCAGGTGCAGACACATCGGGATCAGGTACATGACCGCTGCCGTCCACGCCACCTGATCCGCACAGCAGATCGCTGTGTAACCGTAAATCGGCACAAACACAAGACTTACAAAGGTACGCGCAGCCATCTCGATCACGCCCGCAAACACGGCTCTGCCGGAATAACCCAGTCCCTGTATCGCCAGGCGGAACACATTGAGCAGTCCCAGCATCCAATACATGCATCCCAGATAGCGCAGGTATTTCGCGGATGCATCCAGCACAGCGACCTGTGAACGGCTCATAAACAGCACAGACAATACGCGACCGCCAAAGATCAGCACAAGTCCGATAGCAATTCCGTAGGTGAGCGCCACCGCCACACCGACGCGGATTCCCTGCTTGATGCGGTCAAAACGCTTTGCGCCGAGATTCTGTCCGCAGAAGGTGCAGACCGCCGTTGCCAGCGCATCAAAGGGACACAGTGTAAACTGTTTCAGTCTTGCCCCTGCCGTAAATCCAGACACATAGACACTTCCCAATCCGTTGTTTGCAGACTGCATCACCATACTTCCGATGGCTGTGATGGAAAACTGCAGTCCCATGGGTGCGCCCATGGTGAGTGCAGACAGGCAGCAGTTCCGGTCAAACCGGCAGTCCGCCGGGCCGATATGTAATACCTCCTGATGCTTTCGGATAAAGAAAAAGCAGAGGATCCCGCTAAGTGCCTGTGCCGTGATCGTTGCGATCGCAGCGCCTGCCACGCCCCAGCGGAATACGAGGATGCACAGCAGATCAAGCCCGATGTTTGTCATGGTGGATATTGCCAGAAAGACAAAAGGCGTTTTGCTGTCACCCACTGCCCGCAGCATCGCCGCCTCCAGATTGTATAGCAAGGTAAACGGTATACCCAGAAAAATGATCAGCAGATAAATATATGCACCGGAAAAAATATCCTCCGGCGTGGACATCATATGTAATATATTCGGGCAGAGCAGTGCACACACACTTGTCAGTACAACAGCAAACAGCGCGGTGAGCAGTATGCTGTGAAAAATATACCTGCGCATCGCACTGTAATCCTTTGCCCCGAAGCGCTGGGCGATCGGTATGCCAAATCCCGCACATGATCCGATACAAAATCCCAGCACTAAAAACTGGACACTGCTGGAAGCGCCGACCGCCGCCAGCGCATCCGTGCCAAGGCATCGCCCCACGATCGCCGCATCCACCAGATTGTAGGTCTGCTGCAGCAGATTTCCTACCAGAAGCGGTGCCGTAAAAAGTAAGATCTGTTTCAGACAGCTTCCCTCTGTCAGATCCCTTGTCATGTTCTTACACTTCCTTTATTTTTATTATGTCGTAATTTATTTTTTTGTATTTCTTCCTTATTCTTCATAGTCTGACAGGAGCTGAAAATGCGGCCAATATGTAAACATCGCTTTTCCGAGGATCTTGTCTCTGCGCACGTAGGTATAAGATTCCCCATCTTCCACGCTGTCGGCCAGTCCATATTCATAAGCTTCCTCGGCCCAATAGCGCGCATCCTCCGAGACATTGCGGTTGTCGCCCAGCATTAGGTAACAGTCCTCCGGAACTTCAAAGACATAACCGTCGTTCTCAATGACCCATTCTTCCGGCAGATAGTTCTCCTCCAGTGGTGTTTCGGAATCGTTGATATAGATCTTTGCATTCTCGATCGTCACCGTCTCACCGGGAAGTCCGATGATACGCTTGATATAGTTTTCCTCCTCATCCACCGGATATTTAAAGATCACCACATCAAAACGCTCCGGATCTTTAAATTTATAGGTGAGCCGGTTGCCAAACAACCGGTCCCCGGGCGAGATCAATGTCTCCATGGAGGAGGAGGGCACCAGCGCATTGACTAAAACGACCTTCGTCAGAAACAATGAGATCAGCACTGCTACGACGATGATCTCTACCCAACTGAGCAGCTCCTTCCACAGAGGTGTTTTTTCCTCCTCTGTATCCTTTGCCTGCTCCGCTCCGTCCACTAATTCTTCATTTTTTAATTCTTTATTTAATTTCTTCTTCATCTTAAACCAGTTCCTTTAAAATTGATGTGCCTATGGTATCCTTCGGCATGCTTACGCCAAAGTTGTCTGCGATCGTCGCGCCGATCACCGCAAAGGTATCTGCCTCCGGCAGCGGTCCTGCTCCTGTAAAGGAGGGAGAATATGCAAGGAACGGCACTTTTTCTCTTGTATGGTCCGTTCCGCTGTATGTCGGATCATTCCCGTGGTCTGCGGTGATGATGAGCAGATCATCCTCACGCAGAAGCGGAAGCAGTTCTCCCAGCTTCTCGTCAAAGCGCACGATCTCCTTTCCGTAACCAATGGCATTGCGTCGGTGTCCCCACAGCGCATCAAAATCTACCAGATTCACAAAACAGAGACCGGTAAAATCGCGCTTTGCGATATCAATGGTCTGCTCCATGCCGTGAACGGAAGAGTTTGAATGATTGCTCTCTGTGATTCCCTCACCCACAAAAATATCATTGATCTTTCCCACGGAGATCACGTCAAATCCCGCATCCTTCAACGCGTTGAGTGCTGTCGGTCCGGTGGGTTTCAGTGCATAATCATGCCGGTTGCTGGTACGGACAAACTCGCCCTTTTTCTTGCCGACATAAGGTCGTGCGATCACGCGCCCCACACGCCAGTCATCGCGCATCGTCAGTTCTCTGGCGATCTCGCAATAGTGATAGAGGTTATCCAGACCCATCGTCTCCTCGTTTCCACAGATCTGCAGCACAGAATCCGCCGAAGTATAAACGATCATGGCTCCGGTTGCGATCTCCTCCTCAGCCAGCTCATCCAGGATCTCTGTACCGCTGGCTGCCTTGTTTCCGATGATCCTCCTGCCGCAGCGCTTCTCCAGTTCCTCGATCAGTTCCTTCGGGAAACCGGTATCCGTAAAGGTGATAAACGGCTTGGTCGTATGGATGCCCATCATCTCCCAATGTCCGGTCATTGTATCCTTGCCATTACTTTTCTCCTTCATCGACATATAATACCCCCGCGGTCTCTCCTGCGGTGCCACCTGCTCCAGCGGCTTCAGGTTCGCAAGACCGAGCTTCTGAAGATTGGGAATATCAAAGGCTTCCCCCGCCTTTTTCATTTGCTCGCTGATATGCCCCAGCGTATCCACGCCCACATCTCCAAATTGCGGTGAATCTTCCATCTCGCCGATTCCAAGGGAGTCCATTACAATTGTAAAAATACGATTATATTTATACTTTCCCATATCTGCCTCTTTTTACATATTTCTGATAAACATCCGGTCAATAGCTGCCGGGATCGCTCTCCTCTGCTTTGACGATCTTTACGATCCGGCTCGTTCCGAGACGATCTGCACCCAGCTCCATAAACTTTTCCGCATCCGCAATGCTGGCGATACCACCGGCTGCTTTGATCTTCACGCCCTCGCCCACATGCTTCGCGAATAGTTCCACATCTGCGAAGGTGGCGCCTGCCGTAGAAAATCCGGTAGAAGTCTTGATATAATCCGCTCCGGACTGCGTCACGATCTCGCACATCTTGATCTTTTCCTCATCCGTCAGCAGACAGGTCTCAATAATGACCTTCAATACTCTGCCCTGACATGCTTCCTTGATCTCTTTGATCTCGTTTAATACATAGTCATATTCTTTTGCCTTTAACATTCCGACATTGATCACCATATCGATCTCATCAGCACCGTTGGCGACTGCATCCTTTGTCTCAAACACCTTACAGGCCGTTGTATGATTTCCGTTGGGAAAACCAATGACCGTACATACCGGAATCTTCCCCTGCATATACTCCTTTGCCTGCTTCACATAACAGGGCGGAATACACACAGAAGCTGTATGATATTTCATAGCATCATCACAGATCCCCTTGATCTCCTCCCAGGTACTGGTCTGCAGCAATAACGTATGATCACAGATCGCCAATATATCTTTGATTTCTACACTCATTTCTTTCTCCTTATTATTTCCGTTTTAGAACAAAATTTTATTTTTGATTTAATTTTTAATATTTAATACGTCCGGTCCGAAGCCATAGGGAAGCATCTCTTTTAATGTCTGTGAAACCTGTACGCCGTCCTTTGTTCCGAGGACCACACGGAAGGTATCAGGATCACAGAACTCCATCATGACCTGACGGCAAACGCCGCAGGGTGCGCAGATCTTCTCCGGTTCTTCCGCCTCATATGCGCCTACCACTGCAATTGCAGCAAAGTCACGTTCTCCCTCACTGACTGCTTTAAAGAATGCTGTACGCTCCGCACAGTTTGTGGGTGTGTGAGCTGCATTTTCAATATTGCAGCCCTCATAGATCTTTCCTTCTTTTGTGAGCAGTGCTGCCCCCACCGCCCAGTGGGAGTAAGGCACATATGCATGTTTCCGCGCCTCCAGCGCACGGATCACTAATTCATTTTCATCTATCATATTACCACTTCCTTTTATCTTGCACCCTTATCATAGGGGATACCCTCTGCCTTCGGCGCCCGGGAATTCTTTGAGGTAAAGGCAAGAATGATCATGGATGCGATAAATGGCATCATGCTGTAAATGTTTTTTGACCATCCCAGATTTGCCAGTGCCGTCGAATCCGCTATGTTTGCCAGCGACTTGAACACAGCGAAAAATACCGCTGCGCCTGCGATCCGGTAAGGCTTCCACTGTCCGAAGATCATAACAGCCAGTGCCAGGAAACCTGCACCTGCCACGCCAACCTCAAAATTCCATGTTGACACGGAAGGTACGATATAGGCAAGACCGCCCAGTCCGCCCAGCGCGCCGGAAATCACAACGCCTGCATATCTCCAGCGATACACATTGATACCGACAGAATCCGCTGCCTGAGGATGCTCACCGCAGGCCCGCAGACGGAGTCCCCATTTTGTACGGAACAGGAATATGGAACTGCATACAAGAATGATGATCGCTAAAATAAAGAAAATGTTGATGGTCACCGGTCCGATCTTGTAAATGAACGGTGAATTGTCATAGGTCAGTTTTGCGGAAGCCGCACCGTTGCCTGCTGCAGATGAGTTGTTAAACGCCTTCACCGACACGATGGCGATCGCTGTCGCCAGCATGTTCAGCGCAGTTCCACCGATGGTCTGGTCCGCCTTCAAAGTGATGGCAGAAAATGCCAACAGCAGCGAGTAGATCATACCGGTCACAATACTTGTCACGATAGAGAGTGCCACCAACACAGGTGTCGGCAGTTTTCCGCCCAGAAGCGCCAGTACAAACACGCCGGCGAGTCCGCCGATCGTCATAATACCCTCCAGAGCGATATTGATCACACCGCTTCGCTCAGAAAACATACCACCGAGGGCAACCAGCAATAAAACAACTGCATATAATAATGTGTACTTAATGAGTAAAACCATACTTATTTGCCCTCCTTATCTGCATGTTTCTTTTTTAACAGGTTGATCACCACACCCTTAAACAGCATCACGAATGCGCACAGGTAAATGATGACCGCCACGATCAGGTCCGCGATCTCCGGCTGAAAATACTTTGTAGGAAGATATGCACCGCCCACGGAAATATGCGCCACAAAGATAGCAGCAAACACCACACCGATCGGGTTGCTCATTGCAAGCAAGGCCACCGGAATACCGTTAAAGCCAATGGCCGGCAGTGCTGTTGCCACCTGGGGATTCCACTCGGAGGCGCCGGAGAGGAAATAAAGTCCGGCACCGATACCTGCCAGGGCACCGGCGATGGTCATGGACAGAATGATGTTCCTCTTTTCGTTAATACCGGCATATTTTGCCGCATCCTTGTTAAATCCACACGCCTTCAGCTCATAGCCGAACATAGTCTTATTCAGGATGATATACATGATGATTGCTATGATGATGGCTATGAAAATGGCGATCGTCGTTGAACTTGTCTTGAAAATGGAGTTCAGTCCCGCATCCGGGATGAGCGCCTGTGGCGCCTTTGCACTGAGCTTATAGGTACGTGTTGTCTTCTGATCGTACATCGCGCCGCCAAAGCCGGTGTAAAGCAATTCGTTGACCAGATACAGTCCGATCCAGTTAAACATGATCGAGGTTATGACCTCATTCACATTAAAATATGCTTTAAAAATGCCGGGTACCGCGCCCCAGACCGCACCACAGATCATTGCCACCAGAAGGCATAAATACCAGGGCAGTCCCAGAATGATCGCACTGTAAAGCGCACCGAAAATGCCCACTGTGTACTGTCCGGCTGCTCCGATATTGAACAGTCCTGTTTTAAATGCAAACGCCACGGACAGACCTGTCATGATGAGCGGCGCTGCCTGTGTGATCTCACTGCCGATCCCCTTTGGTTTCAAGTAAAATCCACCCTGCAGGATCCTTGAAAAACCATCTACCGCATTCTCTCCATTGATACAGCAGAGAATGAGCAAGCCTACAACCAGTCCAATGACGATGCACACCAGCGAAGCGCCAATGGACAGGAGCACATCTTTTCCCTTTTCGTTCATCTTTTCTTCCTCCTATACTTCCGCCGGAACTTCGTCGCGCTTTGCGCCCGCCATATAAAGTCCGAGTTCTTCCACTGTGATCTGTTTCGGATCCAGCTGTCCCACCAGCTCGCCCTCATACATGACAAGGATTCGATCCGATACATCCATTACCTCATCCAGTTCCAGCGATACCAGCAAAACAGCTTTTCCGCTGTCGCGCTGAGCCACCAGCTGCTTGTGAATATACTCGATTGCTCCCACGTCCAGTCCCCGCGTGGGCTGTACGGCCACAAGAAGCTCCGGATCTTTATCGATCTCTCTGGCGATGATCGCTTTCTGCTGATTACCGCCGGACATGCTCCGCACAACCGTCGATGATCCCTGTCCGCTGCGCACATCGTACTGCTCGATCAGCCTGTCAGAGTATGCACGCACTGCCTTATTTTTTATGAATCCCGCCTTCTGAAACTCCGGTTCCCAGTAGCGCTGCAGTACCATGTTCTGCTCCAGCGTATAGTCCAGCACCAGTCCGTGCTTATGACGGTCCTCCGGGATATGGCTCATGCCCGCCTTGGATTTCTCCCGGATCGTTGCATTTGTAATATCCTTTCCCTCAAAGATCAGCTTCCCGGAACTCATTTTTTCCAGGCCAGTCAGCGCCTGCACAAACTCGCTCTGACCGTTACCATCGATACCTGCGATGCAGACGATCTCACCACGGCGCACATTGAAAGAGATGTCCTTGACCGCATTATTACTGTGTACCTTACTTGGCACTGTCATGTGTTCTACTTTCAATACAGTCTCACCCGGCTGTGCGGGCTTTTTGTCCACGGAAAAGCTGACATCTCTGCCCACCATCATACGAGACAATTCTTCTTTTGTCGTATCCTTGATATCCACTGTGCCAATATATTTACCTTTGCGAAGGATCGTGCAACGATCAGCCACCTCCATGATCTCGTTCAGCTTGTGCGTGATGAACAGGATCGATTTGCCCTCCTTTGCAAGGTTTTTCATGATCTTCATCAGTTCCTCGATCTCCTGCGGAGTCAGCACTGCCGTCGGCTCGTCGAAGATCAGCACATCATTGTCACGGTAAAGCATCTTTAAGATTTCCGTTCGCTGCTGCATACCTACGGTAATGTCTGAGATCAGAGCATCCGGATCCACCTTCAGCCCATACTTGTCACTCAGAGCCATCACTCTTTCTCTTGCACCCTTCTTCTCGAGAAAAAGCCCCTTTGTAGGCTCAACACCAAGGACAATGTTATCTAATACGGAAAAACATTCCACCAGCTTGAAGTGCTGGTGCACCATACCAATGTTCAGATCGTTCGCATCATTCGGATTATTGATGTGAACCTCCTGTCCATTCATCTTGATCATGCCGCTTGTGGGCTGGTACAGTCCGAACAGAATACTCATCAGTGTCGATTTGCCTGCACCGTTTTCTCCCAGCAGCGCATGGATCTCTCCTCTTCTGAGCTGTAAGGTAACATTGTCATTAGCCTTGATCCCCGGAAATTCTTTCGTGATGTTCAACATCTCAATAATGTAATCATTCGCCATAGTCTTCATTCCTTTTCCTATTTCCTTTTATGGAAAAAAGGGAAGGGCGCAAAACGAAAAGCCCTTCCCTCTTTACTTTTAAAAACTGCTTAATTACTGAACGTAGTCAACGGATACGTGTGAGCCTACCTCAGGATTGTTCTCGATATCGTTAGATACTGCGATAGAACCGTCCTTAATGCCCTCTAATACAGTATTGTACTCGTCCTTTGTGAAGGTTGTAAAGCCCCAGGAAGCGTCGTCGGTAGGAAGTCCGATGTAATCGCCCTGAGTCAGACCTAACTGCTCAGACTTTCCTGATAAAGATGACCAGTTTCCGTTAAAGTATGCATCCAGTGCATCATAAACTGCTGCATGTAATCCCTTCATAGCAGAAGTTACACAGCAGTCACCAATGACTGACTTCTGGTCTACGTCTACACCAATGACCTTACCGCCATGGTTGTTTGCAGCCTCAACTGCTGAAGTATAGATACCGCCGCCGCAAGCGAATACGATCTCTGTGCCGTCTGCATACCAGCCTTCCATACGAGCGGTGATATTCTCATCTCCGTAGAACTGTCCGCCGTAGAAATACTTCACGCTGACGTCAACACCCATCTCCTCTGCTGCCGCGTTGATACCCTGAATATAACCGAAGCCGTAACGGATAACTGCGGGAACAGCGATACCGCCAAGGAAACCAAGCTTGGTGTAACCATCCTTCACTGCACCATAGCCTGCAAGATAACCTGCCTGCTCCTCCTGGAAAGAACAGATATATACGTTCTTGCCAATTGCTACAGGATCGCCTGCAAGATTTACAAGGTCACCCTCAGTAACGTCTACTGCGATAAAAGTGGTGTCAGGATAGAGATCCTGCTCCTCTGCGATTGCGGGTCCGAATAAATATCCGGGCATTACAACAACGGTTGCGCCCTCATTGATCGCCAGATCGATCGCATTGATACGCTCCTCATCGGTATCCTCTGCAGGCTTATAATACTCGTATTCTACGCCGTTCTCGTCTCCATATGCACAAACGGTCTCCCATGTGATCTGATTGAAGGACTCGTCAGTGATATCTCCGGAGTCAGTGATCATTGCAATTTTCTGTGTAGACTTATCAATTGCAGAATCATCTGCAGCTGCCTCTGTATCATCTGCGGGTGTCTCTGATGCATCACCTGCCGCATCATCTGCGGGCTGCTCTGCTGCGTCATCTGCAGGTGCCTCTGTGGAGCTTCCGCATGCAGTCAGAGAAAATGCCATAGCTGTTGCCATGAATGTTGCCAATACTTTCTTCTTCATTTTTTCTCTTCCTTTCCTCTTTTTGAATTCCTATTGGATTCTTTCTATGTGTAACCCATGTGGGATTGACACCTTATTTTATGAAGGTTTGTATATTATATCAAATATCTTTACAATTTTCCAGTGTCCTGTGAAATTAGTTCGCGAATTGCCTCCACGGCAGTGACGATCGCCAGTTCTGTATCGTGAACCTGTTCATTGGGAAGACCCAGTTTTGCGCGCTCCTGATTTGCCACCACCAGAAAACATGAACCGACACGCACGCGCAGAAAGCTGCCTGCAATAAACAATGCCGCCGACTCCATCTCGGATGCCAGACATCCCATGCGCAGCCATGCCTCCCATTTATTCTGCAGCTCGTAGCTGACCGGCATTACCTCCGGTTCATGCTGACCGAAAAAGGAGTCTTTGCACTGCACGACGCCTGCGTGATAAGTGATATTTTGCTTCTTTGCCGCTGTGATCAGTGCGTTAAGGACGGTTACATCCGGCACTGCTGGGTACTCGATCGGCGCATATTCACGGCTCGTCCCCTCCATACGGATCGCGCCATTTGCAATGACGATATCACCGCCGCAGACATCTGTCTGCATGCCGCCACAGGTACCGACACGAATAAAAGTGTCCGCACCGACCTTGGATAACTCCTCAATTGCGATCGCTGCGGACGGTCCACCGATACCGGTCGATGTCACACTTACAGGCACCCCCTCGAGGGTGCCTGTGTAAGTTACATATTCTCTGCTGTCTGCAATGAGACGCGCATTGTCAAAATGTTTTGCAATCTTTTCACAGCGCTTCGGATCTCCCGGCAGGATCACATATCTGCCCACGTCACCGACGCCCACCTGTGTATGATATTGTTTTCCGGAACCTTCTGTATAGTCAACCATACGCCACCTCCGAGGAAGATTTATAGTGTGTTTCTTATATATAAAAGAAGTATAGTATGTCTGCCCGGAAAATACAAGTTCTATTTTATTCCATAAGTATTACTCTACATCCTGCAATGCAGCCACGTCTTCTTCGCCGGTACGAACCTTGACAACCTTTGCCACATCGTATACGAAGATCTTTCCGTCTCCGATATGTCCGGTGTAAAGTGTCTTCTTGATCGTCTCGATGACTTTCTCTACCGGGATCTTTGCTACAACGACTTCGATCTTGATCTTCGGAAGCAGTGTTGCATCCATCTCAACTCCACGATAGAACTCGCCGGCGCCCTTCTGAACACCACAGCCCATAACCTGAACAACAGTCATACCGGTTACGCCCAGCTCGTTGAGTGCTTTTTTCAGCTTGTCGAACTTGGTCAGCTTTGCGATGATAACAATGTTGTGAATACCGGAGCTTGTGACAGGGCTTGTGGAATTTACAACCGGCACTGCTGCATCGATCTTTGCCTGAGAAGCTTTCTCATACTCAGCAACACCAAGATCTGTATTCTCGTTGACATCCATGGTCATAGACATATCACTGATACCAAATCCTGCATATGCAGACGGAAGACCATGCTCGCATGCATCCAGACCGACAATTTCCTCTTCCTCGCTGACACGAAGACCGATCGTATGTTTCAGAGCAAGGAATGTGATAGTGATCGTAACAACGGTCCATGCTGCGGTTGCAAAGATACCGATAAGCTGAAGACCAAGCTGCTCAAAACCACCGCCATAAAACAATCCTTCTTTAATACCTGCCACTGCAAATCCGGGAGCAGAAGATGTTGCAAATAAACCAACTGCGATCGTACCCCAGATACCGTTCATCATATGTACGGCTACTGCGCCAACAGGGTCATCCACACGAAGTACATTATCCAATAACCATACACCAAATACAACCAGCACACCGGATACAGCACCAATGATCGCTGCGCCTGCACAATCGGTAACATCACAGGGAGCGGTGATGGCTACCAGACCTGCCAGAGATGCATTCAAACACATGGAAACATCGGGTTTACCATATTTGATCCAAGTAAAGATCATACATACAACGGTTGCTACCGCAGGTGCTACAGTTGTTGTTAAGAAAATTGAACCAAGTGTCGGAACATCTGTCGCTGCGGCACCGTTAAATCCATACCAGCCAAACCACAGGATGAATACACCAAGTGCACCAATTACTAAGTTATGTCCGGGGAAAGCGTTGACCTTTACGATCTTGCCGTTCTTATCCTTTGAGAATTTTCCGATACGGGGTCCAAGGAACGCTGCACCGATCAATGCGCAGATACCACCAACCATATGGATACAGGTAGAACCTGCATAATCATGGAAGCCCATGTTTGCAAGGAATCCGCCGCCCCATGTCCAGTGTGCCTCGATCGGGTAAATGATACCTGAGATCACTGCTGAATAAATACAGTAGGTAAGAAACTTGGTACGTTCTGCCATAGCTCCTGATACGATCGTTGCTGTGGTCGCACAGAATACCAGGTTGAACACGAAACCGGAGAAGCTGAAGTTTGCATAATCTGTAAATACTCCAAATCCGGGTGTTCCCATAATTCCCATGATATCACTGCTTCCTTCCGCTGCGGGAAGCATGAGTGATGCACCGATGATAAACCACATTACAGTACCGATACAAAAATCCATCAGGTTTTTCATGATGATGTTACCTGCATTCTTCGCCCGGGTAAAACCTGCCTCCACCATCGCGAATCCTGCCTGCATCCAGAAGATCAACACGGTACCTATCAGTAACCAGACTGCAAAGATGTTGTCATTGATCGCCTGTAAAATTTCTTCTGTCATAACTATGTCCTCCTTTAGTTTTATAACGCAAAAAAAGCGCTCAGGGAATTTCCCTAAGCGCCTTTGCTTATCTTGACCCCTATTATAGGCATTACAATTTCTCACGTCAACGTCAAAAATAAACACAAAATTTCATAAATTTTATAAAATTTTCGTGAAATTGAACAGATTGATTCACTTTAACCGGAATTGACATTTTACCTGAAGCGTTTTATGATAAGGAACGAATCTTCACAAATATCACGAAACAAGGAGGGAATCATATGCCAGCAGTCCCCAATGATCCGGTCATTTTGCTGAGTTTTTTGAACACAAAGCTGCGCGACCACTATAGCAGCCTGTCTGCGCTCTGCGATGATCTGGAACAGGATGAAGCAGTACTTACGCAAAAAATCGCCGCCATAGGATACACCTATGACAGCGATCGAAATCAGTTTATTTAAGCTTCACCCATCTTTTCCAGAAAGGCTTCCACGTTGCCGGCGAGATCTCCTTTAAAGATACCGCTTCCCGCCACGATCACGTTGGCACCGGCAGCCAGAAACCGGTCTACATTGTCGATCTTGACGCCGCCGTCCACCTCAATATCCGTGGTCAGACCTCTCCGCTGCACGATCCCACGCAGTTCACGGATCTTATCCAGCGTATACGGGATCATCTTCTGCCCGCCGTAACCGGGGTTGACCGTCATGACAAGCACCATATCCACCTCAGGTAAAATATAATCCAACACACTCAGGGGCGTTGACGGATTTAATGCCACGCCTGCCAGCAAGCCTTCACGCTTAATATCTCTCACGACCTGATCCAGATGTGTACAGGTCTCCGCATGAACGGTAAGGATATCCGCTCCAGCATCGGAAAAATCACTGATATATTGTTCCGGATGCGTGATCATCAGATGTACATCCAGCTTTTTTTTCGTCACCTTGCGGATCGATTGTAATACCGGAAGTCCCATCGAAATGTTCGGCACAAAGGATCCATCCATCACATCAAAATGAAAATACTGTGCCCCTGCCTGATCAATGATCCGCATCTGCTCTCCAAGTCTTGTAAAATCCGCTGCCAGCAGCGATGGTGCTAAGTAATTCATACTGTCCTCCTACTGTACCGTTCCGCTTCCGGTGCCCTGTGCACCCAAAGTACCGCCCGAAGATGCATTGACACAGCTTACGATATTTCCGTTGTTTGTTCCCGCAACGAATCCGAGATATGTCTTACACGTCTGATCCGGTGTCACATCCTTGACTGTCTCCGGCAGTATGACCGATGTATGGATCGTTCCGGTAAATACACATTGCGTCACGATAGCCTCGGATGCGTTCTCTGACACGATGCCTCCGGCGTAGATCTCATGCATCGTACCGGCCACATACGTGCCAACCGTTATCTTCTGCGTGATCTGAACTGATGACGTACACTTAGCGATCGTTCCGCTATTCTGGAAAACAATGCCTCCGGCGCGGAGTGTTGTCATGCCGATCACATTGGTCGCTTCTACATTTAATGTTCCTGAAACCGTACAGTCACGGATCACACCTTTATTGTACATGACAAGCATTGCCGCCTGATTGCCTGCATTGCAGAGGATCTTGCCATCAACCGAGCAGCTGTCGATGGTCCCCTTGTTCGTATACGCGAAAAGACTTCCTATCGTGTTCAACACACAGTTGCTCAGACTTACATTTTTGACGGTTCCGGTTTCACCGATGGATCCGAATACGGAATTATAACCGCAAAGGTTGGTCATCCGATATTTCTTCCCGTCATAGCTTCCGTCATAGGTTCCGGTAAAAGGAGTGCTGTCATCAAACAGCTGCGTATTCATTCCGTAATTGAAATCAATATCCGCATCCTGCGCGAAGAAAGCACCGTTATAATTTTTGATCAGATACAGTTCATTCAGATCTGAAACAAGATAAGGATTTTTCTCAGTTCCGTCTCCCTTTCCAAAAGGAGATGCTGCCAATACCTTTACCTCTTTTTTCGCGTCTGTACGGTTTCCGTCCGCCACAATCGCATAGGTAAATGTGCCGCTCAGGGGATTTCCATCAGTGTCCTTTCCATCCCATGCAACCGTCTTCTTTGTGTTTGCCTTCACTGAGCCCAGGCTGATGCTGCGCACCGTTGCCCCATTCTCATCATACACCCTGAAATACGTTTTGGTTGAAGCACGATTCAGGCTGAATGGTACACTGAGCTTGCTCTCACCGACAATGAGCGTGTCTGCCCCGGTACTGATAGAAGCACTTTGGAACGTCGCTATAGAGGGAAGTGCCGTCACTTTGACAGTCATCGTGCAAAACTCCCCGTTTGCCGTATTCTTAAACTTGATCGTCGTACTGCCCACCTTCTTGGGTGTGATCGTGGCGGAAATATAATCGCCGTCCCATTTTCCGAATGCCACAGAACAGATCTTTTTATCGGCAACCGTCGCATTCACCCCTCCGGACACAGACAAAAACGCTGTCACGTCCGTATTCTTCTTGATGGAAACAGTTGTCTGATCCACCTTGAAGGTTTTATTAACCTTTACTTTACAGCTGTAGTTCTTCTTGCTGACTGTAGCCGTGATGGTCACAGTGCCTTTTGCGCGCGCGGTCACAAGTCCCTTTGAAGATACCTTTGCAACTGACGTCTTGCTGGACTTCCAGGTAACCTTCTTTGTAGTACCTGTCAGCTGCAGCTGATACTTATCCCCCACACACAGGTTGACGGAAGATGCGTTCAATTTCACGGCCGCCTGCGCCGGCTGAATATCCGCGACCGTCACAAGCAGTGTAAACAGCAA
This sequence comes from uncultured bacterium, assembly GCA_945828315.1. Taxonomy (GTDB): domain Bacteria; phylum Bacillota; class Clostridia; order Lachnospirales; family Lachnospiraceae; genus W0P33-017. Next base: position 19,970 of record CALZQA010000002.1, on the reverse strand, counting down.
TACCGTCAAAATATATTTACACGTTTTCTTTTTCATATTACTCATATTTATGCTTACCCCTTGTTTCCTTTCGGATACAATTATTTCTTCACCGCCTCCAGACTACGGTTCATCGCAGCGATCAGTGCGTCAATGGACGCCCGGATGATATCCGGATCAATGCCGATACCAAAGTACTGCTTGCCGTCCGCGCCCTGAATACCCACATAGGCGATGGCGCTGGAATCAGAGCCATCGGTCAGCGCATGCTCTTCATAACAGATCACCTCACAGGGCGTCTCAAATTTTTCTGCAAATGCGTTGCTGACCGCGTTCAGACGGCCGTTACCGGTCGCCTCCACGATATCCTTGCGATTATCTGCAATGATATTGACCGTAGCTGTAATACCATTCTCCTGACGGAAATGGCATCCTTTTACATCAAAGATCGGCGTGTAATTTTTATACCGCTTGATAAAAATATCGTAAATCTGTGCCGGTGACAGCTCCGCATGGCTGTGATCGGACACATCCTTGACCGCATAGCCAAAGTCCGCACGCATCTTGTACGGGATCTTGATACCGTAGGTCTGCTCCATGATATAAGCAACGCCGCCCTTGCCGGACTGGCTGTTGATACGAATAACATCGCTGTCGTAAGTGCGTCCCACATCCTCCGGATTGATCGGCAGATAAGGAACTGTCCAATGTGCCGGATCCTTTGACTCGCGATATTTCATTCCCTTCGCGATCGCATCCTGATGAGAACCGGAAAATGCTGCGAATACAAGCTTTCCACAGTACGGATGGCGCATATCAATACGCATCTGTGTCAGGCGTTCGTACACCTCCACAAGATGAGGCATATCAGACAGATCCAGTTCAGGATCCACACCCTGTGCATACATATTCATTGCAAGAACCATGATATCCACGTTTCCGGTACGCTCTCCGTTTCCGAACATTGTTCCCTCGATACGGTCTGCGCCCGCCAGAATACCCAGCTCCGCATCAGAGATGCCGCAGCCTCTGTCATTGTGCGGATGCAGAGAGAGGATTACATTTTCACGGTTGTGCAGATGCTTGCTCACATACTCCACCTGCTGTGCGAATACATGCGGCATAGACATCTCCACGGTCGCAGGGATATTGATGATCGGCTTAAAATCCGGACGCGGCTCCCAGATGTCCAGTACCGCGTTGCACACATCCACCGCATAATCTACCTCTGTTCCCGTAAAACTCTCCGGGCTGTACTCAAAAATGAAATTACCTTCTGTTTCTTCTGCAAGTTCCTTTAACAGCTTCGCGCCTTCGATCGCGATCTGCTCGATCTCCTCTTTTGATTTCGCAAATACCTGCTCGCGCTGTGCCAGCGAAGTGGAATTATACACATGCACGATCACTTTACCCGGTGCACCCTTTACCGCATCGAACGTCTTGCGGATAATGTGCTCACGTGCCTGTGTCAGCACCTGGATCGTCACGTCCTCCGGGATCATGTTTTTCTCGATCAGTGTGCGCACCAGTTCGTACTCCGTCTCGGATGCTGCCGGGAATCCGACCTCGATCTCCTTGAACCCGATATCCACCAGCATCTGGAAGAACTCCAGCTTCTCGTCCAGACTCATTGGCTCGATCAGCGCCTGATTACCATCTCGCAGATCCACGCTGCACCAGATCGGTGCTTTATCTACATATTCTTTTTTTGCCCAGTCCATGCAAGTCTCAGGGGGCATAAAATAGTTTCTCTTATATTGCTTATAGTCAAACATCACTTTTCCTCCATATTGCATTACATATATTGTTAACTATAACACATTTCCATAAAAATGCCAATAGCCGTATAAAAAAGGCCGACATGCATTTCACATGTCAGCCTTTGAATTTGATCTGTAAAAACCGATACCCTGACTAGTTGGTAATGGTCAGCTCAGTCTCTTTGTCAAATACATGCATTGCGTTTGCGTCGAATGCCAGCTCTACAGTATCGCCGTAACGAGCAGGTGTGTTGGAAGAAACGCTTGCAGTCATCTTAGCGCCTGCAACAGAGAAGTATAACAGAACCTCTGCACCGAGCAGCTCGTATCCGGTAACCTCTGTGGTAACCTTGCATGCTGCCTTTGCAACATCTTCCTTATCATCTGAGATGTTCTCAGGTCTAATACCTAATACAACGGTCTTTCCGTCATAGTTGCCGTCGATGAGCTTCTGAGCCTTTGCCGGAGGAAGTACTACAGAGAACTTATCGAAGGTTAATGTAACCTCTGAACCGTTGATCTTGCAGACAGCATCAACAAAGTTCATCTGAGGAGATCCGATGAATCCTGCAACAAAGAGGTTGTCAGGCTCAGCATATAATCTCTGAGGAGAATCTACCTGCTGGATGATACCATCCTTTAATACAACGATTCTGGTACCTAAGGTCATAGCCTCGGTCTGATCATGTGTAACGTAGATGATGGTTGCGCCCAGTTTCTGATGTAATGCAGAAATCTCGGAACGCATCTGTACTCTTAACTTTGCATCCAGGTTTGATAAAGGCTCATCCATCAGGAATACCTTAGGATTACGAACGATCGCACGACCCATAGCAACACGCTGTCTCTGTCCACCGGAAAGAGCCTTCGGCTTACGGTCTAATAATTTCTCCAGATCAAGGATCTTAGCTGCCTCACGTACCTTCTGGTCAATGACATCCTTGGGAACCTTACGCATCTTCAGACCGAATGCCATGTTCTGGTATACAGTCATATGAGGATACAGAGCGTAGTTCTGGAATACCATCGCAATATCACGATCCTTGGGCTCTACATCATTCTCTAACTTGCCGTCGATATACAGCTCACCGGAAGAGATCTCCTCCAGACCAGCGATCATACGGAGAGTTGTTGACTTACCACATCCGGAAGGTCCTACGAAGATGATGAATTCCTTGTCCTCTACCTCGAGGTTGAAATTCTTAACAGCCTCAAAGCCGTTAGGGTATACTTTACAAATGTTCTTACATGATAAACTTGACATTGGTGTGTCCTCCTAAAAATTTTGATTTGTTGTTCACGGTTTTTTAACTGTACTAACTATACAAAATTCCGGAAGAAATTGCTATGCACGGATTACCTAAAGATTTGAAAAATTTTCCGTCGGATTGACGAAATGCCGATCGGGCTTCGTCAGAATGACGAATTCTGGCATAAAGGTCTCTTTAGAATCTGAAATCCCTGCTGCCCTGTGCAATCTTTGCAAGGTTATCGACAACAATACCGCGCACCTTTTCGTTGGGGATATTTGCAAGCTCCTTCTGGATCAGTGCATCGCCGATGGCTCGCGTCTCGGGCTTTGCGTAGTCACACAGGTACTCTTTTAAGGTCATGAGTGCGTTAGGGTGACAGCAGTTCTGGATCTGGCCGCTCTTGCACAGCGACATAAAGCGGTCTCCGGTACGTCCCTCGCGATAGCATGCGGTACAGAAACTGGGAATATATTCCTGCTCCATCAGCCACTTGACCACTTCATCCAACGGCCGGTTATCGATGACATCAAACTGTGCGCTGTTTTCCTCCTCCGGTTCTTCCTCTACATAGCCGCCGACACTGGTGCGGGAACCGCCGCTGATCTGCGAGATGCCCAGTTGCAGCACGCGCTCTCTCGTCTTTTTGCTCTCTCTTGTGGACACGATCATGCCGGTATAAGGCACGGCGATGCGGATGCAGGCTACGATCTTTGCAAAAATGTCATCATCGATACTATTGTCAAATGCCTCCGGATCGATATCGTCCGCATGCCGGATACGGGGCACGCTGATCGTATGGGGGCCAACGCCATGAACTGCCTCCAGATGTTCTGCGTGCATAAGAAGTCCTGCGAACTCGTAACGGTACATCTCCAGACCGAACAGTACACCTAAGCCTACATCGTCAATGCCGCCCTCCATCGCGCGGTCCATCGCCTCGGTATGATATGCGTAGTCGTGTTTGGGTCCTGCCGGATGCAGTTTTTCGTAACTTTTTTTGTGGTAGGTCTCCTGGAATAAAATGTATGTTCCGATACCTGCGTTTTTCAAACGTCTGTAATTTTCCACCGTCGTTGCTGCAATGTTGACATTCACCCGGCGAATGGCACCGTTTTTGTGCTTGATACCATAGATCGTCTCAATACTTTCCAAAATATACTCGATCGGATTGTTCACCGGGTCTTCACCGGTCTCCAGAGCCAGTCGCTTATGTCCCATATCCTGCAGCGCAATGACCTCCGCACGGATCTCGTCCTGCGTTAACTTTTTGCGGGCAATGTGTTTATTTTTGATATGATAGGGACAGTACACACAGCTGTTGATGCAGTAGTTTGACAGATACAATGGCGCAAACATCACGATACGGTTGCCGTAAAAGTCTTTCTTGATCTGCTTTGCCAGCGCATAGATCTGCTCATTACGGTCTTCCAGCTCGCAGTCCAGAAGAACGGCTGCCTCGCGGTGGGAAAGCCCCTTGCGCAGCTTTGCTTTCTCAAGGATCTGATCGATCAGTTCCCCGTTGCGCTTGTTTTTCTCGGCGTATTCCAGTGTCTCCAGGATCTCGCCGTCATCAATAAATTCCTCTGCCTTGTTTGATTTGGGATTGTACATTTATTTATTCCTCCTGTGTTTTGTTATTCTATTGATCTTTACCGGTAATCGCCCCGGTCACAGACCAGTTCATAGCCTGTGGACGCGATCCGCCGTTCTAAACATTTGACACATTCTGCAGCCTCATCTCCGGTACAGATCTTGTTGTCGTAAAGCATATATTTCTTTCGGACATCCTGTGGGGACAGGTTCGGCATGACCACATTGGCACCTGCCAGAATGCCCTTCTCCCTGCCACGCGGATCGATTGTGCCAAGTGCAGTCGTCGCGGGAAGCAGCACATGGGGCTCCATGAGCCGGATGATCGCCAGGAGCCGCAGCGTCAATTCCAATCCGCCCTGCGCCTCCTCTGCAAAGGGCGTATCGTGGTGCGGCACAAAGGGACCGATGCCGACCATATGAGGTTGCAATTCATGAATAAACTGCAGATCCTTTACCAGATGTTCGGCTTTTTGTCCCGGCGAACCCACCATAAAGCCACAGCCCACCTGATAGCCGATCTCCTTTAGATCCCGCAGGCACTGTTTGCGGTGCGTGAGGGATAATTCCGGCGGATGGAGGGTTCTGTAATGAGCTTCGTCCGCAGTCTCGTGGCGCAGGAGATAACGGTCTGCCCCCGCCTTGAAAAAAGCCTCATAGCTGTCCCGCTCCCGCTCTCCAATGGACAATGTCACCGCGCAGTCCGGATATTTTTCTTTTATTCCAGAAACGATCGACAGAATCCGTTCATCCGTGTAATAGCCATCCTCGCCGCCCTGTAACACAAAGGTGCGAAATCCCAGCCCGTAACCTGCCTCGCAGCAGTCTAAGATCTGCTCCTCACTCAGCCGGTAACGCTCAGCGCCCATCGCGCTGCGCCGGATCCCGCAGTAGTAGCAGTCGTTTTTGCAATAGTTTGTGAACTCGATCAACCCGCGCATATAGACTGCTTTTCCATACACCGCCTCCCGCGCCTTTCGGGCCTGCTCGAATAAATATTCGTCGCTCTCAGGTGTGGCGTCAGTAATCAGCGCGATCAGTTCCTCCTCCGGCAATATCTGTTCGTTTGCAAGTGCATCGATCCGTTGTTTTCTATCCATCATGTTTCTGTCTCCGGTTGTTTTTGCCTCAGGGCTACACCGTTGTCGGGCAGCTTGGAATAAATTGTTTTTGTGGAAATGCCCTCCAGTCGTCCGATCTTTCCGGACAGCGCGCTGATCACGTCTGACGGTGCATCTACTGCCACACTGATGATCGATACGCCCCGTTTCTCATAGGGAATCCCCATACGCCCGATCACATAATGGGCATACTCGTGCAGAAGTTCATTCATCCGCGGCACTGCCTGAGGATTTTCCACCACGATACCGATGAGGGCGACACGGGTCGGCTGTATCTCTTCCGCCCCGGTTGTTGCATTTTCTGATGTCATAGTCATGTATTCTCCTTTTCTGTCATCGCATTTTGACGGTGCACTTCAACGCACCAAACAGATCCTCATTTAAAACATGCGTCTTCTGTCCCGTGTGACCGGGCACGCGCGAAAAAATGCGTCCTCAATGCCCTGCGTCCTGTAGCCGCCGCATCGCGTAGATTGCCTGTCCAAGCGCGATCCCTCCGTCATTTGCCGGGATCCGGTGATGTGTCAGCACCCGGAAGCCTGCGTTCTTCAGTCGTTCCTGTGCCAGATGCAATAGCAGACGGTTACAGAAGCAGCCGCCGGAAAGCACAACGGTGGTCAGACCTGTGCGCTTTCGGATCGTTTCGCAGGTGGTTTTGATCCCCTCTGCCAGCGCCTCGTGGAACAGATACGCCAGCTTCTCCACCGGTTCGCCTGCGATCCGCCCCTGAATCAACCGGTCAACAAGCGGCGCATGGTCCAACGTGACAATTACATCACGCGTAGCATCCTCCAGACAGGGCATGACAGAAGAAGCATCCCCCCGCCAGACCGCGGCAAAAGGAACGTCCCTTCGACATGCGGTGTACTGTAGCGCAGTTGCCGCCTCACCCTCAAACGTAGACTCGCGCCGGATGCCCAGCAGTGAACTCACTGCGTCAAACAACCGTCCCGCGCTCGTGGATGTCACACAGCCCAGGCCTGCTGCCTGTGCTGCTGCCAGTAGTTCCACCGTATTGGTGTCACACAGACCCAGCTGTGATGCCAAAGCTGCCGCCTCACTTTTCCCGTACTGCTTGAGCAGCATGGACACCGCAATGCGCCAACCCTCTCTCGCCGCCGCGTCACCGCCCATCTGCATGAAGGGTGCCAGAGTGCCCGTCCGTTCAAAGCCGTCAATGCCCGCGACGAGAAATTCGCCGCCCCACACACTGCCGTCCATGCCGTAGCCGGTTCCGTCAAAGGCAACACCGATCACCCGCTCGTCCAGCACATCGTTCTCTGCCATGCATGATAAGATATGGGCATAGTGGTGCTGTACCTCAAAAACTGGCAGCCCTAACGTTTTTGCATACGCCGATGCCCGGTAATCCGGATGAAGATCGCATGCCACTGCTGCCGGTTTTGCCTCAAACAGTTCCAGCATGCGCGTGACCGTCTCTGTCAACGCCCGCTCCGAGCGCAGATCCGACAAGTCTCCCACATAGGGCGACGGGTAGAAAAAGCTGTCCTTTCCGATACAAAACGTATTCTTCAGTTCTCCTCCCACCGCCAGCACCTGTCCCTGCCATTCCTGAGATACCGCCGTCGGCAGCGGCGCATATCCACGGGAGCGACGCAGCATGTACGGTTCTCCGTCAGATGTCTCTATCACGGAATCATCCGCACGAATGAGTATATCCCGATCGTTCGACAGGATGATATCGCACAGCTCTGCCAGTTGTTCCGATACCTCCGCATCATTTCGACAGATTGGCGCACCACCACGATTTCCGCTTGTCATGACAAGGACATCCGGGAAATCCGCAGCAGACACATCCTCCGGGTCATCAAACAACAGTAATTGCAGTGGCGCATAGGGCAGCATCACGCCCAGCGTCGGATTGTCCGGCGCCACTGACGGCGCGACTTCCTCACCCCGTTTCCGGCAGATCACGATGGGCTTTTGCGGACTGTCCAGAAGCGCCGCCTGCGCGTTATCGATCTCACAGATACGTTTTGCCGTCTCCGGATCCCTCGCCATCACCGCAAAAGGTTTTGCCGGACGGCTTTTTCGGGTTCGGAGCAGCACCACCGCTGCTTCATTCCCGGCATCACAACACAGATGAAAGCCTCCGATGCCCTTAATTGCTGCAATACCACCCGCCCGGATCACCTCTCTGGTGCGCCGGATCGCTTCTGTGCCGCGGATCTGCGGTTCATCCATGAGATACACCTGCGGCCCGCAGTCCGGACAGCATACCGGCTGCGCATCGTAACGGCGGTCGCCCATGGTCTCATATTCCGCCGCGCACTTCGGACACATGTCAAACTCCGACATTGTTGTCCGCGCACGGTCGTAGGGCATCTGTTTTAAGATCGTCAGCCGCGGTCCGCAGGCCGTACAGTTGATGAACGGATGCAGATAACGGCGATTGTTCTTATCAAATAATTCAGTTTTACAAGTGGGACAGATAGCGATATCCGGAGACACGAAAATGTCACCGGATCTTTTTTTGCTCTCGATGATCCGAAAATCTGTAAATTTCCCCGGCTGTTGCTCTGTCACATCTGTTTTTAATATGACAGACCGCTCCGGGGCCATGGTCTTCAGATTTTTTTGAAATCGCATCAGTGCAGGCGTCTCTCCCTGTACAATGATCTCCACATAAGAGCCCTTGTTACAGACGCTGCCGCGCAGACTGTTTGCCGCCGCAAGACGGCTGACAAAGGGGCGGAAACCCACGCCCTGCACGATGCCATAGACTCGTATTTTTAACTGCTTCATGTTCGCTCACTTCCCACGCAGGATGGCTGATGCCATGCTTTGTTGTTAGAGTTTTTCGTCAAGCATGTTGACTCACTTGCGCTCAGTATAGCACAAATGAGACAATTATTCTATTCTTTATTTTACCAGTTTGCCTCCGAAGATGACGTTCAGTGGGCTTTTACCTGTACTGCCAGATCCGGAAAGATCGATAACGAACGCTTCAGGATACCATTCATCTGCGCGATCGCCGTGCCGTAATTTGTTACCGGTGTCCCCTGCTCTGTCGCCTGCTCCATGCGCGCAAGCACCTCCCGCTCCGTCAGCATGCAGCCTCCGCAGTGCAGAACCAGTGCGTATTCAGAGACATCCTCCGGGAATCCCTTGCCGGAGGTAAATTCCAGTATCAGATCTTTTCCTGTATAATTCCGCAGCCATTTCGGCAGTTTTTCCGTACCAATATCGCCGCACTGTCTGTGATGGGTGCAACCCTCACAGATCAGCACTTTATCGCCATCCTGCAACGCGTCCAGCTTTGCCGCGCCGGATACCGCCAGATCTAAGAATCCCTTATGCCGCGCCATCAAAATGGAAAAAGAAGTGAGCGGCACATCTTCCGGTACCTCTGCTGCCACCTTCTCAAATGCCTGTGAATCCGTGATCACCATGGCAGGCGGATTTACAATTTCTTCCAGCGTATGATTCAATTCATTTTCCTTGACAACCAGTGCCCGCGCATCCGCATCCAGAATATCCCGGATCGTCTGCTGCTGCGGAAGGATCAGTCTGCCCTTCGGAGCTGCCGAATCAATGGGAACAACCAGTACGAGCAGATCGCCCGGACGGATCAGGTCCGCCACCAGCGGCAACGGCTCTTTCTGTCCCTTCGCCAGAGCACCGATGGCATCCTTTAATTCTTTGATGCCATGGCCTGTTTTGGCACTCACCCAAAGCTGCTGTTCAATCGCCACGCCGGCCATTTCCACCGCCGGTGCATGTTCGTCAGACTTGTTCCACGCGATCAGATACGGCAGCTTTCGTTCTTCGATCAGTGTCAAAAGCTTCCGATCCGTGTCCTGCACACCTGCTGCCACATCGATGACGAGCACTGCCACATCGATCGTCCGCAGGACCGCGCGGGTGCGCGCCACACGTTTTTCCCCAAGTTCTCCCAGATCATCAAATCCCGGTGTGTCCACGATCACCACCGGTCCGATGGGCAGAAGCTCCATGGATTTTTTCACGGGATCCGTCGTCGTTCCCGCGGTATCACTCACAACGGACAATTCCTGCGCTGTGATCGCATTGACCAGACTGGATTTACCTGCATTTCGGCATCCGAAAAAACCGATATGAACGCGCTCCGCGCTCACGACCTCATTCATACTCATATTGTGTCCTCCTTTATGTATGTAATATTGAATATAAATAAGCGATTATCAGAATGATCATCACCAGAACAGCGATCCGGAACAGCCAGCGCAGGGCCCACACCCATGCATGCCGTCCGATCTTACCCTTTCGGATCCACTGTCCCATCTGCGCCGCCTTCGCCTGATTGCAGCGATAACAAGCGGGCACAAGATTTTTCTCACTGTTAAGATCATCGATTCCCTGCCGTCTCAGCTTCTTTTGCAGCGCCGGATCACGTGACACCTTTGCCACCGGATAGAGATGATCCACCGTTACATGCTTTTTCGACACCGGCTTCCCACAATATGCACAAAAGTAAAACAGCCCCAGAACCGGGTCGTTGTTTCGCAAAAAACGCGCCCGGTAACTGGATCCCCGCGTGCCGTAACGGTTGTCGATATAAAATTTCAAATGCTTTTCCCTGCAGTATTCCTTCAGCCGCTCCAACTTGCGCTCCGTGACCAGGCCCCTGTACTTTTTCCCTTCGCCCCGGTCCAGCCCGAAACGACGCAGCCGGAAGTGATAGCGAAGTATTCCGCGCGAACGGCAGTCTACCACTACCGGTATTCTCATGCATATCTCCCTTTTTATCTATTGATGATTTATATTGTAACGATTCACGCGCCACAGCGTCAACACAAAAAAAAATTTTCCTTGCATTTTTAAGTGCCGTCTGCTAAGATATCTGCGATGCATCAAAAATTTCATACGCCCGCACGGGCGAGACAGTTCGTGACCATCCTGTCTATAAACAAAACTAGGGATTGGAGCCTGTTTTCAGGCTTCTCTTATTTGCATTGCGATGGACACAAATTTTGTGTCCTTTTTTGTTGCTATAAAGAAAAGAAAGGAAAACTGCTATGGCTGAAACCTTTGATCCGGTGCGCTACAGCGTGATCACCGAAAAAAATCCGCGCGAGATCGTCATGCTGCGCGGAAGCGGCTGCAAATGGAGGCGCTGCAGATTCTGCGACTATCATCTGGATTTTTCCAGAGATACCGCCGCCAATTATGCCATCAATAAAGCTGCACTCAGCCAGGTGCGCGGACTTTACGGCAAGCTGGAAGTCATCAACTCCGGCAGCCTGATGGATCTGGATGAGACAACACTGTCTCTGATCCGCGACATCTGCCTGCAAAAAAACATTCATGAGCTGCACTTTGAGTGCCACTGGATGCACCGGAAAGAGCTGCCCGACTACCGCGCATTTTTTACGGATGCCGGTATTGCCGTCAAGATCAAGATCGGTGTCGAGACTTTCGACGCTGACTTTCGCGAGAGCGTTCTGGACAAAGGCATTGATGAGACAGATCCCTCCGTCATCGCCGACGGCTTTGACGAAGTATGCCTGCTCTTTGGTCTGAGCGGACAGACGGTCGCTTCCATGAGAACTGATATTGAGACCGGCCTTGCATATTTTGAGCGTGTCTGTGTCAACCTCATGGTCGAAAACAGCACCGCCGTCAAACCGGATACAGCCGTACTGGCAGATTTTATGGAACAGATCTACCCTTTCTACCGCGATGATCCCCGCGTAGATATCTTACTGAATAACACCGACTTCGGCGTTGGAAAGGACAAAACACATGAATGAATTATTACTCCTCGGATCACTGGTTGTGATCTTTGCACTGGTTTTACTGTTTTTTCATTTATTTGGAAAAACCGGTCTCTACTGTTGGACAGTCTTTGCCACCATCACGGCAAATATTGAAGTTCTGATCGTCGTCAATGCCTTCGGCATGGAACAGACGTTGGGAAACATCCTCTTTGCCTCCACCTTTCTGGTGACAGACCTGCTCAGCGAGTTTTACGGCAAAAAGGCTTCCCAGAAGGCAGTCAACATCGGGATCGCCTGTTCCCTTGCCTTCATCCTCATCTCCCAGTCCTGGCTGATATATATCCCAGCCGAGAGCGACTGGGCAATGCCTCACATGCAGGCCATCTTCTCAAACACACCGCGACTGATGCTGACCAGCTTTGTTGTATATGCCATCTGCCAGCGTTTTGATGTGTGGGCATACCACGGATGGTGGGCATTTACCACGAAAAAATACGGTGACTCCAAGCGTTTTCTGTGGTTGCGCAACAACGGTTCCACCCTGCTGTCACAGCTGTTAAACTCGCTGCTGTTCACCTTTGGCGCCTTCGCAGGCACCTACGAGCTGCCGACACTGATCTCGATCTTCTGGTCCAGCTACATCATATTTATCGTGACGAGTCTTGCCGATACACCGGTCATGTATCTGGCACGCTATCTGGTCGATCACAAAGGAAAGCCGGGGGATTAACCCCCGGCTTCTTTGCCAGTTTCTATACTTCTTCTTTTTTCTTCACAACCATAATGATCACACTTCGCGGTTCCAGATCATAATGTCCGGTTGTGATCACCTCGTCGATCGGCAGCTTTCCGCCCCGAGCCGTATCGGCAATGAGTACCCACTGTTCCCCTGCAGGCGGATCCGGAAAACCTGCTCTCAGCTTCTCCCAATAAGTGTTCACACCCACATAGACAAGATCGTCCTCACCGGTATCGTTCTTTCCTGCATAGAGCAGACCGATGAGGCGTGCGTTGTTGCCACAATCCGCATTCCATGCTCTTCCATGATGATAGGAAATATCCGCAAAACCGCAGGAAGCAGGCTGCGTCGGTTTGCGCAGTACCGGATGCTCCTTGCGGAAGTGGATCATGAAACGCGCAAATTCAAACACATCCTCGTATTTTTCCTTTCGTGTCCAGTCCAGCCATGAGATCTCATTATCCTGACAGTAGGCGTTGTTGTTTCCGCTCTGTGTATTGCAAAACTCATCGCCCGCAAAAAACATCGCCGGTCCCCGGCTGCACATCAGTGTCGCAAAGGCATTCTTGATCATGCGCCTCCGCAGCGCTTCGATCTCCGGATCATCCGTCTCGCCCTCACAGCCGCAATTCCAGCTGTTTCCGTTGTTATCTCCGTCTGTATTGTTCCAGCCGTTCGCCTCATTATGCTTTGTATTGTAGGAATAAAGATCATACAATGTAAAACCGTCGTGACAGGTCAGGAAGTTCACTGACGCGCTCTGTCCACGCACCAGCGGATCATAAATATCACGGGATCCGGTCATACGCGCCACAGCCGCCGGTGCCATGCCATCATCCCCCTTCAGGAAACGGCGCATGTCATCGCGATATCTGCCATTCCACTCCGCCCAGCGGTTCCAGCTCGGAAATGTACCCACCTGATACAGACCGCCCGCATCCCACGCCTCGGCGATCAGCTTCACGCCGGACAGGATCTGGTCAAAAGCCATGTGCTCCAACAACGGCGGGTTTTCCATTGGTGCGCCGTTCTGGTCTCGGCTCAGAATAGAAGCCAGATCAAACCGGAAACCGTCCACACGGTACTCCACCACCCAGTAACGCAGACAATCCATGATAAACTGTCGCACAATGGGATGATTACAGTTCATGCTGTTTCCGCAGCCGCTGAAATTATAATAGTAACCCTCCGGTGTCAGAATGTAGTATATTTTATTGTCTATTCCCTTAAACGAGAACGTGGGGCCCATCTCATTTCCCTCTGCCGTGTGATTGAACACCACATCCAGAATGACCTCGATCCCATTTTCATGCAGATCACGGATCAGACGCTTCAGCTCATCGCCCTCATGGTTGTGTTCCTGCACATAGGAATAACTCGTATTCGGTGCAAAAAAGCACACCGTATTATAACCCCAGTAGTCCAACAGCTTCTTTCCGTCATGTTCCCGCGCGGAATCCATCTCGTCAAACTCAAAGATCGGCATCAGTTCCACCGCATTGACACCCAGTTCCTTCAGGTACGGGATCTTTTCACGGATGCCCTCAAACGTTCCCCGCGCCGTCACCCCCGAGGAGGGATCCATCGTAAAGCCGCGCACGTGCAGCTCATAAATGATCAGATCCTCCAACTTGTTTTCCAGCTGCTTTTTTGCACCCCAGTCAAAGTTGTTTTCCACAACGCGCGCCTTGTAGACGTGCTCGCCTTCGAATTTCTCGCCCCACTCCCGCTGCTCTGTCACGGCCCGGGCATAGGGGTCCAGAATGATCGCATTTTTATCGAACCGATGTCCCTTCGCCTCATCGTAAGGTCCGTCAAACTGATATGCGTACTCGAAATCCTCTATTTTCAGTCCAAATACAAACATGGAATAGGTGCTGCCGATCCGATAGTTGTCCGGAAAAGGCAATTTTGCATAGGGCTCTTTTTCCCTGGGATGAAACAGCAGAAGTGTACAGCCCGTAGCGTAGTGGGAGCTAATGGTAAAGCTCACACCGTCTTTTCCCTGGGTTGCTCCACTTGTTTTATAAAAACCGGGACGCACCAAAAATCCTTCTATCTCATCCAGCGGCTGTAACTGCTGTCCACGGACAGGTTCCGTCCCTTTTGATCTGCCAAACATCTCAACTTGCCTCCATAGATTCTATCATAAATTCTTTGCCCGAGATCATATCATAAGAAAAACCGTGACAATCCGGGCAGCTGCAGTCATCCGTACCATGCGCATCAAAAGCGAATTCCCGCCCGCAGTCCCTGCAACGGAACACGATCGGTATCATTTCTATATGCAGAACCGCATCTTCAGCAGGCGTTCCCTTTGACAGGCGATTAAAATAGTGCTGCAGCCATTTCTCCTCATAGCCCTGCATCACACCTATCTTTAGTGTAATGGTATGAATTTTTTTCAGGTGTTGCTCCTCCAGCATGGAAAGTGCCAGATTCAGTATATTCGTTGTAACTGATAGCTCATGCATAACATATCCTTTTTTCCCTGCAAATATTCTGAAACACATTATACACTATTCATCGACAAATTTCGTCATAAACTTAGGATTTTTTCTCATTTTCGAAAACGATTACGTTCTCTCCATCTCCTACAAAAAAAGAGAACCCTGCTGACAGGATTCTCTTTCCATTCATTTACGCCTGAACCGCATCATCCTCGCGAACAGATACCAGATTTGCGCGGATCAGCACCTTTTTCAGTTCCGGTCCAACGATCACCAGCACGACGATCTTGATCAGGTCAAATCCTACATACGGGATTACGCCGGCAGCAAGTGCCTCGTTGAAGGCCATTCCCGCCACATACGCCAGCCAGACCGTTCCAAACACATACGCAACGGCAATGCCAAGGATCATGCCGATTGCTGACAACACACGATTTTTCCACCAGCGATCAATGAAAAATCCACTGATCAGCGCCGTAAAGATAAAGCCGATGAGATATCCTCCGGTCGGTCCCAGCAGCTTTGACGGTCCACCGGTAAAGCCGGAAAATACGGGCAGACCGACCAATCCCAGCAGCAGATATACGATAAATGCTACGGTGCCGCGCCACATTCCCACTGCATATACTGCCAGATAAATTCCGATCATTGTCAGCGATATCGGCACCGGGCTGAAAGGCAGCGGCACCGACAACGGTCCGAGCACACAGATGATCGCTGCCATCAGGGCAGTCAGGGTAAGTTCTTTTGTCTTTGTATTCATAACACATGTCCTCCGTTTTGATTCTTTGGACATTGTAAACGATACGCCCTTGATTGTCAACCTCTATTTTGATTTTAGTTTACAATTGTTCGCGTATAAAAGCAGGCACCCCTATGGAGTGCCTGCCTGATACGATTTAATAATAGTAAACAGAAACACCTGAGCAGTTAAAGGTACAGTTTCTGAGGTCTGCCTTTTTCTGTTTCAACTTTGATTTGCTGATCGTAAAGGTCAAGTCCTTGGTAGAAAAAGACGGAACAGATACTGTCTTTTTGCTTAATGAATAAGTTCCCACTGCCTTACCGTTTGCATCCTTGACTGTGATCTTGATCTTTTCCAGTTTGGATACCTTGTAATACTCATTGTTTACATAGCGCGCCTTGATCACCAGATTACCCTTTGAATCAAAACTTGCACTGTAAACGCTCATCGCGCTCTCGCCATAAGAAACATCACTGGTTGTCAGCTTGGTTGCCGTGTATTTGTTTGCCTTAACAGTTACTGTACACTTTACGGTCTGCCCATTATCAAGTTTTGCAGAGATGGTTGCCTTTCCTGCCTTCTTTGCAGTCACCTTACCTTTGGAATCAACGGTTGCAACAGCTTTCTTGCTGGAAGACCATTTTGTAACCTTTGCACCTGTTACACTCAGCTTCTGTGTATAGCCGACCGTAATGGTTGCCTTTGTCTGGCTGATCTCTGCAGCGGACGAATACTGTAAAATATCCAGATAATAGTAATTATTGGTGTCGAATTTGATGCCGTAATAATAGTCACCGGCAGGTAATGTAGACCAAACATCTGCATTCATTGCACCCGACTCATCCGTCTTCCAATATGCATCTGTACTGGAAACATACAAAGGATTATAATCATCCTCTACCGGCACTCCGGCACTGTTGTACAAAGTCACTGTGTATCCGGTCGGTTCTGCAACACTGACAAAGAAATAAATTTCACCTGACTTGCTTACGGTAAAAGGTACCTTATTCTCAACACCCGCATATCCAACCTCTGCTGTTTCACCTGACGTATACAAAGTCTCATAAGTTGTCGCAGCCTCTGTCGTCGTCACATCCGCTACTGACACTGCAGTAAACGCAACTGCAAATGCAGCTACTGCAGCAATCAATTTCTTAAATCTGTTCTTCATTTGGATTTATCCTTTCCCTCATATTATATTTTTACACATCACCACGTTAAAGTGCGTGTATTGAAATGATTATAACATGAAGGATGTAATTATGATATGTATAGTTTTCACAATATTTTCACATAAAAAACACACTTTTTACACAAAGGCACCAGCAAGACCCTTCGTGCACCAAAGATCATACCCCCTGCATCTGCATACACAATGGCAGCTCCATCCGGTTCTGCTCCAGCAGTGCGCGGTCCCGCAGGATCATTCCGCAATCTCCGTCTGCCACAACTTTTCCATGAGACAACAAAACCACACGATCACAGGTCTCCAGGATCATATCCAGATCATGGGATGCGATCACTTTTGTCTGGGGTAGTACCTGTATCGTGCGGATGACAGTCCGCCGGTTAAATGGATCCAGCGCCGTGGACGGCTCGTCCATCAGGATCACCTCCGGCTGCATGACAAGCACGGTAGCAATGGCTGCCATACGCTTCTCACCGCCGGAAATTTTGTGATTATGGCGATATTTCAAATCCTGCAGACCGAGCTGCTCCAGAACCGCGTCCACCCGTGCTTCCGCCGCTTCCCTGCTCATCCCGTAATTGCGCAGACCAAACATCATGTCCTCATAGACCGTCGGCATAAACATCTGATTGTCCGAATCCTGCAAAACGTATCCTGTTTTTTTACGGATCATGGGCAGATTTGCCTTTGTCACCGACAGACCGTCCACAATAATCGTTCCTTCTCCATATAAAAGGCCCAGCATCAGTTTCAGAATCGTAGACTTTCCTGCACCGTTCGCCCCGATCAACCCTACTGTCTCGCCTTTTTTTATGACCAGATCAAGATCCTGCACGACCGGTGTTTTTTTATCATATGAAAAAGAAACATTCTGAAATTCGATCATTTTTTCACCTCTTACTGCCGCTGATCAGTCCCGTACAAGCTACTCTCCATCCATTCAGCAGAATCACAATCACGACGACCCGACATCCTTTATCTGACAACAAGATTTCCGAGCAGCCAGGCGATATTTACCACCCGCGCACACGCAAAGAAGCTACAGCTGACCAGCACAAACATCACGCTGCTCACGCGACATGCAGGGATATCACTGTAAAAAAACTCTCCCTGAAATCCCCGAAGCTCCATACTGCTGTATAGTTCCTGCGCACGATCCATGCTGCGCAGCAACAGCTGTCCGAGAAAGGACCCCCATGCAGAAATGTGTATCCCCTTCTGTCCGGGCGCCCGCAGACTGTAGGCCTGTGACATGGCAGAAGCTTCTCCCATGATAACTCCGACATAACGGTAAGTCAGAAGCAGTAGCGCCGTCAGGACCTTGGGCACATGCAGCTTCCGCAACGCACCGCAGAGCATGTCGATCGGTGTCGTGGCAACGAGCAAAAAGGATGCCATAAGCGCAAGGCATCCCTTTAACATCAGCGTCAACATAGATACGACACCTCCGGTAATGACAAGGTTCCCGATCTGTGTAAGCGGCATGCGATCCAGAAACGGATTTGCCAGACCTACCGCGCATACCAACGGCAATACAACTCGCAGCTTGTAAAAAAACACACGTACCGGTATTTCCGCCGCCTGGAACATCAGCACCGGATACAGGACCATAACGATCAGCCCGGAGAGATCGTATTTATGAAATGATACTACTATAAAAATATATGTAACTGTTACAAGTAATTTGCACAGCGGATGCAGCCGATGGACAACGGATATTCCCGCCGCCAGCACATCCATTTCCCGAAGTTCCGACTGTGCACCTGATAATTTATCCATGACAACTCTTTTTTCTGCGGAAAAATCCGCCCAGCATACAGATCAAAACCGCAGCGCCCGCCACGATCGCAGAACCGACCAGCCCTGATACACTGGTGCCTGCCGCGCTGTCGCTTCCGCTAAAGGCATAGTCCGGGAGAAACGCTGTCTTTTCCTGGATCGCCTCCGCAGCATCTGCGGTCTTGCTGGAAATACCATAAGCTTCCTCATCCAGACCCATATTTTCGCTGTATCCCGCCTCGGAATTTCCAAACATCGACCATTCCAGCCCATCGGGATTTCCACTGGCAAACAGAGAAAGACCGCCGCCCACAACTACGACAACCGCCGTAAGGATCGCAAGCGTTGTTTTGAGCGAGCATCTGCTCTTTGCCTTTTCAGTTCCCTCGTCCAACTCTGTAAGCAGCTCCGGACGTGCCTCATAGATAAACAGCAGCACTGCCGCAGTGATCAATCCCTCCACAAGACCGATCGCAAGATGGATCGGCTGCATGATTCCGACAAAGGTACCAACGGGCAATTCTGTGACACCGGATGCGGACGTCTCCAGAACGACCGAAAATGCGCCCATCTGGAGCGTGATGATACAACCCAGAACAGATGACAGCGCGATCTTCACACGGGCAGCATTCTTCTTTCCCGCAAACAGCCGGCTGTGCATGAGCGGTTTCCAGATCAGATAATATCCGATAAAACATCCGTAAAACGCCATATTCCAACAGTTCGCGCCCAGCGCCATCAGTCCGCCATCCGCAAAGAACAGGCATTGGATCGCCAGGATAACGACCATCGACAAAAAGCCCGCCTGCGGGCCGAGTAGTGCCGAAAGCAGCATGCCTCCGCACAAATGTCCGGAAGACCCCGTACCGGGAATCGTGTAGTTGATCATCTGACCGGCAAAAACAAGCGCAGCCGTCACTGCCATGGTCGGCAGCTTTGCCATATCTTCATCCTTTTTCAACGCTTTCACACAAATGCCTGCCACCGCTCCCGAAGCAACGTACATCGTAGCGGCAACCGACGGTGCCAGCAACGCATCTGCCATATGCATATACAATACCTCTCTTTCACGTGTCCACCCACCTCATCAGATCAATGGATCACGACCACTCGATTTCAATATCGGTATTGTATCATCCCGGGTTTTTATTTTTAAGCCCCGCTGGGGGTTATTTTTTCACTTTTTCAATGGCTTTCCCCACCGGATCATTCACCCGGATCGCTTTTGATCACTTTTCCGGTATTCCACAGCATAGCGGTTTTCTGTGCAGCAGTGAGACGCTCTTCCTCCGTCTTGAAATCAATATTGACAGAATGGGCGCCGCACTCCGTACACATTACGTAATAGGAACTGCCACATTCCTCCTCCAGCAAACCGGCGCCTCCGCAAACCGGACATTCATGCACTTCCACTAATTCATCGATGTTCATATTCTGTTTCCTTTCCGTAAAATAATTTGCCCGTTCATTGTATCACATTATGCCCCGTTGCGCAAAATACTATGCAAAATACACGTTGTCGGGGCTTTATTTTCCCCGTGTCTCACGAAACAAAAAAGGATAAGCTTTCGCTTATCCTTTTCTGCTTCGTGAGACACGGGGGATTCGAACCCCCGACAACTTGATTAAAAGTCAAGTGCTCTAC
>CALZQA010000001.1 GCA_945828315.1 uncultured bacterium | reverse complement strand
ACACACTGCATATCGTCGGCAGCGTCAGATGTGTATAAGAGACAGATTGCATACCGGGCATTTGTCGGGGGCATTGGTTCCCACAACGATATGTCCGCAGTTTCTGCACTCCCATACCTTGACTTCGCTCTTTGCGAAGACAGCAGCAGTCTCCACATTCTTTAAGAGTGCACGATAGCGCTCCTCATGATGCTTCTCAATCTCGCCTACTGCACGGAATTTTGCAGCCAGCTCAGGGAATCCTTCAGCCTCAGCGGTCTTTGCGAAGCCCTCATACATGTCGGTCCACTCGTAGTTCTCGCCGTCAGCGGCAGCGCCCAGATTCTGTGCGGTGTCACCGATGCCGTTCAGTTCCTTGAACCACATCTTTGCGTGCTCCTTCTCGTTGTCTGCCGTCTTTAAGAAGAGAGAAGAGATCTGCTCATAGCCCTCCTTCTTTGCTACGGACGCAAAATAAGTATACTTATTTCTTGCCTGAGACTCGCCTGCAAAAGCTGCCTCCAGATTCTTCTCGGTCTGTGTTCCTGCGTACTTGTTTGCAGGCTTTGCCTCTGCGATCTTCTCAAATGCAGATGCCGGCTGCTTACATAACGGACAGGTAAAATCTGCCGGAAGCTCCTCTCCTTCATAAATATAACCACATACCTTACATTTCCACTGTGCCATTTTTTTGTCTCCTTTCTTGTTTAAGATCATACTTTTATCTTCATACATTGTATGCAACATTTTTTCAGCCATCTCGCTGAGGGGTTTGCCGTAAAACTCTTCGTAAATCCGTTTGATCGACGGGTTTTCGTGGCTCTTTCGCAAGGTCATCTCCGCATCTTTTTTGTAAAGGCTGTCGATGCGGGCTTTTCGAACCTCATCGGCATTCTTCATGAGATCCTTCGGCTGACCGCCGCCACCGATACATCCGCCGGGGCAGGTCATGACCTCTATAAAATGATATTGCTTGTCGCCCTGTTTCATGCGCTCGATCATCTTTCGCGCATTGGCAGTGCCGTAGACGACTGCCACATTTATATTCAGCTCGCCGATCTGTAAGGATGCTTCGCGGATGCCTTCATAGCCGCGCACCGGCTGCAGATCGTAGAGCTGTGCGGGGGCTTCCTCACCGGTGATATATTCATAGGCGGTGCGGAGCGCGGCCTCCATGACGCCGCCGGTATTGCCAAAAATAACACCTGCGCCCGATGCCTCACCCATAAGATTGTCGTAGGCGGAATCAGACAGGGAAGCAAAATCAATGCCTTCCTCCTTCGCCCACAGAGCCAGTTCTCTGGTGGTAAGTACAAAATCCATATCCCGCATGTCGGGATCGCCATAATAGTTACCGGCATCATGCATTTCCGGTCTGCGGATCTCAAATTTTTTGGCAGTGCAGGGTGTCAGAGCCACGTTGACGATCTTCGTCGGGTCAAGATTCATCTTTTTTGCAAAATAGGTCTTGATCGTCGGTCCCTGCATGCCGATCGGGCTCTTTGCGGTAGAAAGATTGGGGATCAGCTCGGGATAATACATTTCTGTGAACTTGATCCAGGCAGGGCAGCAGCTGGTAAACTGCGGAAGCGGTGCAGTTCCTTTGGTAACGCGCTCGATCAGCTCGCTTGCCTCCTCAACGATCGTGAGGTCTGCCGCAAAATTGGTATCCAATACATAGCTGACACCAAGTTTCCGGAGCAGAGCCACCATTTTTCCTTCTACAAATTCGCCGTCAGCCATTCCGAACTCCTCGCCCAGGGCGGCGCGGACGGAAGGAGAAGTGCTGACGATCACGATCTGATCCGGATTCTTTACCGCTTCGCGGATATCCGGGTATTCATACCGCTCCGTGATACTGTCCGGCGGACATACATTGGCACATTGTCCGCAGTGAATGCAGACAGCTTCACCGCCTGTCTGCTCCAGTGTGTAAGTACCGTGCACGCCGATGTCCTGCATGCAGACATTCTTACACATACCGCATTTGATACATTTGTCTTCGTCTCTGACGATGCTGGGGTTGTCAGGTTCGATGGGAACTCTGACATCCAAAGGCAGATGCTTCATGACTTGTCACCTCCATGTTCTTTTTCTTTTGCAAGGCATTCCGTACAGATATGGTTGATCTTCAGGTCGTAGGAGATCATGGGAACGCCGATCTGTTTTTGCAATTTTTCAGCCAGATCTTCCAATGTGATATCTGATAGCTTGCCGCACTTTTTGCACACCAGATGGTCATGGCGGACAGTCTTGTCATAGCGGTCCGGGTAGCCCTCGACACAGACCTTTTGGATCAGGCCCTGCTCATAAAGGGTGGATAGATTATTATAGACCGTTGCAAGTACTGCCTTCGCATTCTTTTCCCGCAGGCGCAGATAGATCTGTTCTGCCGTTAAGTGCTCTGTGGAATTGTTGATGATCTCTAAAATGTAGCGCGCATTTTTTGTCATGGCAACCCTCATTTGATATCAAAATATATCCGGTCACAACTGAAAAATTAGAATGATTCTAAAAATAGATTAACACAAATTGGAAAAATACGCAATTGATTTTTGGAATATAAAGATAGAAAATGAAATAAGGAACTTCACAAAAGATGATTATTTCAAAAAGTGATTTACTTTTACAGAGCCTGAAAACCAGCAGGATCCGGCAGATGCCGTAGTGCTGATTCCGGTGATCGATCGAAGAGTGGGTGAACTTGTGGAAAAATTAGTTCCGCTGGCATCGTGTCGGATGATAAACGAATGGTCACTTGGTTTTCGGAGCCGTTGAGGGGAAACAGAAATCCGGGAGTGAAAAAGTGGCGACCAAACGGTCGCCACTTTTGTCGTATGCATATCATGCATTTGCCATCTCAGTCAATTCTTTTAACATCTTCGGAAGCTCGCTGTTCATGTTCTCATCGGAAAACTGGCAGGTGCCGACTTTTTTGTGTCCGCCGCCGTTGTACTTGAGCATCAGACTTCCCACATCCAAAGTTGCTGTGCGGTTTAAGATACTGTAACCAACAGCCGCAGAACAGCCCTTGCCGCCCCGGCCGCTGACGATCCATGCGGAGATATTCTGCTCCGGATACATGCTGTAGATCATGAAGCGGTTGCCGGAGTAGATGGGATCCACGCCGCGCATGTCAGAGATCAGCAGCTTGCCGGCTGTGATCGTGTGTTCCTTTACCATCTCAACAAACTTTTCTGTCTGCTCGAAATAGGTATCGATACGCTCTTTCACGTCAGGCATTGCCAGGATCTCATCGGTGGTCATCGTACGGCAGGCATCGATGAGCTTTTCCATGAGCTGATAGTTAGAGATCGTGAAGTTGCGCCAGCGTCCCAGACCGGTACGGGGATCCATCAGAAAGCCGATCAGGATCCAGCCGGTGGGGTGCTGTACCTCGTCGATGGTGAGATTTCCGGAATCTACTTTATCTACTGCTTCCATCATGTCATCAAACTGGGGGAAGCGCTCTTTTCCACCGTAATACTCATAAATGATCCGCGCACAGGAAGGTGTGATGCGGCTCTCACCCTTGTATTTTCCCTCCAGCTGCAGACGCTCATGCTCGCTGGAATGGTGGTCGAACCATAATCCACAGCCCTCTACGAAAGGGACGTTTGCCAGACAGTCGTTCTCATTTACCTCGACCAGTCCGTCCTGTAGATCCTTGGGGTGTGCAAATTTCCAGTTATCAATAATGCCTGCTTCCTTTAACAGGGCACCGCAGGCAAGTCCGTCAAAATCAGATCTTGTGATCAGTCTCATACGTTTTTCTCCTTCCGTAGCAATGTTATAGCTGCCTGTTGTTTTACAGCTACGCTATCTTTATTATAATAAGAATGCATGTGGTTTTTCAACCTATTTTCTATCCGTTTACTATTTTTTAAAAAAAGTGAAGACATATCCGCGCAGCATGCGTTATATTGATTAGCAGGCAGAACAAAGGTGGTGAAGCGTATCAATAGGGAATTGGATATAGAAACATACTTTTCATATTTGCTGCAGCAGTATGAAAAGCTGGTCTACAGTATCTGTTACCGGATCTGCGGAAATCCTTTTGATGCGCAGGATCTGACACAGGATACGTTTTTAGCGGTTTACAAGCATCTGGGAACCTTCGACCGGCAATATGAACGGGCGTGGATCTGTCGGATCGCCAGCAACAAGGCGATCGACTATAGGAAGAGCAAGAAGCGCTTAGAGGAGTGCAAGGACGACGAGTTTTTTACAGAGGTTGTCGATCCGGGGCAGGGACCGGAGGATGCATACATACAAAAGGAGACGAAAGAGCTGGTATTATCTGTCTGCGAACAGCTGAAAAGTCCCTACCGGGAAGTCGCCTATGAGCATTTTTATCTGGAGAAACCCATGACGGAGATCGCAAAAGAGCAGGATACAAACCTAAAGACCGTTCAGACACGGGTTTACAGGGCGCGCGCCCAGATACGGAAACTACTGGAGGAAAGGGGAGGTAAACGCTTATGACAACAACAATATCGAATATACATTTATCGGAACAGGATTTTGAAGCGTGGGAGCAGGGAAGACTTTCCGACGCACAGATGGAAGCGTTTTTGACCCACACGGCGAACTGTCCCCATTGTGGGGATGCATGGTTTGCATACATGAGCCGTCATGCAGAGGCTTTGCCTGAACCGCCGGCCTATCTGGCACAGGAGATCACGGAGCGTGTGCATCAGCCGGATGTGGTGATCGCGCAAAAGGCGCGCACGACTTCCAAAAAGGTACAGCTGCTTTTATATAGCCTCAAAGTAGGCGTGGCGCTGGCTGCTTCCATCTATATGTTGTTTGCGATGGATCCACAGATGTTCGAGCTGATGGCGAATTTTACGATATTGAAATAGGAGGATATTTTTATGACAAGGAAAAAGAGAGGTTTCTGGACATTTTGTTTTTCACTCATACCCGGTGCGGGTGAGATGTATCTCGGATTTATGAAGCGTGGTGTGAGCATGATGTGTTTGTTTTTGGGCTGGTTTGCATTTTGCGGGTTTACCGGTTTTAACATTGGTATGTGCCTGCTTCCGGTGATGTGGTTTTACAGTTTTTTTCAAGTGCATAATCTGGTAAGCCTGCCGGATGAGGAGTTCTATCAGCAGGAGGATGACTATCTGTTTTTGCATATGGATAAGATCGTCGGCGTGGATAAATGGGAGCGCGGCAAGGTGAAGTTTCTGGCAGCAGCGCTGATCTTTATCGGTGGATATACGATCGTAAGCACGGTATGGAGATCCTTCTGGAATGCCCTTCCTGACTGGCTGTATAATGAGCTGTATGTGATCCGGGACGGTGTGCCGCGCATTGTGATCTCGCTCATTCTGATCGCTTTCGGTGTCTATTTGATCCGCGGCAAGAAGGAGAAGCTGTATAAAGAGCCTGAGGTCGTTTACGATATGCCGTATTCTTCTGCGGATGCATCCGGAAAGACCGGTGAGCGCACGTCTGCATATACAGCTGAGCCGGGTGAATCTTGCAAGGATGATGCACAGCCGGCACCGGATGTGATCGTTCTTCCGGATACGAAGGGAGAGTGAGCGGTATGAGCAGAAGCGCGAATGATCCGGGGAGGTCTGAAGGTATTCGGATCACGAGACGTGTCGGAAGTCTGACCTGTGGTGTTGCAATGGTGGGCTTTGGCGTGATGTTTTTGCTGAACACACTTTTCGGGCTGATCGATTATACGGAGATATTTTCACTCTGGCCACTGCTTCTTATTTGTCTGGGCGCGGAGATGTTGATTTCTAACATGAAGTACAGTGATACGGAGCGTTTTACCCTTGTCTACGACAAAGGGGCGATCGTGCTGACGATCCTGGTGACGATCTTTGCGGTGGGCATGGGCATTACGGACTATTGTATCCAGTGTGTAGCAAAATACGGAAATATGTGTATATAAAACAAAACGGTGTATTCTGCGATGGTGGGCTGCACCGTTTTTTATGAGTTATCGTGGAGGGTAAACTGATTTTTTTTAAATGACAATAAGCCCTCATCACGCATCTTGCAAAGCTCATTGGACATGGCGCTTCTGTCCACTGACAGGAAATCCGCCAGCTGTTGCCGGTTAAACGGGATCGCAAAAGATGCACTTCTCTGGTGCTTGGCTTCTTCGGATAAATAGGACATCAACTTTGCCCGTGTGGAGCGCTTGGACATATGGCTAAGCTTCTGCACGAGTTTTCTGTTTTTCTCGGATATGATAAAGAACATATTATGAACAACCGTGGAATGGAAACTGCAGGCTGATGAACAGGTGGTGATGATATGCTTTACATCAAAGAAAATGACGGCGCTGTCCTCAGTTGCCACCACGTCGTTGAGCAGTGCGCCGCTCTCGGGTGCAACGTATGCTTCGCCAAAGATCTCGCCAACGGAGATTCGGCCAAGGATGCTGCGATTTCCCCAGTAATCATCTTTTTGGATCAGAAGGCCCCCCTCAACCAGCACAGCAATGTCGCATAAATGTTCCCCTTCCCTTAACACATATACTCCCTTTTTATACATAGAAAGTCGTGCGTTCAGACAATCGAGCATGGATAAGATGCTGCCATCGGCTATGCCTGTAAAAAGCTGTGTTTTTTCTAAAATTGGAATATATTTCTCCATAAACATCTCCTGTTGTTGTAAATACAACTGAATTGTTGGATCTGCTGTAATAGAATCATGTCGTAAACACAACAAGCTATTTAAAATGATAGACAAAAAATATGAGATATAAACGGAGGAATAAAAAATGAAAGATCAAATGTTTTGTTTTCAGTGTGAACAGACGGCAGGTTGTACAGGTTGCACGGGAGCAGCAGGTGTTTGCGGGAAGAAGGCAGATACTGCGGAACTCCAGGATCAGCTGACGGGGGCGCTGATCGGACTTGCGAGAGCAGCTGAAAGCAACCGTCAGCTTGTGACGGGAGCTACAGATAGATTAGTGGTAGAGGGACTTTTTACGACTCTTACCAATGTAAATTTTAACAATCAGATGATTTCGGCTCTCACCGACCGGGTGGAGGCAGAGAAGGAACATATCGCGCGTAACTGTAACTGCGGCAGCTCTGCTTGCGGCAAACCGGATCCTTATGACATGAAGAAACTCTGGGAAGCAGATGAAGATATCCGGTCTCTGAAATCGCTGATCTTATTTGGTATCCGTGGAATGGCGGCATACACCTATCACGCACAGATACTCGGATACCGGGATGCAGACGTGTACAGCTTTTTTTACAAGGCACTCGCTGCTGTCGGCAGAGAGGACTGGGGGATGGATGAGCTGCTCCCCATCGTGATGGAGGTCGGTGAGATCAACCTGAAGTGTATGGCACTCCTCGACAAGGCCAACACCGAAACCTATGGTAACCCAGTGCCGACAGAGGTGAGTCTCACGGTAGAAAAAGGTCCGTTTATCGTTATCACGGGGCATGATCTGTATGATCTGAAGCAGCTTTTGGAACAGACAAAGGACAAGGGAATCAATATCTATACCCACGGAGAGATGCTGCCCGCGCATGCATATCCGGAACTGAAAAAGTATACCCATCTGAAAGGAAATTTCGGAACCGCATGGCAGAACCAGCAGAAGGAATTTGCGGATCTTCCGGCACCCGTGCTTTTTACGACGAACTGTCTGATGCCGCCTAAGGCAAGTTACTCGGACCGTGTATTCACGACCGAGGTGGTGTCTTATCCCGGTATGGTTCATATTGGCGAGGAGAAGGATTTTACACCGGTCATCAAAAAGGCACTTGCGCTTGGCGGTTATCCAGAGAATATGCGGTTCACGGGCATCAATGGCGGAGAAAAGGTGATGACCGGTTTTGCGCATGGGGCAGTGCTTTCGGTTGCCGATACGGTGGTTGATGCAGTGAAAACAGGTGCGATCCGGCATTTCTTCCTCGTGGGCGGTTGTGATGGTGCAAGAATGGGGCGCAGTTACTACACGGAATTTGTCAAGCAGACACCCTCTGACAGTGTCATTCTCACGCTTGCCTGCGGGAAATACCGATTTAACGATCTTGATCTCGGCACCATCGGCGGATTGCCCCGCATCATGGATATGGGACAGTGCAACGATGCCTACAGTGCCATCAAGGTGGCTGTTGCTCTCGCCGAAGCCTTTGCATGTGGCGTGAACGATCTGCCGCTTTCCATGGTGCTCTCCTGGTATGAGCAGAAGGCAGTCTGCATCCTGTTGACACTGCTTCATCTGGGTATCAAAAATATCCTGCTGGGGCCTTCGCTTCCTGCATTTATCTCTCCGAATGTGTTGAACTTTTTGGTGGAAAAATATCAGATCGCACCGATCACGACACCGGAGGAGGATCTGAAAAAAATACTCGGTTAAAACTTGATTTTTTCTCTCACATGAGCTAACGTATCCTTAGATATGCTGAAGGGGGCGTTAGTTGTGGATAAAAAGAAATATGAAATAGATATGGTGAACGGTCCCATCTTGAAAAAGATGCTGCTGTTCACCATTCCTTTGATGTGCTCCAGTATTTTGCAGCTGTTGTTCAACGCGGCGGATATTGTAGTAGTGGGGCGCTTTGCCGGGGATAATTCTCTGGCTGCAGTAGGCAGCAATACGGCACTGATCAATCTGATGACAAATGTGTTTCTGGGGCTGTCTGTTGGCGGAAACGTGCTGGCTGCCCGAGATTATGGTGCAGGCAATGACGAGGAACTGAGCAAGACGGTTCACACTGCCATGATGCTAAGTCTCATCAGCGGCGTGATCCTGACGATCGTGGGTGTGGTCTTTGCACCGCAGCTTTTGGAACTGATGCAGACACCGGAAAATATCTTGCCGTTGGCAGCGCTGTATCTGCGCATTTATTTCCTTGGGATGACGGCGATGATGATCTACAATTTCGGAAGCGCGCTGCTGCGCTCCGTCGGAGATACGAAGCGGCCGTTATATTACCTGATGACAGCAGGCATCATCAATGTGATCCTCAATATGTTCTTTGTGATCGCGCTGGATATGGATGTGGCCGGTGTCGGACTGGCGACTGTGATCTCACAGTGTATCTCCGCCTTTCTGGTGGTACGCTGCATGATGCGGGAACAGGGTGGGATCCGTTTGATCCTGGGAAAACTGCGCATATATAAAGAGAAATTGATACAGATCGTGTGTGTGGGACTTCCGGCAGGCTTTCAGGGGGCGGTTTTCTCTCTGTCCAATGTAGTGATCCAGTCCTCTGTCAATATTTTCGGAGAGATTGTTGTGGCCGGTAACTCTGCGGCGATGAATCTGGAGGGCTTTGTTTATGTGGCAATGAACGCATTCCATCAGGCGGCGATCTCCTTTACCAGTCAGAATGTTGGCGCAGGGAAAAGGGATCGGATCGGAAAGATCCTGCTCACTGCTGAGGGCTGCGTGATCGTGACAGGTGTGGTGTTTGGATGGCTGATGTACGGTTTTGGCCGTCCGTTGCTTCACATCTATTCAAGCAGTGCAGAGGTGATCGAAGCGGGAATGGTGCGCATGGCGATCATTTTGCTTCCCTACGCCCTTTGTGGTATGATGGATGTAGTGGTAGGCGTGCTACGTGGCATGGGTTATTCCATCGGACCAATGATCATGTCTCTGATAGGAGCCTGTGGGCTGCGTCTGGTGTGGATTGCGACGGTCTTTCAGATTCCGCAGTTTCACAAGATCGCGACCGTGTATCTATCCTATCCGATCACCTGGACGATCACGCTGTTGGCGCAGTTGTGTCTTTACATTTATGCACAGAAAAAAGGAAAGGGAGCGAGATGACTGTGAGAGAACGGAACAGTTACGCGACAGGTGTCTATGCGAACCATTGATGAGGATATCAAAAACCAAAAATATAAGACTGCTTATCTGCTCTACGGCGAGGAGGCTTATCTGAAAAAGCAGTACAAAGATAAGCTGAAAAGTGCACTCTGGACAGAGGGAGATACGATGAACGCCGCTTTTTATCAGGGAAAGGAGACGAATCCCAAGGAGCTGATCGATCTGGGAGAGACGATGCCTTTTTTTGCGGATCACCGGCTGATCCTGGTGGAGGATTCCGGCTTCTTCAAGAGCGGTGCAGAGGAGCTGGCGGAATATATGGCACAGATTCCGGAGACGACGACCTTTGTGTTTGTGGAATCTGACGTGGATAAGCGAAGTAAGATGTTCAAGGCCCTGAAGGATCACGGAAAGATTGTGGAATTTGCTGCTCAGAATCAGGAACTTTTGACGCGCTGGATGCTGGGACGGTTGAAAAGGGAAAACAAGAACATCACAAAGGCTGCGATGCAGGAGTTTTTTGACCGTGTGGGTACGGATATGGGCACACTGGACCGGGAGATGGAAAAGCTGATCTGTTATTGTCTGGACAAGGATGTCATTGAACTCCCGGATGTGGAGGCAGTCTGTCCGCAGGCGGTCACCAATAAGATCTTTGATATGGTGAGTGCCATCATTGAGTGCCGCAGAAAGGATGCGCTGGAAATGTATTATGATCTGCTGGCGCTCAAAGAGCCGCCGATGCGCATTCTCTTTCTCATCACGAGGCAGTACAATATCTTACTGCAGCTTAAGGACTTAAAGCGCAAGGGTACAAACAACAGCGCGATGGCGAAGGCGGCAGGCATTCCGCCCTTTGCAGTGAGTCGGTCGCTGGGGCAGGCATCGCGTCTCTCTATTGACAGTATCAAAAAGATACTGCGCTACAGTGTGGAGATGGAGACTGCGGTAAAGACCGGTCAGATGAACGAGCAGATCGCAGTGGAGCTGGTCATCATGGAGGCCAGCAGAGAGTGGGAATATAGATAGAAACAAAAGAAGTCCGGCGAGGGTGAACTCTTACCGGACTTGTATTTGTGGGTTAATAAAAAATTTATATGCTTCGACCAGCCGATTAAGCCATCTTGTTGACAGCCTTTGTCATACGGGAAATCTTTCTGGAAGAAGTATTTTTGTGATAAACACCTTTGGAAGTAGCCTTGCTGATCTCGCCGATTGCAGCCTTTAAAGCCTCGTTAGCAGCAGCCTGATCCTTAGCAGCGATCGCAGCGTCTACTTTCTTGATAGATGTCTTTACTTTTGATCTGATTGCCTTATTTCTTGCAGCTTTCTTCTCTGTTACAAGAATTCTCTTCTTAGCAGATTTAATGTTTGCCAAAACCGTACACCTCCGTTTTCCTAATATATTTGTAGTCTCATGCTGCATCAGAGCCGGACACGGACGTATCTGATGTACGCACACTAGATAATAATAACGATTTGATTTCGTTCTGTCAATACATAAAAAGAGATTTTTGGCAAAAACTATAAAAAAATGTATCGTGGAGGATCATTATGTACGAGATCAGAACAGATTTGGCACTGGAAGCACGGGAAAAGTATGAGCAGGACAACATAGAGATCAAGGGTGTACGGCTGGAAAAGGAGAAGATGTATGAGGACATCCAGATCACGACCATGGTCATAGAGACGGAGAACGGCGCACGCAGCATGGGAAGACCGAAGGGCAACTACATCACTATTGAAGCAGCCAGCATGGATGATGAGGATGACCGCTATCACCGGATGATCAGTGAGCAGCTGGCGCGCATCATCAAGCGGCTGGCGCCGAAGGGCAAGCAGCTTTCAGCGCTGGTAGTGGGACTCGGAAATCGTGAGGTGACTTCGGATTCACTGGGGCCGAAGGTGGCGGATCATCTTTTTATAACACGGCATATGATGCGTGAATTTGGAGATGATGTTTTTGGAAAAAAACAGAAGCGTGTCAGTGCCATTGTGCCCGGTGTCATGGCGCAGACCGGAATGGAGAGCAGTGAGATCATCCGGGGGATTTTACGGGAGACACAGCCTGATTTTGTCATTGCGGTAGATGCGCTTGCCGCCCGCAGTACCAGACGTTTGAATCGCACCATACAGGTTACGGATACCGGTATTCACCCCGGTTCCGGCGTAGGCAACCATAGACATCCCCTGACGCAGGAGGCACTCGGCATTCCGGTGTTGGCGATCGGAATACCGACGGTGGTGGACGCAGCTACCATCGTGAACGATACCATGAACAATCTGCTGGAGGCACTCTCTGAGCATGCACCCTACGGAAGAATGCGAAGCTCCTACCGCTCGCTGGATGAGGTCGAGCAGTATGAGCTGGTGCGGGAGCTTTTGGCACCGCACTTAAATACATTGTATGTGACTTCAAAGGACATTGACGCGTCTGTGAACCGGCTGAGCAGTACGATCTCCGATGCCATCAATCTGGCGCTTCAGGAATAAAAAGCGCAGCAAGATAAAAAACAGTCATAAATCGGACAACTCCCGCATATGATCTAATGTTAGGGAGGTAATGCAGGTGCGGCATGTCTTGATAGAAACGAAAAAGAACGAAAAAAAGAGAAGGATAGGAGCACTTTTTATCCTTCTTTTTTGTGTTTGTGCAGCTTTTTTGACAGAGCTTGTGCAGCTGCGCGGGGAAAACGAAACAGGGGAGCGGAAATTTGCAGCCTATGCAGGCGTAAAAGCCCAGGAGAGTATTTACCAGAATGTACTGGATTACTATCTGCCTATTGTAAACAGTGAAAGACCGGCGGAACGTTCGGTTTCACAGATATTAATGGACGCAGTCATGGAGTGCTTCCCGGTCTATACTTATGCGGCTCAGGAGGGGGAAACAGCGGCCTCTGAGAGCGCATTTGAAGCAGAAATGGAACAGCAGCTCGCCGCACAGCTTCAGGAAGAAAACGAAGCATGGTATGCGGACGAGAGCGGGGCGGATGCATCTGCGGGTGGACAGACAAGCGAACTGTTTCGGCAGACATTTTTTAATCAGATGCAGGGAAATGATACGGCGGGAAACACAGAGTGTTCCCTTTTTTCCTATGCGACGAAAAAAGCCGTAGAGCTGGATCTGGAGGAACTAAGGGATTATCAGACGCTGGTCAAAAAACATTATTGCATCGACGGGACGACCGGAAGCAACAGCAGCCAGCTCAATCTGGAAAAACTGCTGAAAAAGAATATGAAACTGAAAGAAGATGTGGATGGACCTCAGATATTGATCTATCATACCCATTCATTGGAAGGATATCGTGATTCCACGGACGGTGATCTGGACGAATCCGTCGTGGGACTGGGAGATTATCTGACGGAGATACTGACCGGGCGGTACGGTTTTCAGGTGCTTCATGACCGGAGCACTTACGATTCTGATCGTGACCGGGCATACGGCGTGGCGGGACCTCATCTGCAACAGATCTTAAAGGATCACCCGACCATTGAGGTGGTCATTGATCTGCATCGGGACGGTGTCGGGAATGACACTTATCTTTTGACTGAGGTGAATGATACGGTCATGGCTCCGGTCATGTTTTTTAACGGACTCAGCTATACGAATAAGAACGGGGCACTCACGTCGCTGAAAAATCCGAATCTGCAGACCAATCTTGCCTTTTCGCTTCAGATGGAACTGCTGGCCAGTGAGTATTATCCGGGCTTCAGCAGGGGAATCTATTTAAAGGGACTTCGTTACAACATGCACTACTGTCCCAAATCGCTGCTTGTGGAGGTGGGAGCGCAGACAAATTCCCTGCAGGAGGCAATGAATGCAATGCCTCCGCTGGCGGATATCTTAAACCGCGTGCTGAGCGGCGAAAAACCGTAAAAATCAGACAAAGGCACATGTAGCGTATGACGCAATGGGATAAAAAAAGGTATCTTGCGGTGTGGAGGATACCTTTTTTTATTTGATTCACGCACATTTTTGTGGTAAAATAACAAAAATATGTGCATTTTGCAACATAAAAAAGGAGCCGCATTTATGACGGGAAGAGAGCATCCCCGGCCAGCGGGCGAAACCACGGGCCGGACAGCCGTAAGATTTCAAACTGACATAGAGAACTTTGTGCATACGCTGGCAGAGTCGGAAATATCCATCGCGGTCACGGGAAAAGCATTTGGCCGGATCAGGGACTCATACCGGATCGCGCAGGTCCTGATGAAATTTTCCGCGCCTGACACGCAGTACACAAAGGGCGGGGAAAAAAGGGACTTTCTTCTGTTTTCATCCGGCGAAGAGAACGAAGATACGGTGGCATATGAGCGGCAGTTTCATACAGGAGAAGGCGGACAGGTAACCTATGTTCTTTACCGGACAAAAGGGGCAGGTTCCTTCTCGGAAGAAGAAAAAAGTGAATTGGACGTCATGTTCGAAATCCTGTTTTTTCATTGCGGTAGATGGCGGCTGATCCATCAGGTGAAAAAGATCGCACATACGGACAGCCTGACAGGTCTACCGAATTCGGGTGGCTTTCTGACCTACGTGGATGAACTGCTGGTAAAGAATGAACTGACCCGGTATAATGCCTA
The DNA here is from genome assembly GCA_945828315.1 of uncultured bacterium. Lineage (GTDB taxonomy): Bacteria > Bacillota > Clostridia > Lachnospirales > Lachnospiraceae > W0P33-017. The sequence goes on along the minus strand of CALZQA010000001.1, from coordinate 82,794 downwards.
CTATTTTAATCTGACACGCTTTAGTCTGGTGAACAAACAGTTTGGCACAAAGGAAACAGATATGATCATCGCGCGGTATTCGAAGGCGTTGATGGACCGTCTGGAAGAGGGGGAATGCATCGGAAGGCTGGGCGGTGATAATTTTGTGGCACTGATCAGGAAAGAACACACAGATGCATTCCTGGAAATGCTTTCGGGGTTGGGAACCTATGGAATGTTGGGTGAACGAAAGATACCTGTTGTGATCAGTGCAGTGGCGGGTGGATTGATCATTGATGAGTCGGTGACAAATTGCGGGATGGTGATCGGCGAATGTGCAATGGCACTGAATGTAGCCAGACATGTGGATAAGAAGCCTTACGTCTTCGTTTCCGAAGAGGTCAGACAGCAGATCTATCGTGAAAAGCAGATTGCGGGCGGATTTATGGAAGCACTGCAAAACGGGGCTTTCAAGGCTTATTACCAGCCGAAGGTGGAAACGGATTCCTACCGTATCGTGGGAGCAGAGGCATTGGCACGTCTGGAATATGAGGGCAGGCTTGTACCGCCCATGGAATTTGTCCCGGTGCTGGAGAGAAACGGCATGGTCTGTACACTGGATTTCTATATATTAGAACAGGTTTGTAAGGATATCCGGGGATGGCTGCGGGAAGGAATAGAACCTGTGCGGGTTTCCGTGAACCTTTCCAGAGAGCATCTGGCAAACCCTCATTTATGTGAGGATATCATGGGTATCATTGGCAAATATGAGCTGGAGAGTAAATATATTGAGCTGGAGCTGACGGAAACGGTGGAAGAGTCCGAGACAGACCGGATCATCAGCTTCATGAAACAGATGAAACAGCATCAGGTGGCATTGTCCATCGATGACTTTGGAACTGGCTATTCTTCACTGAATCTTTTGCGTTCGTTTCCGGTGGATGTACTGAAGCTGGATCGGACTTTCATGAGTAGTATGGAGGAGACAGACCGGATCGTGTTGTCAAACATCGTCCGGATGGCGGCAGATCTCCACATGGACGTGGTGGCGGAAGGCGTGGAAAACTGGCAGCAGGTGGATTATCTGAAGCAGATCGCCTGCAAGGTGGTTCAGGGATTTCTGTTTGACAAGCCTTTGCCCAAAGCAGTTTTTGAGGCGAAACTGAAAGCCGGAAAATATGAATTAAAATAAATGGAGTACATATGCGAAGATTTTACAGAGTTTTCACAGCGGGTGCGCTGGCAGTGACGATGATGCTGGCACCGGCAGACATGGCGGCAGCAAAGACGGTTGCGGTCGTACAGACAGAAGATGGTGAGCAGACGGTCACATACTATGATATCAGCTTTGATGCAAACAAGGGGAAAAAGGTGAAGACAACACTGACCCTTTCTGATAAAGAAGCGTATGGCAAATTGCCGACGACGACCAGAACCGGTTATAAGTTTCTGGGCTGGTACACGAAAAAGACCGGCGGCACGAAGGTGACAGCCAAGACGGTATTCAAGGGAAAAAATGATCAGGTGCTGTATGCACATTGGAAAAAGATCGTGACGGAGGAAACACAGATCACCGAGGAATCTTCAGCAGAAGAAACACCGCAGACGCCGCAGCAGGAAGCGCCTGCTGCACCGGATCTGCCTGTGGCGAAAAGTGCGCTGGTAAATTATACGTCGAATACGAAGACGGATTACAAGCAGAATAATTACAGCGGATTCCTCGTGTTAAAGAATTTCAAGCCGGAATATCTGTACTGCCAGTATGACTATGATCGGTTTATCGGCAGCAGTGGTAAGAATGTTGGGTGTACGGCGACGGCGGATGCAATGTTGGCATCCATTTATATGGACAAGCCTTTCAGCCCGAATGATGAGGGCTGGATCACCGGCGTAGGTGCCACCTGGACCAATTCTGTGGTGGCAGAGGGCAGCAAAGCTTATTCCGTCAAGCAGCAGTGTCAGGCAGTTTATGATTATCTCTGCGAGGGAAAACCTGTGCTGATCCGTGTGATCGGGCATTCCGTGACTGCGATCGGTGTGCGTAAGGGTGTGGAAAGAGCGAAGCTCACACCTGCGGATATTTTGATCGCGGATCCCACAGACGCAAAAGTGAAATGCGCCAATGAAATGGGCTATCGTGTCATGACAGATGCGAATGGCTGGGGGCTTCGGATCCCGAAGTCGAGCCTGTCGGCAAAATAGAAATGTTAATAACAGGAGAGTAAATTTATATTATGATAGATCAGAGCAAGATTCGAAACTTTTGTATTGTGGCGCATATTGACCACGGCAAATCCACGCTGGCAGACCGTATTATCGAAAAAACCGGTCTGCTCACCAGCCGGGAGATGCAGAGCCAGGTGTTGGATAACATGGATCTGGAGCGTGAGCGCGGCATTACGATCAAATCTCAGGCTGTGCGCATTATATACAACGCACAGGACGGAGAGGAGTATATTTTCAACCTGATCGATACACCGGGGCACGTGGACTTCACCTATGAAGTTTCACGCTCGCTGGCGGCTTGTGACGGTGCGATCCTCGTAGTGGACGCAGCACAGGGTATCGAGGCACAGACGCTGGCAAATGTATATCTGGCGTTGGATCATGATCTGGAGGTGTTTCCGGTCATCAATAAGATCGACCTGCCAAGCGCAAGGCCGGATTTTGTGGTAAATGAGATCGAGGATGTGATCGGGATCGAGGCGCAGGACGCGCCGCGCATCTCTGCAAAGACCGGAGAAAATATCGAGGATGTTCTGGAGGCGATCGTACACAAACTGCCTGCGCCTACCGGTGACCCTTCTGCACCGCTGCAGGCGCTGATCTTTGATTCGCTCTATGATTCCTATAAGGGGGTAATCGTTTTCTGCCGGATCAAAGAAGGTACGATCAAACCGGGAATGACGATGCTCATGATGGCCACCGGAGCAAAAGCAGAGGTGGTAGAGGTTGGATATTTCGGAGCCGGACAGTTTATTCCGTGTGATGAACTTCCTGCCGGTATGGTCGGTTATATCACCGCTTCCCTGAAAAATGTGAAAGATACCCGCGTGGGTGATACGGTGACGGATGCAAACCGCCCGTGTGCAGAACCGCTGCCGGGTTATAAAAAAGTAAATCCGATGGTTTACTGCGGACTTTATCCCGCAGACAGTGCAAAATATCCGGATCTTCGGGATGCACTGGAAAAGCTGCAGCTGAATGATGCATCCCTTCAGTTTGAGCCGGAGACATCTGTGGCGCTGGGTTTTGGTTTCCGTTGTGGTTTTCTGGGGCTGCTCCATCTGGAGATCATACAGGAACGTCTGGAGCGCGAGTACAATCTGGATCTGGTGACGACTGCTCCGGGTGTTATTTATAAAGTGCACAAGACAGACGGCGAGGTGATCGACCTGACGAATCCTTCCAATCTGCCGGATCCCTCGGAGATCGAGTATATGGAAGAACCCTTTGTCTGTGCGGAGATCATGGTGACCAGCGAATTTATCGGTTCCATTATGGATCTGTGTCAGGAACGTCGCGGTGTTTATATCAGCATGGAATATATTGAGGAGACCCGTGCGGTGCTCAAATATGATCTTCCGCTCAACGAGATCATCTACGATTTCTTTGACGCATTGAAATCCCGCTCCCGTGGTTATGCTTCTTTCGATTATGAGATGAAAGGTTATGTGCGTTCAGATCTGGTGAAACTGGATATCCTGATCAATCGTGAACCGGTGGATGCGTTGTCCTTTATCGTTTTTGCCGGCACGGCATATGAGCGTGGCAGACGGATGTGCGAGCGGTTAAAGGAAGAGATACCGAGACACTTGTTTGAGATTCCCATTCAGGCAGCAGTCGGCAGCAAGATCATTGCCCGCGAGACGGTCAAGGCGGTGCGAAAGGATGTGCTGGCAAAATGTTACGGCGGTGACATTTCCCGTAAGAAAAAGCTGCTGGAGAAGCAGAAAGAGGGTAAAAAGCGTATGCGTCAGGTGGGTAACGTAGAGATCCCGCAGGAAGCATTTATGAGTGTGTTAAAGCTTGATGAAGGAAAGTAAGCATTTGTATGTGAGGAACGAACAATTATGGAACTTTATATCCATATTCCGTTTTGTGTGAGAAAGTGTGCCTATTGTGATTTTCTGTCTGCCCCGGCGGATCAGGACACGATCGGGCGTTATATGGAATGTCTGGAGAAGCAGCTTGTGGGGCAGGCTGCTTCTTTTCAAGAGAAAGTGATCGATACGGTCTTTATCGGAGGCGGAACGCCGACGATCCTGTGTATCGAACAGCTGTCACGTCTGCTGGCAGCGGTGCAGGAGCATTTTGTGCTGGCGGCCGGTGCGGAGATCACGGTTGAGGCGAATCCCGGTACGATCACAACGGGAAAGGCGCGGGCGTTGGCGCAGGGAGGCGTGAACCGGGTAAGCCTGGGCCTGCAGTCCACATCAGAACGGGAACTGCGTCTGCTGGGGCGCATCCATACTTACGATGATTTCCTGCGCAGCTATGGTCTGGTGCGGGAGGCGGGGATCCGCAACGTGAATGTGGATCTGATGAGCGCGCTGCCGGGACAGACGATCGCTTCCTATGAAAAAACACTGCATCAGGTGTTGTCTTTGCACCCGGAGCATATTTCCGCCTACAGTCTCATCATTGAGGAGGGCACGCCCTTCTATGAACGGTATCGGGCGGACGAAAAGCTGCGGGATGCGGGAAAAGAGCCGCAGGTGCTGCCGAGCGAGGAGAGTGAGCGCGCCATGTATGAGCTGACCGGGGCGCTGCTGGCGGATTACGGCTATGAGCGTTATGAGATATCCAACTATGCGAAAGCTGGATTTGCATGCCGGCACAATATCGGTTACTGGACCGGAGAAGAGTATCTGGGTCTGGGACTTGGCGCTTCTTCTTATATAGAAGAAACCCGATTTTGTAATACGTCAGAGCTGCGTGCGTATCTGGAAGAGGATTTTACTCCCCGCGAAGTGCAACACCTATCCAAAAACGACCGTATGGCAGAGTTCTTTTATCTGGGACTCCGCATGACGGCCGGGGTTGCAAAGGCAGATTTTGTGCGTCGTTTCGGGCTGAGTGCAGAGGCAGTCTACGGTGATGTGCTGAAAGATCTGACCGCGCAGGAGCTGCTGACCGATACCGGAACACACTACCGGCTGACACCCTTTGGGCGGGATGTAAGCAACCAGGTACTGTACCGATTTTTATAAACAACGAAAAGGAGACAAATTATGTTAGAAACAGGAATCAAAGGAACAAGAACTGTAACTGTAAACGAGAGCAATACCGCGAAAGTAATGGGCAGCGGGACACTGGATGTATTTGCCACGCCCGCACTGATCGCGCTCATGGAGGAGACCTGCTGGAGAAGCGTTGCGAATGAGTTGGAGGAAGGAAGCGGAACTGTTGGAACACTTCTTGAGATCAAGCACACTGCTCCGACACCGGTCGGAATGAAGGTGACTTGCGAGTCCACATTGACAGAAGTGGATGGACGGCGTCTTGTGTTTGAAGTGACTGCAAGTGATGCGAAGGGTGTGGTAGGCGAAGGAAAACACGAACGCTTCATTATCCAGAACGAGAAATTCCAAATGAAAGCAAATGCGAAGCTGATTTAGGCTTCGCATTTATTTTTAATACATTTTTCACAAATAAAGTGTTGACATTATGATGCGGCAGTGCTATCTTAGTTACAGAAACGATTAGCACTCCTTTTCGATGAGTGCTAATAACACCCCCGAAGGTGAGAGGTGAGTCCATGGAGCACTTAGATGAGAGAAAAACAAAAATTTTAAAGGCAATCATTCAGACATATCTGGAGACTGGTGAACCGGTTGGTTCCCGTACGATCTCCAAGTACACGGATCTGAATCTGAGTTCCGCAACGATCCGCAATGAGATGTCCGATCTGGAGGAACTGGGCTACATTGTTCAGCCGCACACTTCTGCCGGTCGTATCCCTTCCGACAAGGGCTATCGCTTTTATGTGGATAATCTGATGGAGGAAAAGGACCGCGAAGTGTCCGAGATGAAGGATTTCGTTATCGAGCGGACCGAGAAGATGGAGCAGGTCTTAAAGCAGGTGGTAAAGATGCTGGCAACAAATACGAATTATGCCACAATGATCACCGCACCTCAGTATCAGCAGGGCAAGCTGAAATTCATCCAGCTCTCACAGGTGGATGAGGAGCAGCTTCTGGCAGTGATCGTGCTGGAGGGAAACATCGTAAAGAACAAGATCATTCGCACGGATCTGAACGGTTTGGATAACGAACACATCTTAAAACTGAATCTGCTGTTGAACACAAGCCTGAACGGACTGGCATTGAATCAGATCAATCTCGCAACCATTGCCAAGCTAAAAGAACAGGCAGGTATTCACAGCGAGATCGTGAGCAAGGTATTGGATGCCATCGCTGAATCCGTTTCCGAGGATGAGGATCTGGAGATCTACACCAGCGGTGCCACGAACATTTTCAAATATCCGGAACTGGCAGATTCGGGACGCGCGCAGCAGCTGATCTCCGCTTTTGAAGAAAAACAACAGCTGGTAAGTCTTATGAACGATACGCTCTCCGATGAAGAAAATACCGGTATTCAGGTTTATATCGGTAGCGAGTCGCCGGTGCAGACCATGAAGGACTGCAGTGTTGTGACTGCCACTTATGAGCTGGGTGAGGGCATGAAGGGTACCATCGGAATCATCGGCCCGAAGCGAATGGATTACGAAAATGTAATGGATAATCTGAAAACATTGAAAAATCAGTTGGACGGTATATTTAAAAAGCCGCCTGAACAAAAATAGATATATCACATAGAAATGGAAGGTGACTGCAAATGGCAGAAGAAAAAACAACAGACACTGTTTTAGACGAACAGACCGAACAGCCCACTTCTGAGGAAGTTTCCGGAGAGCCGGAAACCGCGGCTGAGGAAGCCATCGCCGGGGAGGAAGAAGCTGCGGGTGAGGATAACACTTCGGAAGCAACTGAACAGGATGGCGGAGAGCCGGAAGATGCACAGGCTTCGAAGGGCGAGAAAAAAAGCCCCTTTAAGAAAAAGGAAAAGAAAAAGGATAAGCGCGATGAGCGCATCGAGGAGCTGACCGATCAGGTGAAGCGCCAGATGGCGGAGTTTGAAAACTTCCGCAAGCGTACCGAAAAGGAGAAGACTCAGATGTATGAGGTTGGTGCAAAGAGCATCATCGAAAAGATCCTTCCGGTGGTGGACAATTTTGAGCGCGGATTGGCAGCCGTTCCCGAAGAACAGAAAAACGATGCATTTGTGGACGGTATGGATAAGATCTACAAGCAGATGATGACCGTATTTTCCGAGCTGGATGTAAAGCCCATTGAGGCGGTCGGCAAGGAATTTGATCCCGAATTCCACAACGCGGTGATGCAGGTGGAGAGCGAGGAGTACGAATCAGGCATCGTGGCACAGGAACTGCAAAAAGGTTATACCTATCGTGATTCCGTTGTGCGTCACAGTATGGTAGCAGTCGTGCAGTAAAATTAACAGGTAATAAAACATTTTTATATATCAAGTAGGAGGAAAACATCATGAGCAAAATTATTGGTATTGACTTAGGAACAACCAACAGCTGTGTAGCTGTTATGGAAGGTGGAAAGCCCACCGTTATCGCAAATCAGGAGGGAGCAAGAACAACACCGTCTATCGTTGCATTTACAAAGACCGGTGAGCGTCTCGTCGGCGAGCCTGCAAAGCGTCAGGCAGTTACCAACGCTGAGAAGACCATCTCTTCTATCAAGAGACATATGGGAACCGATTACAAGAAGGCAATTGATGACAAGAGCTACAGCCCGCAGCAGATCTCTGCAATGATCCTTCAGAAACTGAAAGCAGATGCAGAGAGCTATCTGGGAGAGTCTGTATCTGAGGCGGTTATCACTGTTCCCGCATACTTCAACGACGCACAGCGTCAGGCAACCAAGGATGCCGGAAAGATCGCCGGACTGGATGTAAAGCGTATCATCAACGAGCCTACTGCAGCAGCACTTGCCTATGGTCTGGACAACGAGAAAGAGCAGAAGATCATGGTATACGATTTAGGTGGCGGTACCTTTGATGTATCTATCATTGAGATCGGTGACGGCGTGATCGAGGTATTATCTACTAACGGTGATACACACTTAGGAGGAGACGATTTCGATAATCGTATTACCCAGTGGATGATCGATGAGTTCAAGAAGGCAGAGGGCGTAGACCTCTCTAACGATAAGATGGCTCTACAACGTCTGAAAGAGGCTGCTGAGAAGGCGAAGAAGGAGCTTTCTTCCGCAACCACGACCAACATCAACCTGCCGTTCATCACTGCGACCGCAGAGGGACCGAAGCACTTTGATATGAACCTTACCAGAGCAAAATTTGATGAATTAACACATGACTTAGTAGAGAAGACCGCGATCCCCGTACAGAATGCAATGAAGGATGCAGGTCTGACAAATGCAGATCTTGGTCAGGTACTGTTAGTCGGCGGATCTACACGTATCCCTGCTGTACAGGATAAGGTAAAACAGCTGACCGGCAAGGAGCCCAGCAAGAGCCTGAACCCTGATGAGTGTGTTGCCATCGGTGCATCTATCCAGGGTGGTAAGTTAGCAGGGGATGCGGGCGCAGGCGAGATCTTACTTCTGGATGTCACTCCGCTGTCACTGTCTATCGAGACAATGGGTGGTGTCGCTACCAGACTGATCGAGCGTAACACGACCATTCCTACCAAGAAGAGCCAGATCTTCTCTACCGCAGCAGATAATCAGACTGCCGTAGATATCAATGTCGTACAGGGCGAGCGTCAGTTCGCAAGAGATAACAAGTCCCTCGGACAGTTCCGTCTGGATGGTATTCCTCCGGCACGCCGTGGTGTTCCTCAGATCGAGGTTACCTTCGATATCGATGCAAACGGTATCGTAAATGTATCCGCAAAGGATCTTGGAACCGGTAAGGAGCAGCATATCACCATTACGGCAGGCTCTAACATGTCTGATGATGAGATCGAGAAGGCAGTAAAGGAAGCTGCTGAGTACGAGGCACAGGATAAGAAGCGCAAAGAGGCAATCGACACCAGAAACGATGCAGATTCCTTTGTATTCCAGACCCAGCAGGCACTGGATCAGGTAGGTGATAAGCTGGATGCTGCTGACAAGTCCGCTGTAGAGGCTGATCTGAACGCATTAAAGGCACTGGTTGATGCAAATCCTGAGGCTGAGAATATGTCCGAGTCTACCGTTAATGAGATGAAGGCAGCAAAAGAGAAACTGATGGAGAGCGCACAGAAGGTATTCGCAAAGATGTACGAGGGTGCACAGGCAGCAGGCGCAGGCCCGGATATGGGTGCAGGTGCAGGTCCTGACATGGGCGCAGGTGCTGGCGCAGCTTCAGCAGATGATGATGTCGTAGACGCAGACTTCAAGGAAGTATAATCATGGCAGACAAGAGAGATTATTACGAGGTTCTCGGCGTTGACAGAAACGCCGATGACGCGGCGCTGAAAAAGGCGTACCGCGCACTTGCCAAAAAATATCACCCGGATACAAATCCGGGTGATAAAGAGGCAGAGGCAAAGTTTAAAGAGGCTTCTGAGGCGTATGCGATCCTGAGTGACCCGGATAAGAGACGCCAGTATGACCAGTTCGGTCACGCTGCTTTTGACGGCGGCGCCGGCGGCGGAGGCTTTGATTTTAATGATATGGGAGATATCTTCGGCAGCTTTGGGGATATTTTCGGAGATTTATTTGGCGGCGGCTTCGGAGGCGGCAGACGCGCGAACAATGGTCCGATGAAGGGGGCAAATGTCCGCACGCAGGTGCGTATTACCTTTGAGGAAGCCGTATTCGGTTGTAAAAAAGAGATCGATATGGTACTTAAGGACGAGTGTCCTGACTGCCATGGAACCGGAGCAAAGCCCGGAACCAGTCCGGAGACATGTACAAAGTGCGGCGGACGTGGTCAGGTGCGCATGACCCAGCAGTCTCTGTTCGGTGTTGTGCAGAATATCACGACCTGTCCGGATTGTAACGGAAGCGGTAAGGTGGTCAGAGAGAAATGTCCGGGATGCCGCGGAACAGGTTATCTGAACAACCGCAAGAAGATTGAGGTCAGCATTCCTGCCGGTATTGACAACGGACAGAGCGTACGTATACGTGAGAAAGGCGAGCCGGGTACAAACGGCGGGCCGAGAGGCGATCTGCTCGTCGAGGTCATTGTCAGTGCACATCCGTTTTTACAGAGACGTGATATGGATCTGTACTCCACAGCACCAATTTCTTATGCGCAGGCAGCGCTCGGCGGTGAGGTGCGTATCGGTACGGTAAACGGAGATGTGATCTATGAGGTAAAACCGGGTACACAGACGGATACACGCATCCGATTAAAAGGAAAAGGCGTTCCGTCATTGCGTAATCCCAATGTGCGTGGTGACCAGTATGTGACACTGGTTGTGCAGGTGCCCACCGGATTAAACAGTGAGGCCAAAGAACTGCTTCGCCAGTTTGACGCAGAGACCGGAAACTCTTTGGGAAATCAGAACGGAGCTGCGGACGGAGATCATAAGACAAAGAAAAAAGGATTTGGACGCAAGAAATAAGTGGATAGATTCACGTATTGTCCGTTGGAATGTGAATAAACCGAACGAATTTTGATCAAGATATTGTAGATGAAAAAAATTTTTAGTTTTTTTGTCGCAATATCTTGATTTTTTTTAAAGGTTGTCGATATACTGGATAGAAACATTTAGTTTGGTTTATTTTCAAAGGAGTGATTGCCTATGTCTATGCAGACAGTTGTGCCTGAGACACAGGATGACATCATGGCATTCCAGCAATGGTTTTTTAAAAAAACGATAGAGATCGAGCGTGATAAGCGCAAACTGGAGGATGATAAGCGACGCTTGGAAATGCAGCGGGAAAAACTCGAGCGAGATCGAAAGGATTTCTGCAGACAGAAAGAGGCAGATGCCAAGTTTCGCGCGCAGGAAGAATATGTGCTGCGGATGAAGCAGCAGGTACTGGAAGACGAACTCAGAAAACTTGCGGATGAGAAACAACATCTGGAGCGCAAGCGTGAATTTTATGACCGCGTCAGACAGTATCAGCAGAAACAGGAGCCGACACCGCAGGAAAACCCTTCGGTTGTTAAAGGTGAGCTCTTCTTTATCGGAGTACAGAGCGAGATCGCACTGAAAAAACGTTATAAGGATCTGGTCAGGATCTATCACCCGGATAATATGTGCGGTGATACGGAAACATTACAGGAGATTAATCGGGAGTATGACAGACTCCGCATGTTGTTTGCTGTGTAAGAAGTGAAACCGGCGGTTGCAATTGTAAGCAACAGGTCGAAGCACTGGCTGCTGAGACCGTGAGAAAATGATTCAGGAGTGCAAAAATCCCATTGCCGTAGGCAATTATAAATGGATTTTTGCAAACCATGAGTTGTTTGCAACTCATGGTTGACAAATTTCATAGTGAATTTGGTTGTTGTCAACCGCCCTTTTAGGTTATAAAATAAGATATAACTTGAAAGGTGGTTGATTTTTTATGCGTTTATCAGAAAAGATCATGGATCTGAGAAAAAGATCCGGCTGGTCTCAGGAGGAACTGGCGGATCGCCTGGGCATCTCCAGACAGTCGGTGTCAAAATGGGAGACAGGGGAGAGCACACCGGATATCGATAAGATCATCCGAATGAGTGAGTTGTGGAATGTGAGTACGGATTATCTTCTGAAAGAGGAAGAAGCGCTGGAACAGAAGTCGTCACAGCGCAGACGGCAGGTGTCGCCTGAGGAGGCGGAGGATTTTCTGGCACTGAGCAGAGAGGCTGCGCCACGCATCGCGACAGGCGTGCTTTTGTGTATCCTGAGCCCGGTCTGCTTATTGTTGATGGGTGTATTATCGGAAAAAAGCAGAATTTTCGGCAATGTGGCATTGATACCGGAAAACGTTGCCGGAGCAATCGGCCTTGTGGTGCTTCTTGTACTGGTAGCAATTGCAGTTGCTGTTTTTATCACGACCGGAATGCGCCTGTCAAAGTATGAATACATGGAAAAAGAATGGCTGGAGATCCCGAAGGATGTAGTCATGATGGTTGCCGGTGAAAAAGAGAATTTTGCTGTGACGTTCCGTTACAGCATCACGATTGGTGTCGTATTGTGTATTGTGGGTGTGATCCCGCTGGTGGTATTGTCGATCTTTACGGAGGACGATCTTCTGCTGGTCGTTGGCGTGTGTGCACTGCTGGTTTTTGTTGCAGTCGGTGTATTTTTTCTTGTACATGCCGGGATGATCCATGCCTCCTATGATAAGCTGCTGCAGACCGGAGATTATACGCCGGGCAGGAAAAAGGCGGAGAAGTTCTCGGGTGCATACTGGAGCGTCGTTGTTGCGATTTATCTTGGCTATAGCTTTCTGACCGGAAACTGGGGATTCTCATGGATCATCTTCCCGGTGGCGGGTGTCTTGTATGGAGCGATCAGCGCGGTGCTTGGTGCGATCTTTCATTGAACGGCAGACGATCGGAAACGGTAATGTGTACTTATAAAAACGCAAAGTGTATGTGTGCCCCGGCTTGTAAAAAGCCGGGGTTTTTGGTATGATAAAGTATATGATTGTTTGTAAACGGAGAGATAAAAATGAATACGAACTTTCAGCGGAAGACAATAAAAAGAGGATGGGCGCTTTTGGTGCTTTTCTTAGTGATATTTACCGGTATGCCGGCGAATCCCGTGACTGTACAGGCTGAAACTGTGGATGAAACGGAAGAAGGCGGACGTGTACTTTTTCTCAGCTCGTATTCTTATGGATGGGATACCGTGCAGATCCAGATCGAGGGGATCAAGGAAGGGATCGGCAGCGATATTGAGCTGGATTACGAGTTCATGGACACGAAGCGCGTGGATGATGAAGAAAGCCGCAGACTGTTTACGGAGGGACTGGCCTACCGCATGTCAAAGGTTGAACCTTACGATGTGATCATTGTGGGGGATGACGCAGCATTGCAGTTTGCCATGGAGCATGTGGATGATCTGTTTGCAGGTATTCCGGTGATCTTTGAAGGGATCAATAGCGATGAACTTGCGAAGGAGGCGGCACAATCCCCGCTCGTTACGGGCGTGATGGAGAGACTGTCTTTCGAGAAAAATATTGAGTTTGCAAAAACTTGTTATCCGGATGCAAAAAAAGTGGTGGCGATCCTTGACAATACCGTGACCGGTGAGGCAAATCGAAAAATATTTTACGCACAGCAGGAAAAGTATCCGGAACTGGAATTTTCTGAGATCAATACCTCGGAACTGACGACAGAGGAATTGCGCGCAGCGATCGCCGCAGTAGATACGGACTCCATCCTGCTCTATGTGGTGATGACAGAGGACGCCTGCGGAAGACATTACACGAATAATCAGTCGATCGCGCTGATCGCGAAATATGCGCAGGTTCCGGCGTTTCGCATGGTGGATGGCGGTATCGGAAGCGGCCTGCTGGGTGGAAATATCGTGTCCATGGAGCTGTCCGGAAAACTGGCGGCACAGATGGCGAAGGAGATCGTTGAAGGCAAGGATCCTGCGGAATTTGATGTGATCGAGGACAGTCCGAACGTTTATTGTGTTGATGAAGCGGTTATGCGAAAATACGGACTGGATCTGTCGCTGATCCCGGAGGGCGCTCAGATCGTCAATCATACGCCGACTTTTATGGAGCGTTATCGGGAGCTGGTGATCCCCGGTCTGCTGGTGATCTGTGTGTTGCTTTTGATCGTACTGCTGATCAGTCTGGACAATCTCAGAAAAGGAAAACTTGCCAAGCAGCTTGAGATCGAGCAGATCAACCTGATACAGGCAAACAGTCATGATAAACTCACCGGTATCCGCAACCGCGCGAAGCTGGAGGAGGATATTGAACGTTATACGGACAGAGGTATGCTCCGTGCTGCCTTTATGATTGATATTGATGATTTTAAGGGAATTAATGACAATTACGGACACCGGGTGGGCGATGATGCGCTGCGCCAGGTGGCAGTGCGCCTGCATGCGTTGAAAAAGGATGAACTGATCGCGTATCGTTATGCCGGAGATGAGTTTATCGTGCTGCTTCGTTCGTGGAATACCGATGATATTCATACCTGTGCACAGAAATGTATGGCTGTTTTTTCTGAACCATTTGAGCTTGGAAATGTCCGCCTGCAGATTTCCGGAAGTATGGGAATTGCTTTTTATGAGAGGGGTATGGATGCGAAGACACTGACCGGATGTGCGGATGAAGCAATGTACCGGGCAAAAAAGAGCGGAAAGAACGGCTATATGATCTATGACAGTGTGAAAATGAGAAAAGATGAAGGAGATTTGAATTCATGAAGTGGAACAGTTATACGATAGAGACAACGACAGCGGCAGAGGATCTGATCGTCGCGATGCTGGACGAGCTGGGCATTGAGGGTGCGATGATCGAAAACCATGTGCCGCTGACCAAGGAGGAGATCGGTGAGATGTTTATCGATTTTCCACCGGAGCTGGGTGAGGATGACGGCAGCAGCAAAGTGACTTTTTATCTGGATGCGGATGAGTCCACGACCGAAGAGCGGGAAGCGCTTTTGAAAAAGATCATGCTGGCACTGGAGGAGCAAAAGCAGTATGCGGATATCGGCCCGGCTACGATCACAGCAGGACAGACGGAGGACATTGACTGGATCAATAATTGGAAAAAGTTTTTCAGCTCCTTTTATTTAGATGACATCCTGATCAAACCGACGTGGGAGGAATTAAAGCCTGAGGATGAGGGGAAAATCATGATCGAGATCGATCCGGGTATCTCCTTCGGGACCGGAAAACATGAAACGACACAGCTGTGTATCAGGCAGCTTCGCAAATACATGAAGGATGGTGACCGGGTGCTTGATGTGGGCTGTGGCAGCGGCATTTTGTCTATCGTGGCATTGAAATTGGGTGCAGGCAGCGTAGTGGGTACTGATATTGACGAAGCGTGCCTGACTTCTACCTATGAGAATTTCGAGGTCAATCATCTGGCAAAGGAACTGGGCACCTTTTACTGCGGAAATCTGATCGATGATGCAGAGCTGCAGGAAACGGTGGGCGGCGATTGTGACATTGTGGTGGCAAACATTCTGGCAGATGTCATTATTCCCATGGCGCCTGTGATCCCGGCACGGATGAGATCCGGCGGCATCTTTATCACATCCGGTATTATTGACTTCAAGGAAAAAGAGGTGGCAGCGGCCATTGAGGCGGCAGGGCTCTCAATTGTAGAGATCAATCATCAGGGTGAGTGGGTAAACATTACCGCTCGAAAGAATTAGAAAAATGGCTGTGTCAAAGCAAAGATGAGCGTGCAGCCGGAGGAATGGAATGTATCAGTTTTTTGTTGAGGATGATCAGATAGGTGAGGATATCATCCAAATTATAGGTTCCGATGTGAATCATATGAAAAATGTACTGCGCATGAAGCCGGGTGAGCATGTGCGCATCAGCAATCAGAGCGGCAGGGATTTTTTGTGCAGTGTGGAGGCGCTTTCTGACGACGTGGTGACTCTGCACATCGAAAAGAAAGATATTCCCGGAACGGAGCTTCCAGCGAAGATCTACCTGTTTCAGGGCATCCCGAAGGGAGAACGCATGGAGACTGTCATAGAGAAGGCTGTTGAACTGGGCGTGTATGAGATCATACCGGTGGCGATGAAATACTGTGTGGTGAAGCTGGATGAAAAGAAAGCCGAAAAAAAGGTGGCGCGCTGGCAGGAGATCGCCCGCAGTGCGGCAAAGCAGTCCAAGCGCAGTATCATACCGAAGATCCATCCGCTCATGAGTTTTAAAGAGGCGGCGGAGTATGCTATGCAGTGCGACAGGCGGCTGGTTCCTTATGAAAATGAGGAAGGAATGACGGCGACGGCGCGTGCGTTTGAGGGACTGACAGATGTCGGTTCCATCAGTGTGTTTATTGGACCTGAGGGCGGATTTGCGGAGGAGGAGATCGACGCTCTGCGGGCGGATTCTCAGGTGATCTCGCTGGGCAAGCGGATCTTGCGCACGGATACAGCATCTATCACGATGCTGTCTATGCTCATGATGCATCTGGAGATGTGCAATAGCATTGAGCCGAGGTGATTTGCGAATGTCCCGGCTCAATTTAGAACAAGACAATAAAGGAGTCCATCCTATGGAAGCATATTTTGACAATTCGGCGACAACACGCTGCTCGGACGCAGCGGTGGCGCTTATGCAGCAGGTGCTGCTGGAGGATTACGGAAATCCGTCTTCTCTGCATATGAAAGGCGTTGTCGCAGAAAAATATATAAAAACTGCCACAGAGCAGATCGCGCGGATATTAAAGGTAGCGGAGAAGGAGATCATTTTTACATCGGGCGGTACGGAGAGCAACAATCTGGCACTCATCGGTGTGGCACTTGCAAATCAGCGGACGGGAAAGCATATCATCACGACTTCAATTGAGCATGCCTCCGTTTATAATCCTCTGATCTTTCTGGAGGAACAGGGGTTTGAAGTAACCTATCTCCCGGTAGACGCGCAGGGAAGAATCTCGATGGAAGCACTGGCAGAGGCGGTGCGTGAAGACACGATCCTTGTATCCATGATGCATGTAAATAATGAGATTGGTACGATCGAACCGATCGAGGAAGCGGCGAAGCTGATCCATGAGAAGAATCCAAAGACACTGATCCATGTGGATGCGATCCAGTCCTTCGGAAAGCTGCGCATTTATCCGAAACGTATGGGGATCGATCTGCTGTCTGTAAGTGGTCATAAGATCCATGGCCCTAAGGGTGTCGGATTTTTGTATGTAAAGGACAAGACAAAGATCAAGCCGATCATCCACGGCGGTGGGCAACAGAAGAACATGCGCTCCGGAACGGAAAATGTTGCCGGTATTGCAGGACTCGGCGCTGCGGCGGAGGAATTATATCAGAATTTTGATGAGAAGATCGAGCGGCTGTATGAGCTGCGGGATTATCTGGTAGCAGGGATGCAGGCGCTGGAGGGGACGACTGTCAACGGTGCGGACGGAAGGAATGCCGCACCACACATCGTCAGTGTCAGCTTTGCAGGGATCCGTGCGGAGGTGCTGTTGCATGCATTGGAGGAACGGGGCATATATGTGTCCACCGGTTCGGCTTGTTCCTCAAACCACCCGGCGATCTCCGGCACGCTGAAGGCGATCGGTGTCAAACCAGAGCTTTTGGATTCCACGGTACGTTTCTCACTTTCTGTGGAGAGTACGAGAGAAGAGGCGGATTACGTACTGGAACAGCTGGCAGAACTCCTGCCGATGCTGCGCAGATTCAGGAGACATTAAGCATTTGCTTGGAGGTGACGCGATTTGCGGCTGGCTCTTAACAGATGTAGCATGAAATAAAAAGGAGAACCAATGAATTATCAGGCATTTTTGATCAAGTACGGCGAGATCGCCGTGAAAGGAAAAAACAGGCACATTTTTGAGGATACGCTGCTCTCGCAGATTCAGAATGCGCTTCGCCGTGTGGAAGGGGAATTCCACGTGAGCAAGGAAAACGGACGCATGTATGTGGAGGCGCTCAGTGATTATGATTATGAGGAACTGATGGGTGCGCTGACGAAGGTGTTCGGCATTGTCGGCATCTGTCCAATGGTGCGTCTTGAGGACGAAGGCTTTGATAAGCTGGCAGAGGCGGTTATCGCCTATGTGGATGAGGCTTACGATGAGAAAAATTTTACATTCAAGGTCAATGCGCGCAGAGCGCGCAAAAACTATCCGATGACATCTATGGAGCTGGCAGCGGCGCTTGGAGAGAAGATCCTGGATGCATTCCCTGAAGTGCGCGTGGATGTACATGCACCGCAGGTGTGCATCAATGTGGAGATCCGAAACCATATCAATGTCTATTCCACAGAGATTCCCGGTCCCGGCGGTATGCCGGTGGGCACTGCGGGAAAGGCGATGCTTTTGCTTTCAGGCGGCATCGACAGCCCGGTGGCAGGTTATATGATCGCAAAGCGCGGCGTCAGACTGGAGGCAACTTATTTCCATGCACCGCCCTATACATCAGAGCGCGCAAAGCAGAAGGTGATCGATCTGGCAAAGATCGTGGCACGCTACAGCGGCCCCATCAAGCTGAATGTTGTTAATTTTACGGAAATACAGCTCTACATTTACGAAAAATGCCCCCATGACCAGCTCACGATCATCATGCGGCGTTACATGATGATGATCGCGGAGCATTTCGCAAAGGAATCCGGCTGTCTCGGTCTGATCACGGGAGAGAGCATCGGGCAGGTGGCGAGCCAGACCATGCCTTCCCTTGCATGTACGAATGAGGTGTGCACGCTTCCGGTGTATCGTCCGCTGATCGGTTTTGACAAGCAGGAGATCGTGGATGTTTCCTATAAGATCGATGCTTATGAAACCTCCATCCTGCCCTTTGAGGATTGCTGCACGATCTTTGTGGCAAAGCATCCGGTGACAAAGCCGAACCTCAAGTCGATCAAAAAATCAGAGATGCATCTGCAGGAAAAAATCGATGAGATGATGCAGACCGCCATCGAAACGACAGAAGTGATCTACGTGGAACCGTAACGTTCGGATGAATAAAAAAGCCGTCACCGAAAGGTGACGGCTTTGGTAAGTATTCATACCGCGATTACTCAACTAAGTACGGTTTGATGACTTCCATGATCTCATCGATGTTTGCCTCGGAATGGATGGCCAGCTCGATGGGTTTGGAGAGATCCAGACTGAAGATACCCATGATGGATTTTGCATCGATGACATATCTTCCGGAAATCAGATCAAAGTCAAAATCAAACTGTGTGATCGAATTCACAAAGGACTTTACCTTGTCAATGGAATTCAGAGAAATCTGTACTGTTTTCATATTAAAAACCTCCTTGGAATACGTTTTCATCTATTCACATAGTAACGTTTTTCTAAGTAAAAGTCAACTCATTAAGGAATAAAATAACAGTGAAAAAAGAAATAAAAAAACGGACAGCAGCCCTTCATAATCTGGGCTGCAAAGTAAACGCATACGAGACGGAATCCATGCAGCAGATGCTGGAAGCGGCAGGTTATGAGATTGTGGACTTCACGGAGACCGCGGATGTGTATGTCATCAACACATGCTCGGTGACCAATATGGCGGACCGGAAATCACGACAGATGATCCACCGGGCTAGAGGAAAAAATGCGGATGCGGTGATTGTGGCAGCCGGCTGCTATGTGCAGACGGCCGGAGAAGAGATCAAAAAGGATCTCTCCATTGATATCCTGATCGGAAATAATAAAAAAGCAGAACTGATCCCGCTTCTGGACCGGTATTTTGAAGATCATGCCCATGCGGTGGATGTGATCGATATCAATGACGGCATGCAGCCCTACGAGGAAATGAGACTTGCAAAAACAGGAGAGCATACCCGTGCTTTCATGAAAGTTCAGGATGGTTGCAATCAGTTTTGCAGCTATTGTATTATTCCCTATGCGCGCGGAAGAGTGCGCAGCCGTGACCCGGAGAGTGTCTGTGAGGAGGCGCGTACCCTGGCTCAAAACGGTTACCGTGAGATCGTGCTGACCGGCATCCATCTGAGTTCCTATGGTGCGGGAGAACAGTTTGGGCTGCTGGAATTGATCCGCATGGTCCATGAGATACCCGGGATCGAGCGCATCCGGCTCGGTTCTCTGGAACCGCGGATCATCACGGAAGAATTTGTGCAGCAATTGAAAGAGATGCCGAAGATCTGTCCGCATTTTCATCTTTCCCTTCAGAGCGGTTGTGATGAAACGCTCGCGCGTATGAACCGGAAATACACGACGGAGGAGTATGCGCATAGCTGTGAGCTTTTGCGGGATGCTTATGGTCACCCGGCGATCACAACGGATGTGATCGTGGGATTTCCGGGGGAGACACCGGAGGAATTCGCGCAGACGAAGCGGTTTTTGACGCGCATCGGTTTTTATGAGATGCATGTTTTCCAATATTCCAAACGCCATGGCACGCGCGCGGAACGCATGCCGGATCAGGTGCCGGAACCGGTGAAAAAAGAGCGCAGCGGAGAATTGCTTGCGCTGGAAAAGGAACAGTCAGAGACGTTTCGGGATTATTATATCGGAAAGACACAGACGGTGCTCTTTGAGGAGGATATGCGGATCCATGACAAGCGTTATATGGTGGGCTTTACACCGGAGTATGTACGGCTTGCAATGGAGCTTGCACCGGGCGAGGATGCATCGAACTACACGAATCGTCTTTGCACCGGAATCGTATCAGGGTCACTTACAGAGGAACTGTATCTCTTTTGCCGGGCGGACGATGCGGCAAAGCTGTCTGCTGCTCAGGGGGCAAATACTAATAAAGGTTGAATTTTTGCGGCAACTATATTAAAATAGAAAAGAATCGTGCTTGGAACAGCTTTCCATACAAAAGAGCACATATAAGGACGTGAAATTATGCAGGATAAGAATCAAACACAATTTTTTAAAGTGGAAAAGGAACCGGAGATTCAGGTGAAGGATGTATTGGAGATCGTTTACCGCTCTCTGTCAGAGAAAGGCTATAACCCTTTGAATCAGATCGTGGGCTATATCATGTCCGGTGACCCGACTTATATTACCAGCCACAACAATGCCCGCAGCCTCATCATGAAGGTGGAGCGGGATGAGCTTGTGGAGGAGCTGCTGGCCGACTATATCAAAAAGAATTTTGAGAAGTAGGTGGCGTGATGCGAATCATGGGATTGGATTTCGGCTCGAAAACCGTAGGAGTAGCTGTCAGTGATCCGCTGGGTATCACGGCACAGGGCGTAGAGATCGTGCGCCGCAAGTCACCGAACAAGCTGCGGCAGACGTTGGCGCGGATTGACGAACTGGTCAGGGAATATGACGTGGAGGAACTGGTGCTCGGCTATCCGAAAAACATGAACGGTACAGAGGGCGACCGCTGTGAAAAGACAAAGGAATTTAAGGAACTGTTAGAGAAACGGACAGGACTGCCTGTGACGTTGTGGGACGAGCGTCTGACGACGGTTGCGGCGGATCGTGCAATGATGGAGGCAGGTCTGGGACGTTATGAGCGAAAAGAGCATGTGGACGAGATCGCTGCTGTATTTATTTTGCAGGGCTACATGGCTTCAAAGGCATGATAAGCGGAGGACGCAATGGAAAAAGTTGTATTTACAGACCCGGTAGACGGGGAAACAGTAGAATTTTACGTGTTAGAACAAACAAAGATCAACGGATATAATTATATTTTAGTGACAGAGGACGAGGATGGTGACTGTGATTGTTATATCATGAAGGAGACCATTGAATCGGACGGAGAATCTACCTACGACATGGTGGAGGATGACACGGAATTAAATGTACTTGCAAAAGTATTTGCTGAAATGATGGACGATGTGGAGATCGTTTAGATCGCAGAAACTGTGAACGTTCAAACAGTTGCGCTGCGATCCGGCAGAGACTTCTGCGGGTCTTGTATCCGAAAAAATGAGGAGGTTTCATTTGAAGAAAGAAAAACAGAATACGAAGTTAAAGATCATTCCTTTAGGCGGTTTAGAGCAGATAGGAATGAATATTACTGCCTTCGAATACGAGGACAGTATTATTGTTGTGGATTGCGGACTGTCATTTCCCGAGGATGACATGTTCGGAATCGATCTTGTAATTCCCGATGTGACATATCTGAAGGACAATCTGGACAAGGTCAAGGGATTTTTTATCACCCATGGGCATGAGGATCATATTGGTGCATTACCGTATATTTTAAGGGAAGTAAATGTACCGATCTATGCCACAAGGCTGACGATGGGTATTATCGATCACAAGCTTGAGGAGCACGATCTGCTCCGAAAGGTGAAGAAAAAGATCGTAAAATACGGACAGCACATCAACGCAGGATGCTTCCGTGTAGAGTTTATCAAGACAAATCACAGCATTCAGGATGCCGCTGCGTTGGCAATCTATTCGCCGGCCGGCATTGTTGTGCATACCGGCGATTTCAAGGTGGATTACACACCGGTATTTGGGGATGCCATCGATCTGCAGCGCTTTGGCGAGATTGGAAAGAAAGGCGTGCTGGCACTGATGTGCGATAGCACAAATGCGGAACGCCCCGGTTTTACCATGTCTGAAAAGACGGTGGGGAAAGCACTGGAGAGTATTTTCGAGGAACACCAGAACAGCCGTATCATCGTTGCGACTTTCGCGTCCAACGTTGACCGTGTGCAGCAGATCATCAACCACGCCTATAAAAACGGCAGAAAGGTTGTCGTGGAAGGCAGGAGTATGGTCAATATCATCTCCACCGCAACGGAGCTTGGCTATATCAGCATCCCGGACAACACGCTCATTGATATTGAACATTTGAAAAATTACCCGCCGGAGAAGACGGTGCTCATCACCACCGGAAGTCAGGGTGAGTCCATGGCTGCGCTGTCACGCATGGCAAACGGTACCCACCGTAAGGTCAGCATCCGTCCCAATGACACGATCGTCTTCAGCTCCAATCCAATCCCGGGCAATGAGAAGGCGGTTTCCAAGGTCATCAATGACCTTTCGCGCAAGGGTGCGGAAGTCATTTTTCAGGATGTGCATGTTTCCGGACATGCCTGCCAGGAGGATATCAAGCTGATCTATTCTCTGGTGCGCCCGAAATACGCGATCCCGATCCACGGTGAGTATAAGCACCGCAAGGCACAGGCAAAGATCGCGCAGGAGTTGGGCATTGACAAGGACAATATTTTCCTGATCAATTCCGGTGATGTGTTAGAGCTGGATGACAATGGCGCGCGCGTGAACGGAAAAGTTCATGTGGGTGATGTCATGGTAGATGGTCTGGGTGTGGGCGATGTCGGAAACATTGTGCTTCGCGACCGTCACATCCTGGCAGAGGAAGGTATTATCATCGTTGTGCTCACTCTGGATGGAGAATCCGGACAAGTGCTGGCAGGACCGGATATTGTTTCACGCGGTTTTGTTTATGTGCGCGATGCAGGAGATCTGATGGATGATGCACAGGCGGTTTTAAATGCGACGATGGATCATCTGATGGATAAGGGTGTTACGGACTGGGGCAAGATCAAGCAGGAGATCAAGGATGCGTTGGGCGGTTTTGTATGGAAAGAGACCAAGCGCCGACCGATGATCATTCCGATCATTATGGAAGTGTAAGAAAGTATTGAGATTCGTTCTTTCGGACGTATAACAGGAAGTGCATGATGGATGAGCAGGAAAAAAACGAAAGATTGAATATAGAAGCTGCTTTGGAGCAGCTTGTGACAGCAATGAAAAACAGTGAGGAATATGTCCGCTTTAAGCGGGCAGAGGCGAAGGTGGCAGAGTTTTCCGGCCTGCAGCAGCGGATCGATGAGTTCCGCGGCAGCTGGTATGCGCTGCAGAGCAGCGGAGCGCCGGATCTGTTCGGACAGATCGATCAGGTGGAGGAAACCTATATGGACTTTCGCGAAAACCCTTATGTGCAGGAATTTCTTGCGGCGGAGCTGGCCTTATGCCGTATGTTCCAGCAGGTAAACTGGACAATTATGCAGAATCTGGATTTTGACACCGGTTTTTTGCGGGGGTAAGTGACAGGAGGTTGTTATGACCAAGATTGTAATGCGTGTGCTCAGTATCAGCATTACGGTACTGTTTTGTGTACTGGTGATCTGTGGGCTTTATCAGGTCGGACTGAAATGTTATGATTTTGGCTACCGTGTCTACACGGAGCCGGCAGTCTCGCAGGATAAAGGTACCGAACAGATCGTACAGATCACAGAAGATATGGGGACAAAAGAATTGGCTGAGCTGTTGGAAGAAAAAGGGCTTGTGCGCGACGCGCGGTTATTTTTCGTTCAGGCAAAGCTGTCCGGATTTAAGCTGCAACCGGGTGTGTACAAGGTGAGCACTTCTATGACAGCACGTGAACTGATGGCGGCGATGACACCTGTGGAAGAAGAGGCAGAAGAATGATCCTGGATGAGAGACTTTTGACTTACCTGAATTCGCTGGATACCGGAAATGGTGAGCTTTTGGATCAGATTGAAAAAGAAGCGCTGGCAAATGATGTGCCGATCATCCGAAAGGATATGCAAAGCTTTTTGAAATTTCTGCTGGCGGTGAAAAAGCCGCAGCGGATATTAGAAGTAGGCTGCGCAGTCGGTTTTTCGGCAATCCTTATGGCGCAGTGGAATCCGGTGGAATGCACGGTGACAACGATTGAGAACTGGGAGCCCCGAATACCGGTGGCACGGGAAAATTTCCGGCGCGCCGGCAGAGAAAAACAGATCACACTGCTGGAGGGAGATGCGGGTGAGATTTTGCCGCAGCTGCTTTCGGAGGGAAAACAGTATGATTGGATCTTTATGGATGCAGCGAAGGGACAGTATCCGGCGCTGCTTCCGGCAGCAGTGAAGATGCTCTCGGACGGAGGTGTGCTGGTGAGCGACAACGTGCTGTTTGACGGAGATATTATTGAATCCCGGTTTGTGGTGACGCGGAGAAACCGGACGATCCACAAGCGCATGAGGGATTATCTGTACACGCTGACACATCACGAACAGCTTGTGACTACGGTGCTGCCGGTAGGTGACGGCGCGGCGGTCAGTGTGAAAATGTAACTGATCAGAGCCTTGGCTGAATGGAGACAGGAGCTGTGTAGTTACATCAATGATTGAAGGAGAAATATGACATGAGAGTACCTGAACTTCTCGTTCCGGCGAGCAGTCTGGAAGTGTTAAAGATAGCAGTTGTTTTTGGCGCAGATGCGGTCTATATCGGCGGTGAAGCCTTTGGACTGCGGGCGAAGGCAAAAAATTTTTCGCTGGAGGAGATGCGCGAGGGTGTGGAATTTGCCCATGCACGCGGAGTCAAGGTCTATGTGACTGCCAATATCCTGGCGCATAATGCAGATCTGGCAGGTGTGCGGGAGTATTTTGAAGAGTTGAAAAGTGTCGGGCCGGACGCACTCATCATATCTGATCCCGGGGTATTTATGATCGCGCGGGAAGTGCTGCCTGATATGGAGCTGCACGTGAGCACGCAGGCAAACAATACAAACTATGGAACTTATCAGTTCTGGCAGAAGCAGGGAGCAAAACGCGTTGTTTCTGCCAGAGAACTGTCGATGGCGGAGATTAAAGAGATCCGGGCAAACATTCCGGATGATCTCGAAATAGAGACGTTTATTCACGGGGCCATGTGTATCTCCTATTCCGGACGATGCCTGTTGTCTAACTATTTTACGGGCAGGGATGCCAACCAGGGCGCATGCACACACCCGTGCCGTTGGAAATATGCAGTGGTGGAGGAGAGCAGACCGGGTGAGTATCTGCCGGTCTATGAGAATGAGCGCGGAACCTATATTTTCAATTCCAAGGATCTGTGTATGATCGAACATATTCCGGAATTGATCGATGCAGGTATTGACAGTTTTAAAATAGAGGGTAGAATGAAGACAGCGCTGTATGTGGCAACCGTTGCACGCACGTATCGCCGTGCGATCGATGATTATCTGCAATCACCTGAGTTGTACCGGAAAAATATGCCTTGGTATCTGGATCAGATATCGAACTGTACCTACCGCCAGTTTACGACCGGATTTTTCTTTGGAAAACCGTCGGAGGAGGCGCAGATCTACGACAGCAATACCTATGTAAAGGAATATACGTACCTCGGTATCGTAGGTGCTGCGAATGAGCAGGGACTCTACGAGATCGAGCAGCGCAATAAATTTTCCGTTGGAGAAACGATCGAGGTAATGAAGCCCGATGGGGCGAACATCGAGGTTGTTGTAAGACGGATTGTAAATGAAGATGGAGAAGATCAGACGAGTGCGCCCCATCCGAAGCAAAAGCTCTGGATCGATCTTGGCTGCCCGCTTGACATATATGACATTTTACGCAGAAAGGAAGAGGGTCATGAGTAAAGACAAATATGTAGCATATGTGGGTACCTACACCCACGAGAACAGTATAGGTATTCACTTGTACGATCTGGATGAAGGAAAAGGAACGATGGTGGAGCGAAAAGTGATTCCGATCAATAATGCTTCCTATCTGGTCGTTGCCAATAGTGGAAAATATCTGTATTCGATCGCAGATGAAGGAGTGCAGTCTTTCCGTATTATGGAGGATGGCGATCTTGAACCGATCAACAAGGCATGGATCGGCGGAATGAGAGGTTGTTTTGTGGATATTTCCAAGGATGACCGCTTCCTGTTTGTCGGTGGATATCATGACGCAAGAGTGACTGTGATGAATCTCAATCCGGAAGACGGTTCCATTACCGGTATCGCTGACGGTGTATTTCACAAGGGAATGGGACGCTGTATTGCAGAGCGAAGCTCACGCCCGCATGTAAATTGTGTGCGTCTGACACCGGATCAGAAGTATGTTTGTGCCGTGGATGGCGGACTGGATCAGGTAAAGCTGTATCACATGGATTCTGCTTCAGGAAAGATCCATAATACGGATATTCTGCGCTGCCAGATCGACTCTGCTCCCAAGAGCATGCGTTTCTCCGATGACGGACGCTTTGCGTATGTGCTCTGCGAGCTGTTAAACTGTGTGAATGTATACCGTTATGAGGAGCGCAACGGTGAGCCTGAGTTCCAATTTTTACAGGAGATCACAACAACAGATCCCAAGGATGATGATATCTGCAGCGCGACTGCAATGACGATCACACCGGATGGAAAGCATCTGTATGTTGTCAATGCAGGTGTGAACTCTGCAGTTATTTATGACATTGATCCGGAGACCGGTATGCTGACGTTAAACTGCAACAGCAAGATCAGCGGTGAGTTCCCGAAAGCGGTCCGTGTATTTCCTGATAACGAGCATTTCATGACGCTGAACCATGAGAACAATGAAATCTGCGTTTTCAAGATGAATTACGAGGAGCACTATTTCCTGATGCAGGGCAGACCCCTGACGGTTGATAAGCCCAACTGTGTTGCAATCCACAAATTATAATTATTCAGAGCCAAGGCAATCGAGTTTTATATGGAGGAAATGAAAATGTCACAAAAGAAAAAAGCGAGTTCGCTGCGCATCACGCTGGCGATCTTCGTCGGTCTGATCCTGGGAATCATCTTCGGCCTGCTCATGCCCGGACGTTTCGACTGGATGCAGCCGGTGATCACGCTGATCACAAATCTGTACATGAATGCGCTGCGCATGATGATCTATCCGCTGGTATTCTGTTCGCTGATCGTTGGAATCAAGGGAATTGGAAGTGTGTCCGCAACCGGAAAGATCGGCGGACAGAGTGTACTTTACTATGTCATTACGACTTTGGTCGCAAGCCTGATCGGTCTGTTTTTGCCGAAGGCACTGGGGCTGGGACAGGGTGTCAAGATCGAGATGATCGAGTCTAACGTTGAGGCAACTCCCTTCACGAGTCTGTTGGATACGGTGCAGTCACTGATCCCGTCGAACCCGATTGCATCCTTCGCAGAGGGAAATATGCTGCAGGTGCTTGTATTTGCCATTATCATTGGCATCACCTGTCTGGCAGTTGGTGAGAAAGCAAAACCGGTTGTAGATCTGGCAGAGGCGATCAATGAGATTTCCATCAAGATCATTTCAGTTGTGATGTACTTTACGCCCATCGGAGTTTTTTGCTCGATCTCAGGCGTGATCTACGCAAACGGAACCGAAACGATCATTGAGCTGGGCAAGGTATTGATCGCATTGTATCTGGCAATGTTCGGCTATCTGTTCATTTTCTATGGATTGATCGTAAGAACATTGGGAAAATGCAGTATCAGGAAGTTTTTTGTAACGATCTTACCGGCTGCGTTGAATGCATTCGGAACCTGTTCAAGCTCTGCAACACTACCCATCAGTAAACGCTGCGCAGATGAGCTGGAGGTACCCAACGAGATCTCTTCACTGGCATTACCGCTTGGTGCGACGATCAATATGGACGCGGTATCTATTCTGATGTCCTTTATGATCGTGTTCTTTGCAAATGCCTGTGGCGTAGAAATAAACTTCGGAATGCTTGCAATCGTATTATTGTCAAATACGCTGCTCAGTATCGGAACTCCCGGTGTGCCGGGCGGAGCCATCGCATCCTTTGCAGCACTGGCATCCATCGCCGGACTTCCCACTGGAGTCATGGGCGTCTATATCAGCATCAATACCTTGTGCGATATGGGTGCGACCTGTTGTAACGTAGTGGGCGATCTTGCCTGCTCTGTAGCTATGAAGGAGACTGCGAAGATAAAATAATATACAATTATATAAAATGACAAATAAAGCGCCCGGGTGGCAATTTGCAAACCATTTTTGCTTCATTGCCCTCGGGCGTTTTTATTTATTTCTCATATATTTTCTTGACATTATCCAATTTCGCACTCATATTCGTCATGAGCAGGTCCAGCACAGTGAGCGCTG
The DNA here is from genome assembly GCA_945828315.1 of uncultured bacterium. Classification (GTDB taxonomy): domain Bacteria; phylum Bacillota; class Clostridia; order Lachnospirales; family Lachnospiraceae; genus W0P33-017. The sequence goes on along the minus strand of CALZQA010000001.1, from coordinate 54,401 downwards.
CCATGCACTCCACAACGACGATCGCGCGCGGTACGATGATGGGGTCATGGCGCCCCTTAATGGAGATGGCGATCTCCTCACCGGACTGGTTGACAGTGCGCTGCGTCTGACTGATGGAGGGTGTGGGCTTGACTGCCACACGGAATACGACCGGAGAGCCGTCGCTGATACCACCGAGTGTGCCTCCTGCGTGGTTGGTTGCCTTGGATACATGTCCGCCGCTCATCGTAAAAGCATCGTTGTTGGTGCTGCCGTTGGATGTGGCAGCGACAAAGCCGTCGCCGATCTCAAAGCCCTTGATACTGCCGATAGAGAGCATCGCTTTGGCGAGGTTTGCGTCCAGCTTTTCAAATACCGGATCGCCGACTCCGGCAGGCATGCCGGTGATCGAACACTCGATGATCCCGCCGCAGGAGTCCTGATTTTTTATGCATTCATTCAGATATGTCTGTGCTGCCTCAGCCGCCGCTGCGTCAGGCATGCCCACCGGGTTTGCAAGAGACTGCTCCAGGTCAAATGCAGCACGGTCGATCTGTACCGGGCCGATGGCTGTGGCGTAGGCATGTACATCGATACCCAGCTCTTTTAACAGCTTGGCAGCAATGGCACCGGCGGCCACACGTCCGATCGTCTCCCGGCCGGAGGAGCGTCCGCCGCCACGGTAATCGCGAAAACCGTATTTTTCATCAAAAGTGTAGTCTGCGTGTCCCGGGCGGAAGTAGGTTGCGATATCGCCGTAGTCGCGGGAGCGCTGATCGGTGTTGAACACGACCAGAGAGATGGGTGTACCGGTCGTCTTACCCTCAAAGACACCGGATAAGATCTGTACAGCATCAGCCTCATTTCGCTGTGTCGTGAATTTGGACTGACCGGGCTTGCGCCGGTCTAAGTAGATCTGTATATCTTCTTCATTTAAGGGAAGTCCGGCGGGGCAACCGTCGATGACGACGCCAATGCCCTTTCCGTGGGATTCTCCCCAGGTTGTGATCGTAAATAATCTTCCGTATGTGGAACCTGCCATGTAGTACCTCCTGAATGTTGTCTGCCAGACGGGGCAACAGGAGCCCCGTTTGATTTAGAACAAAATTTATGCTTCATCAAGTATAATGTATCTTTCAAACAATTTCAATCTTTCTTCGATAATCGTCCGGATAAGAGCGGCCGCATTTCTGCAGCAGGACACTGCGGTAAAGCTCAGCGGCAAACAGATCCTGCTTGAAATATAACATTGCTTCTGTGGAAAGGATCCGTTCCGCTTCTGGAACGCGCGTGATGAGCGGCACCCGGGCGCGCTGCTTGAGCTCGTGTAAGAGGGGGGCGGCCGTCTCACGGAAGCCCAAGACCCGCAGATAGGGCAACGTACCGTCATCAGACGTGAGAGGTGCGGGCATTTGCGCAGGCAGCCGCAGCAAAATATGCGTCAGGGCCCGGGCGATGCGTGCGCGGGTCACACTTTTGTTTTTCAGCAGATCGCAGAACTGTGAAAAACTCTCAAATGAATCCAGCTGATTACAGATCCGTGCCGACAGATCGCCGCCACAATCTGAAAATGCATTATAACCGGAATCTCTCTGTGCCAGCAGCGCATAGCGCAGCGGCAACGAAAGATCATTTTCCTGCAAAAAAGCGTAGCTGCCGGCGTAGTCTGCCAGAACTCTGCAGGCGTCTGTGGGTATCTGGCCGGCATGTTCGAATGCCTGTAATTTTTCGGCAGAATCTGCAGAACCTGATAAAAGTGCCTTTCGGCAAGCGGAAGCGGAGGCGAATGTTTCGGACCATTCTGTGTCGTGATAGTTGCCCAGCCGTTTGACTGGGCAAAGCTGCATATCCGCGCCAAAGCTTGCCAGAGCCCGTACATATTCAAATGCCAGAAGATTGTTTGGGGTATCCAGCAGTGTCAGGTCGAAATCCTTCCCATAGCATGATCTGACCGCTTCCACCCGGGCCTGCGCATAGGGGATTCCGTCAGCAAGGCGCTTCGAAAGGGCAGCTCGAAAATCCGCCGGTTCCTGCGTCAACTCCCGTGCCAGACGAAAGTAACGCTCTGAACAGACAGACGTATCTTCGCAGCCGAAACTGATGGCATCCACAACTCCGGTCGAAAGAAGGGCGGCAATACCTGCGCGCGCAAAGCCTTCCGCACTGGCGGTGGATCCGTATACCGGCAGCATCAGAACCAGATCGGCACCCTCAGAAAGCGCCATGTGGGCACGTATATACTTGTCGGCCAGCGCGGGTGCACCTCGTTGCACGAAATCGCCGCTTGTGACTGCGATCACGTAATCGCTGCCGCTCAGTTCGCGTGCGCGGGCAATCTGGTAGGCATGTCCGCTGTGAAATGGATTATATTCTGCGATGATGCCGCAAACTTTCATTGCTTACCTCCTGCATGATATGTTGATTGTCTTGGTTCTGAATCTTTGAAAACCAACAAAAACAAAGATTGTTAAAAATAAAACAAACACAAAAACAATAGTGTATGCAAAAAAATACATCAAAAATCAATAAAAAACAGTATAAAACTATGATAACATCCATTTTTGCACTTGTCCACTTGAAATAAAAGGCGTATAATGAATTCAACTGTGATTTGCAACTATATTAGAATAAAAAGAAAGAATAAAGGAGAAAGTAAAATGAATGTATTAGTTATCAACTGTGGAAGCTCTTCACTGAAATATCAGGTCATTGATTCCGAGACAGAGCAGGTGCTTGCAAAGGGACTGTGTGAGCGTATCGGAATTGATGGAAGATTAGTATACACTCCGGCGGGCGGCGAGAAAGAGATCAGCAATCTGGACATGCCCACCCACAAGCAGGCCATTCAGTATGTGATCGATGCATTGACCAATGAGAAGACCGGTGTCATTAAGAGCCTCGACGAGATCGGTGCTGTCGGACATCGTCTGGTCCACGGCGGCGAAAAATTTGCCTGCTCAACACTGATCAATGACGATGTTATCAAAGCAGTTGAGGAGTGCAGCGATCTGGCACCTCTTCACAATCCGGCAAACTTGATCGGTGTGCGTGCATGTCAGGAATTGATGCCGAATACTCCGATGGCAGGCGTGTTTGATACTGCATTTCATCAGACCATGCCTCTGGAGGCATATATGTACGGAATCCCTTATGAGTATTATGAGAAATATAAAGTACGTAAATACGGTTTCCACGGCACCAGTCACAGCTTTGTATCAAAGCGTATGGCTGAGCTTTTAGGAAAGCCGATCGAGGATTTGAAGATCATCGTTTGCCACCTTGGAAACGGATCATCTGTCTGCGCAGTAGACGGTGGTAAATCAGTAGATACCTCCATGGGCCTCTCTCCGTTAGAGGGTCTGATCATGGGAACCCGTTCCGGTGACATTGATCCTTCTGTTATGGAGTTCATTTGCAAGAAGGAGAACCTGGATATCAATGGCATCATGGAAGTATTAAATAAGAAGTCCGGCGTACAGGGACTGTCCGGCGTATCCTCAGATTTCCGTGATCTGCAGGCGGGCGCTGCAGCCGGCAATGAGCGCTGTGAGATGGCAGTTGATGTTTTCTGCTATCGCGTACTGAAGTATATCGGTTCCTATGTGGCTGCAATGAACGGTGTGGATGCCATCGCATTTACAGCAGGACTCGGTGAGAATGATGAGATCGTTCGCCGCAAGATCGTCAGCCGTCTGGGATACTTAGGCATTACGCTGGACGATGAAGTGAATGATAAGACCAGAGGAAAAGAGGTTGCGATCTCTACACCTGATTCTAAGGTTCCGGTATGGGTCGTTCCGACAAACGAGGAGCTTGCGATCGCCCGCGAGACCGTCGCATTATTAAAGTAACAGTAAAATTTTAAAGAAAATGCTGATACAGCAAAAAATATTGTTGACAAATTTTTTCGCGATAGATATAATAGGAAAAGTGTGGATAGGAGACTGACCATGAAATTAGATATTTCCGATGTATATTCCTTAGACAATAAGGAAGTGACCAGAAAAGTCCATATAGACATGGCAGAGTTTCAGTCCCGTCAGGGAACATTTCCTATTCAGGCAGGTGAACCATTCAATCTGACGATCGCCAACGAGGAAGGCAAGCGGCTGCGACTTTCGGGCGAAGGAGATGTGACGGTTCAGATTCCATGTGACCGCTGTTTGCAGGAGGTTGATGTTCCTTTTCATTTTGAGATAGAAAAGACAGTATCTCTGGCAGATGTCTCTGAAGAGACGGAGGACGACAGCGATGAGGCGGCTTCTTACATTGATGAGGAGCGCGTACTGGATGTGGATCGGCTGATCTTTAATGAGATTTTGGTGAACTGGCCGGCAAAGGTTTTGTGCAGACCCGATTGTAAAGGGATCTGTCCGAAATGCGGCACAAATTTGAATTTAGCGACCTGCGACTGTGAGCAGGGAGAGTTAGATCCACGCATGGCACAGTTTCAGGATGTGTTTAATAAGTTTAAGGAGGTGTAACCGAATGTCAATCTGTCCCAAGAATAAGTCTTCAAAAGGTAGACGTGATAGGAGAAGAGCAAACTGGAAAATGACTGCTCCTACTTTAGTAAAGTGCAGCAAGTGCGGAGAGCTGATGATGCCTCACAGAGTTTGCAAGAACTGTGGAACATATAACAAGAAAGAGATCATTCCTCAGGACTAATAAGTTTGAAAAAAGAGTCGCTTGCGGCTCTTTTTTTTGTCGTGAGAAGAATATTTTCTGTTGCTTTTTAGAATGACTTATAGTATATTCCTTTTAGACGCGCTGACCTTAGCGCATGAGGAGGAATCATATGTCAGAAAAAGTTCATGTGGTATTGGATGCCATGGGTGGAGACAATGCACCGGCTGAAATCGTAAAAGGTGCGATCGACGCCGTAAAAGAACGCTCCGATATTAAGGTAACACTGGTTGGACAGGAGAGCGCTGTGGCAAAAGAGCTTGCGCAGTATGATTATCCGAAGGATCAGATTGAGATCAAAAATGCAACCGAGATCATTGAGATGGCAGAACCGCCGGTAGCGGCGATCCGAAAGAAAAAAGATTCATCAATCGTAGTCGGCCTGAATATGGTAAAGCATGACGAAGCAGATGCATTTGTATCAGCAGGAAGCACCGGTGCTGTACTCGCAGGCGGACAGCTGATCGTCGGCAGGATCAGAGGTATTGAACGGCCGCCTCTGGCACCGTTAATCCCCACGGAAAAAGGCGTATCTCTGCTGATCGACTGCGGAGCGAATGTGGATGCCAGAGCGTCTCATCTGGTGCAGTTTGCACAGATGGGTGCCATTTATATGGAGCATGTGGTTGGCATCAAAAATCCGCGGGTGGCGATCGTAAATATCGGCGCGGAGGAAGAGAAAGGAAATGCACTTGTGAAGGAGACGTTTCCGCTCTTAAAGAAATGTCCGGGCATCAATTTTATTGGAAGCATTGAGGCACGGGAGATCCCGCACGGAGCTGCGGACGTGATCGTCTGTGAAGCATTTGTCGGAAATGTGATCTTAAAGTTGTATGAGGGTCTTGCAGGCACATTGATCGGTGTCATCAAAAAAGGTCTTACGAGTACGGTGACAAGTACGATCGGTGCGGCGCTGGCGAAGCCGGCACTGAAAAAGACGCTGAAGAGCTTTGATGCCACTGCTTACGGAGGGGCACCGCTTTTGGGATGTAAGGGTCTGGTCGTGAAGACACACGGCAGTGCGAAGGCGATCGAAGTGAAAAATTCGATCATCCAGTGTGTGACCTTTAAGGAGCAGGCGATCAACGACAAGATCAAAGAAAATATTGTCGCACAGGGTAGCGATGAAGAAAATAAAAATAAGGAATCATAAACAGAAAGGGAAGGACGAACAAATGGAACTGGAAAAGCTTAAGAAAATTATTGTGGAAGTGTTGAATGTAGACGAGGATGAGATCTCAGAGGACACTACTTTCATTGATGATCTTGGAGCAGACTCACTGGATATTTTCCAGATCATCATGGGTATCGAGGAGGAGTTCGATATTGAGATCCCTACCGAGGAAGCAGAAAAGATCAGCACAGTAGGCGATGCAGTTGAGCAGATCAAAAATGCATTGAACTAATTTCGTGAAGCAAGAGACGGAGGCGCTGACAAGAGGCACCTCCGTTTTTTCTCATGTCAGGGAAAAGGAGGAACCGAGTGAAAAGACCAAGGGAATTACAGTCAGTGATCGGTTATCAGTTCAAAGAGGAAGGACTGTTGACGCAGGCACTGACGCACAGCTCATATGCAAATGAAAAACATATGAAAAAAGGATCCGATAACGAACGTCTGGAGTTTTTGGGTGATGCGGTGCTTGAGATCGTGTCCAGCGAATTTTTGTTTCAAAAGTATCCGGACCTTCCGGAAGGGGAGCTGACCAAGCTGCGGGCGAGTCTTGTGTGCGAGCCGACATTGGCGTTTTGTACACAACCGCTGCATCTGGGGGACTATCTTCTGCTTGGAAAAGGAGAGGATATGACCGGTGGACGTACGAGAAAATCCATTTTATCCGATGCGCTGGAGGCAGTGATCGGTGCCATTTATCTGGATGGTGGTTTTGCTAGTGCAAAGGAGTTTATCTCCAAGTATATACTGACAGATACAGAGCATAAACAGCTCTTTTATGATAGCAAGACTATCCTTCAGGAGGAAGTACAGAGCAGCAACAAGGGAAGTCTGCATTATGAACTGGTGCGAGAGGAGGGCCCTGATCACAACAAGCATTTTGTGGTGGCAGCCTATGTGGGTGAGGACAGGCTTGGCATCGGCGAGGGACCAACAAAAAAAGCAGCAGAGCAGCAGGCGGCCTATGAGACGTTGTTAAAGCTTCGCGGCTTAAACGGAGGGAATGCATGTATTTAAAAAGTATAGAGATCCATGGATTTAAATCCTTTGCCAATAAGCTGGTGTTTGACTTCCATAATGGAATCACAGGCATTGTGGGTCCGAACGGTTCCGGAAAGAGCAACGTTGCAGATGCGGTCCGTTGGGTGCTGGGGGAACAGAGTGCCAAACAGCTGCGCGGTGCCAGTATGCAGGATGTCATCTTTGCTGGAACAGAAAACCGCAAGCCGCTCAGCTACGCATATGTGGCGATCACGATGGACAATTCCGACCATCAGCTCCCGGTAGATTATAATGAGGTGACGATCGCCCGGCGTGTATACCGTTCCGGTGAGAGTGAATATCTGCTGAACGGCAGTCCCTGCCGCTTGAAGGATGTTAACGAACTGTTTTACGATACCGGTATCGGCAAGGAGGGCTACTCCATCATCGGGCAGGGCCAGATCGATAAGATCCTCAGCGGCCGGCCGGAGGAGCGCCGCGAGCTGTTTGATGAAGCAGCAGGTATCGTAAAGTTCAAGCGCAGAAAAGCAACGACACAGAAGAAGCTGGATTCCGAGCGGGAGAATCTGGTGCGCATCAATGATATTCTGGCAGAGTTAGAGCGTCAGATCGGACCGTTGGAGCGCCAGGCGGAAAAAGCACGCATTTATTTAAAGAAAAAAGAAGAACTGAAAAATTATGATGTCAACTCGTTCCTGATGGAAATGGACCAGATGGAAGAACAGGCAAGATCGCTGGAGGAAAAGTACCGGATCGCGGCAGAACAGTTGGCAAATACAAAGGAAAAGAAAACACAGAATGAGACAGCCTATAACGAGTTGCAGGATACGATCCGTGCGATGGACGAGCAGATCACTGCTACCCGTGATGAGATCGCAGGCACCAGTGTCACCAAGGGTAAACTGGAAGGTGAGATCAATGTTTTAAAGGAGCAGATCCACACGGCACAGATGTCCGATGAGCACTATCGCAGCCGGATGAGCGCGATTGAGACGGAGCGCGCAGAGCGAGAGGGTCAGAAAACTTCCTATGAGGAGGAAAAGGCAAGTCTGGATGAGCAGCTTTCTGCTATCACGAAAAAGAGGCAGGCGTTGCAGGAACGGCTGTCTGAAGTGCAGGCAAAGATCAGTGAATGCAATACATGCATCGAAAAGGGCAAAAACGAGATCATCGAGTTGCTGAATCATCGAGGTAATATCAAGTCCAAGGGTCAGAAATACGATACGATGCTGGAGCAGATCAATATCCAGAAAGCACAGCTGACTAAACGTCGCCTGCAGCGCAAGAGTGAGGAATCAGGCTTTGAGCAGGAACTGGTGCGCTGTGAGGAAGAATTAAAAACGGTTCAGAACCGGAATGCCGATCTGCAGCAGGAGATCGCATCACTGGAGGAGAAGGAGAACGAATGGCAGAAAAAGCTTGGCACTACCCGCAGTGAACTGGAGGAGGCAACTGTTTCCTTCCATAAGAAACAGTCACGTCTGGAGTCACTGCAGAACATCGCCGAGCGTTACGAAGGTTACGGTGGCAGTGTGCGCCGCGTCATGGAGAAAAAGGATGAGATCTCCGGTATTCACGGTGTCGTAGCCGATCTCATGAAGGTAGAGAAAAAATATGAGACAGCGGTGGAGACCGCTCTGGGAGGCAATATCCAGAATGTTGTCACTGAGGACGAGGCAACTGCCAAGGAACTCATTTCTTACCTGAAGAAAAACCGGCTGGGACGCGCGACGTTCCTTCCGCTGACAAGTGTGAAGGGTGGCGACAACAGCAAATATACAAAGGCACTGGGCAAGCCCGGTGTGCTTGGTATGGCAAATGAGCTGGTAAAGACAGACGCCGTTTATGACGGTGTCATGGCATATCTTCTGGGGCGTGTAGTGGTCGTGGACACCATTGACCATGCGATCGCGCTGGCAAAGGAGTTTCATTATTCCTTACATATCGTAACGCTGGAGGGAGAATATTTAAGCCCCGGCGGTTCGATGGCAGGAGGTGCCTTTAAGAATAACAGCAATCTGCTGGGACGAAACCGTGAGCTTCAGGAACTGGAAAAGGTGATAGGAGTGCTGCAGGAGGAGATTACGGCGAAGAAAAGCCGTATCGAGGATATCCAGACAGCCCGGGAACTTTTAAAGAGCGATCTGGAAGAAGCCCGGGAAAAATTGCAGCAGGGATATCTGGCAGCGAATACCGCGAAGCTGAATTACAACCGCGCGAAGGAGCAGAAGGAGCAGAGCGAAAAGGTATTCACCGGTCTGATCATGGAAGCAAAGGAACTGGAAGCACAGCAGGCGCAGATCGAGCTTGACAAGGAGCAGATCGCTGGAGAACTTTCAGATGCGGACAAGCGCCAGAAAGAGATCGAAGAAGAGAGCGAACGCCTGCAGGCCGTTTTGGACGAACAGATCTATCTGGAGGAGAGCGCGACGAAGGAATTTTCCGCGATCCAGATCGACGAATCGAATTTCCGTCAGAAGATCGGATTTGTGCAGGAGAATCTTGACCGTGTGAACGGTGAACTGCAGAAACTTGCAGATGAAGCTGTACAACTGACAGAAGGGTTGACCCAGTCCAAGGAGGATGTAGAGCAAAAGGCAGCGCAGATCGAACAGATCCGGCAGACGATCCTTGCCGGGGACGATAACTATGCACGTCTGGAGCAACAGCTGAAGGATGCGTTGGCGAAAAAAGAAGCACTCTCTGAAGACAACAAGAGCTTTTATCAGAAGAATGATGAGCTGTCCGCTCAGATCGGTAATCTGGAAAAAGAGATCTTCCGCCTGAACAACGGGCAGGAAAAGCTCACCGAGGCAAAGGAATATCAGACTTCGTACATGTGGAATGAGTATGAGCTGACCTACCATAATGCCCTTGCACTGCGCAGCGAGGATACTCACACGCTGCCGGAGCTGAAAAAGCTGATCGCGGGAGTCAAGGACGAGATCCGGAAGCTGGGGGATGTCAATGTCAATGCCATCGAGGATTTCAAGGAGCTGGATGAGCGTTATACGTTCTTAAAGACGCAGCATGATGACCTGATCGAGGCGGAGCAGACGCTGATGAAGATCATCGAGGATCTGGATGCGGGAATGCGCAAGCAGTTTACGGAGAAGTTTGCAGATATTCAGCGGGAGTTTGACAAGGCGTTCAAGGATCTTTTCGGAGGTGGAAAAGGTACGCTGGAGCTGGTGGAGGATGAGGAACACGATCTTTTGGATTGCGGAATCCGCATCATCGCCCAGCCGCCCGGAAAGAAGCTGCAGAATATGATGCAGCTCTCCGGTGGAGAGAAAGCGCTGACAGCCATCGCTTTGCTGTTTGCGATCCAGAACTTAAAGCCGTCACCGTTCTGTCTGTTGGACGAGATCGAGGCGGCGCTGGACGATCCGAATGTGGACCGGTTTGCAAAATATCTGCATAAGTTGACGAAAAATACGCAGTTTATCGTTATCACGCACCGGCGCGGTACGATGAATGCGGCGGATCGTCTGTACGGTATCACCATGCAGGAGAAGGGCGTTTCCACGCTTGTATCCGTGAATCTGATCGAAGCGGATCTGGACAAATAAATGCGGCAGTTTGTGAATCAATCTGAATAGTTAGCATATGGAGGCAAGTATGGAGCAGGAAGAAAAGAAAAAAGGTTTTTTTGGCAGGCTGGTAGCAGGACTCACAAAGACCAGAGACAATATCGTAAGAGGAATCGACTCTGTATTTAGCGGTTTTTCCCATATTGATGATGATTTTTATGAGGAGATCGAGGAGATCTTAGTCATGGGCGATTTGGGTGTCCATGCCACGGAGGAGATCATCGAAAATTTAAAGCAGCAGGTGAAGGAGCAGCATATCAAGGAGCCTGCAGACTGCAAGGAACTGCTGATCGAGAGCATCAAAAAGCAGATGGACGTAGGCGAGACAGCGTATCGCTTTGAAAACGAACAGTCCGTGGTCATGGTCATCGGCGTGAACGGTGTGGGAAAGACCACATCCGTTGGAAAACTGGCGGGCAAGCTCAAGGCCCAGGGAAAAAAGGTTGTTCTGGCTGCGGCGGATACTTTCCGTGCAGCGGCGGGAAGCCAGCTGGAAGAGTGGGCAAATCGCGCCGGCGTGGAGATGATCGGCGGACAGGAGGGCGCAGACCCGGCAGCCGTTGTCTATGATGCGGTGGCGGCAGCGAAAGCGCGCCATGCGGACGTACTCCTGTGTGATACGGCAGGACGTTTGCACAATAAGAAAAATCTCATGGAGGAGCTGCGCAAGATCAATCGTATCATTGACCGGGAGTATCCGGAGGCTTTTCGGGAGACACTGGTCGTTCTGGACGGCACTACCGGACAGAATGCGCTGGCGCAGGCGAAACAGTTTGCGGAGGTGGCGGACATCACAGGTATCATCCTGACGAAGATGGACGGCACGGCAAAGGGAGGGATCGCGGTGGCGATCCAGTCAGAGCTGGGTATACCGGTGAAATATATCGGTGTGGGTGAGTCCATTGATGATCTCCAGAAGTTTGATTCAAATGATTTTGTGAATGCACTCTTTGACAGAGCGCCTGAAAGGGATGATTAGAATGTTGACATTAGATAAATTTGAGGAAGCCAGTGAGAAGGTGCGGGAAGTCACGCTGGAGACAAAGCTCGTCTACAGCGATTATCTGAGCAACCTCACCGGAAATAAAGTATATTTAAAGCCGGAGAACATGCAGTTTACGGGCGCATACAAGGTGCGCGGCGCTTATTACAAGATCAGTACGCTCACCGATGAGGAGCGTGCCAGAGGTCTGATCACCGCTTCTGCGGGAAACCATGCACAGGGCGTGGCGTACGCCGCAAAGTGCTATGGCTGTAAGGCGACCATCGTCATGCCTACCACGACACCGCTCATCAAGGTAAATCGAACAAAGAGCTACGGTGCTGATGTCGTCTTATACGGAGATGTGTATGATGAGGCATGTGCCCATGCGTTGGAGCTTGCCAAGGAGCATGGCTATACATTTATCCACCCCTTTGACGATCTGGCAGTAGCCACCGGACAGGGTACGATCGCCATGGAGATCTTCAAGGAGCTGCCTTTGGTGGAGTATATTCTTGTCCCTATCGGCGGAGGCGGACTGGCCACCGGTGTATCCACACTGGCAAAGCTGTTAAACCCCAAGATCAAGGTGATTGGCGTGGAGCCTGCCGGAGCAAACTGTATGCAGGAATCCTTTAAGGAAGGAAAGGTGACAACACTTCCTTCCGTTAATACCATCGCGGACGGCACGGCAGTCAAGACACCGGGTGAAAAGATCTTCCCATATATTAAGAAGAATCTGGATGACATCATCACCGTTGAGGATGATGAATTGATCGTCGCATTCCTTGACATGGTGGAAAACCACAAGATGATCGTGGAAAACTCCGGACTTTTAACAGTGGCAGCGCTAAAGAAATTAAAGGCAAAAAATAAGCGTGTCGTATCGATCCTGAGTGGCGGTAATATGGACGTGATCACGATGTCCTCCGTTGTCCAGCAGGGACTGATCTTCCGCGACCGTATCTTTACCGTATCCGTTCTGCTTCCCGACAAGCCGGGCGAGTTGTGCAAGGTGTCCGGACTCATCGCGGACGTGCAGGGCAATGTCATCAAGCTGGAGCACAATCAGTTTGTCAGCACGAACCGCAGCGCGGCAGTGGAGCTGCGCATTACGTTGGAGTGTTTCGGAACCGAGCACAAGGAACAGATCATGAGTACGCTGGAGAAAGAGGGCTACCGCCCGAAGCTGGTGCGGACAACGTTATAGGCACGTGGGGACGTTCTTTCTGCCACTCTCTGCATGGCAGAAAGAACGTCCCTATTGCTTAAAATGATTTATTTTGGATACGGTATTCTTTTGGTGTCATTCCGTATTCTGCCGTAAACAGCTTGTAAAAATAAGTCCGGTTTGTAAATTGCAGATCGCTTGCAATTTCAGAGATGGACCGATTGGTTTTTGTGAGTTGGCTTGCGGCTTTTTTCATGCAGATCTTCATACCGTATTCGTGCAGTGACATGCCGGTATATTTTTTTACGATCCGGTTCAGATAGTCACCGCTGTAATTTAAAATCTTCGATAATTCTTCGCGGGAAATTCTTCCGTTATTTTCCTCTAACAGGTGCTCCACGCGGGCAAACAACAGATAATCGCGGTCACTGCTTAATTCTATCAATGAGCAGTGATAATCCTCCTGTGAGGACAGATATTGCAATATATAACAGAGCAGTCCCCTGGTCAGATGAGAGGAACCGAACTTTGGAAACATCATCGTGTCAATGAGCGCTTCGGAAAGTCGGTGGAGTGTGCGCAGGGAACGTTTATTTTGATAATTTGGGATAAAATCCAGATAAGCCTTTCTGCCGGGAGATTGGATATCTTCCAAAATAAAATCCGCAAGAGCGGTATCTGAAATATACATGTTTTTCTGTTCACTGCCCGGTTCGGCGGATTGCAGAAGTTCCGTCATATATTCCGCGGAAAATCCAAGAAACAGGATCTTCGATGACTGATCAAAAATTTCTTTGTGACGAAGATTTCGGTTGATCAGACAGCAGGAACCTTCCTGGTAGAGATATTCCTTTCCTTCGATCTGCTGGTAGAGTGCACCCTCCAAAACGATCAGAAATTCGTAATAGTCGTGAAAGTGCGGCGCCATGTTATGGTAGATGTAATTATGCAGTCCGATGGGTTCCTTAGTGTAAGAAGGACCATTGGGTGACAGAGACAGTACATTCAAATAATCCTGTTCATTTGTGCCGCTGCAATATTCGTAAGTGACCTGAAAGGGAGCCTTTAGCTTGTAGAGCATGTTAATGTCACTGGCTGTATTCAAAATATCAAAAGATGCGTTCTCATTTTCTGTACGCAGTTGATTTAACAGATCGTGTGTATCCATTTTTGATTCTCCGTTTATGTCAGAAATACTATCATTCCCATATTTGATACAAAATAGGATGTGTTTGTCGCTCGCAGATATTGTACCACATATTGGAAGAAGTTAAAATAATTTCATAAGATCCATTTAGCTAAAAGGTCAAAAAAAGGAAAGCTGTAACTTGAATTTGGAGGTAAATATGACACAAAAAATTGCGCTGGGCGCAGATCTGGGCTGGGTGAGTCAGCTGGAGGCGCTGGGCTATTCATGGATCGATGATGCCGGAAATGTGACAGATCCTATATTACGGTGCAGGGAAATGGGAGTGAATGCAGTTCGACTTCGGATTTTTGTTAATCCACCGAAGGATGCATTCTGGAAAAAGAAAGAGGATGAGACCTGTATGCTTGGCTACTGCGATGCAGAAAGTGTCCTTGCAGTGGCAAAGCGGGTAAAAGAACTTGACATGGATCTGATGCTTGATTTTCACTACAGTGATCATTTTGCGGATCCGATGCTTCAGGATATTCCCAAAGCATGGGAAAATGACACGGATGAGGAATTGGAAGGACGTGTTTACGGGCATACAAGAGAAGTGCTGAAACTTTTTCGTGAACATGGTGTAATCCCGAAATGGGTACAGGTCGGTAATGAGATCAATCCTGGTATTTTATTGCCGCATGGAAGTCGGAAAACAGCACCGAAGCAACTCGTTCGTTTTTTGAACTGTGGTTATGACGCAGTAAAAGAGGTCTGTCCGGATACGCAGGTGATCACGCATGTGGCAGGTGTCCATAACGAGGAATGGTGTATGCCGTTTTGGGACAATTTTTTTGAAAATGGAGGAAAAACAGATATCTTAGGCTTTTCGTATTATCCCTACTGGTATGAACGGCTGGATACGGCCTTTTATCCAGAATGGTATCAGTCAAAAAAGGATGATCAGAAAATGTTGCGCGGCTGGTTGGAAATGTATCAGCAGAAATATCAAAAACCGGTGTTGATCGCAGAGGTCGGTGGGGAGGATACAGATGTGGATGGAACCTATGATCTTATGTGTGATTGCGTAGAAGTATTACAGTCACTGCCGGATGGACAGGGACTTGGCGTTTTTTACTGGGAGCCTGAGGTATGTCGGGAGATTTTGCCGGATCATTACCTGCTCGGTGCTGCCAGATTGGTTGGGGACAAAACATTACAGTACACAAAGGTACTTAGTGCCTATAAAAAATATATATAAAACGGAGGGTAACATACAATGAAAAAGAGAATTTTAGCAATGCTGCTCACAGGTGTGATGGCAGCGACATTACTGACTGGTTGCGGAAGCAGCACAGATACAGTCGGAACAGACACAGAAACGGAAACAGAGGAGCCTGCTGAAGGGAGTGGCGATGACGCTGTGGATGCTGCAGCAGAAGGACCGCAGACACTCAAAGTATGGTGCTGGGATCCGACCTATAATATCAATGCCTTGAATGTGGCAGCGGATATCTACCGCGAGGAGCATCCGAATTTTGAACTGGATGTGGAAGAGATTGATTCGGAGAGCATTTCCGCCAAGCTGGCGACAGCATCTACATCGGGTGAATTAGATACATTACCGGATATCATTTTATTTGATGATACCGGATTTCAGAAAAATGTGATCAGCTATCCTGAGATTTTTACGGATCTGACTGATTATGGATTTAATTATGAGGAGTTTTCACCCGGCAAGGTCGGTATGTCATCTGTTGACGGAAGAAATTATGGTATTCCTTTTGACAGTGGAACAGCGATCGCATGCTACCGGACAGATATTTTGGAGCAGGCAGGATATACGATTGATGATTTTACAGACATCACATGGGAAGATTGGATCGAAAAGGCAAAACATGTGCTGGATGTGACAGGTTGTCCATTGTTAAACGGCTTGAGCTGCTACAACCAGATCACGATCATGCTTCAGTCTGCGGGTGGTTCTTTCTTTAACGAGGATGGAACAGCAAATCTGACTGACAATGCCGTGCTGAAAAAGACGATCGAGCTTTATACAGAGATGGTAGAGGCCGGTGTTTATACAGAAGAGACCGGATGGGATACTTACATCGGAGGTATGAATACCGGACGTATCGCAGGAGCGATGAACGGATGCTGGATCATGTCATCTATCCGTTCCGCGGAGGATCAGAGTGGAAAGTGGCAGATCACAAACCTTCCGAGTCTGGACGGCATCGAGGGTGCAACGAATTATTCCAGCCAGGGCGGATCCAGCTGGGCGATTACGACCAGTTGTGAAAATCCTGAATTAGCCGTAGATTTCTTTAAATCCACATTTGGAGGCAGTACCGCGCTTTATGATGAGATTTTATCAACAGGTGCGATTTCCACCTGGCTTCCTGCTTCTAATGGTGAAAAGTATACCGTGCCGGATGAATTTTTCAGTGAGCAGCCGGTGTTTGCAATGATCACTGCATATTCAGGAAATGTACCGGAATGTTATGTGGGTACATATTTCCAGAATGCCATGATGGATGTGGCAAATGCAGTGACAGAGATCATCTATTCCGGAACGGATATGGATAGTGCGCTCAGTGCGGCGCAGGATACACTCACCTTTGAGATGAGCCAGCAGTAAGGAGGATTTTCGGTGAAAAAGGCAAGTGTGAAAATGCGGCAGAACATGACCGGATGGGTGTTTGTGACACCGGCAGTCGTGCTTCTGATTGTATTAAGTATCATTCCCCTGGTAAAGGCATTTCTGCTGTCTTTGCAGACCGGGCGTGGGAGCAATCTGACATGGGCAGGCTTATCCAATTATGTGAGGATGCTGCAGGATCCCACTTTTAAGCAGACGATTATAACCACTTTCGAGTATATGGTCTTCTCCGTACCTATCATGATCATTCTGGGTATCATACTGGCGGTACTTTTAAATGATCAGATGCTGAAGTTGAAGGGAATCTACAGAACCTGTATTTTCCTTCCGGCAGCAGTATCGCTCGTTGCTTCGGCAGTTATTTTCCGCTCATTGTTTGCGATGGATGGTTTTGTAAATACGGTTCTCGTAGGCATGGGCATATTAGATACTCCCTATAATTTTCTGGGGCATCCGACCAGTGCCAGGATTATTATCATTATTATGAGAATCTGGCGCTGGCTGGGTTACCAGATGATCTTCTTCCTCGCGGGGCTGCAGAACATAGATGCGTCCATGTACGAGGCGGCAAAGATCGATGGGGCAAATAAGTGGCAGAGCTTCTGGCGGATCACATTACCGATGTTAAAGCCGATGATTCTCTTTACGACGGTCATGGCGATCAACAGTGCGTTGCAGGTATATGATGAGTCTGTCAACCTTACAAATGGAGGACCGGGATTTTCATCTATGTCATTGGCACATTATGTATACAATACATCCTTTGTTAATGTTCCGAATTTCGGATATTCATGCGCGATGGGTATGCTGATCCTGTTGATGGCGGCGATCATTACATTTGTTCAGATGAAGGTAGGTGATAAGCGTGAATAAGACAGCAAAAAGATTGCTGAGGCGTGCACCGAAAAATATACTTTTGTCAATGATATCCCTGTTTTGCGTATTCCCGCTGTTCTGGGTGATCGTGGCGGCTACAAATAAGAGTGTGGATATTCTGCGAGGCACATTGGTACCGGGAGGATATCTTCTGGAAAACTGGAAAACGCTGGTTTCTACGTATGCCATCGGTCCTGCACTGTTGAATTCCGTGAAATATTCGGTTGTCACAACATTTGTATCACTGGTTGTGTCATCCATTGCGGGCTACGGTTTTGAGATCTATCATGACAAGCATAAGGATCATGTGTTTGCGGGATTGATGCTGACGATGATGATCCCTTTTACGGCGACAATGATCCCGCTGTATCAAATGTATTCCAAATTGCATCTTCTGGATACAACGCTTGGTTTTATTTTGCCATCGATCTCATCCGTATTTTTGATCATGCTGTTTCGTCAGAACAGTCGGGCATTTCCGATGGAAATCGTGGAGGCTGCGCGTATTGATGGAGAAAATGAACTTGGAATCTTTTTCAAAATGTATGTGCCGACCATGAAAGCGACCTATGCGGCGGGCATGACGATCACATTCATGAATGCGTGGAACAATTACATGTGGGCAAAGCTCATTATGTCGGACGATACGACACAGACATTCCCGATGCTGGTCGCAAACATGACTTCCGGTCATTATATCGATTACGGCCAGTTGATGCTGGCGGTATTGATCTCCACCCTGCCTACGGTTATTGTGTTCTTCGCATTACAGAGAAGCTTTGTGGAAGGTATGACGGGTGCTGTCAAAGGATAAATTTGCATATAAATCAGATAGAGGGCTCTTTGCAGGATGCGAAGGGCTCTTTTTGTGCCGAAAGATTTCAGAGGTGACAAGAAAAAATGCTTGACACCTCTTTTTTCTTGTAGTATGATAGCTAAGGTTTGAGAGAAAAGGTGTAAAACTTATGGCATCAGAAATGGAACCGAAAGTAAGACAGACCTACCTGTATGACTTTTACGGTGAGCTTTTAAATGAGCATCAGCAAAAGATCTTCGAAGCTTTTGTGTTTGATGATCTGTCCCTCGGAGAGATCGCAGAGGAACAGGATATTTCCAGACAGGCAGTGTTTGATCTCGTCAAGCGCTCCACCAAAAAGCTGGAGGAGTACGAGAACAAGCTGCATCTCATGGAGCGCTTTCTGGAGCTTCGCGAAAAGGCAGTGAGTATCCGGGAGAGAGCGGAAGCGTACGAGCAGAGTCATGAGGAACGGTTGCTTACGGAGATCAAACAGATCTCCGGCGAGATCATAAAGGAATTATAACGTATGGCATTTGACGGTTTATCAGAAAAACTTCAAAATGTGTTCAAGAATCTGCGCAGCAAAGGCCGCTTGACGGAGGAGGACGTAAAGGTCGCCTTAAAGGAAGTCAAGATGGCGCTTCTGGAGGCAGATGTTAATTTTAAAGTCGTTAAGCAGTTCACGAAAACCGTGCAGGAGCGGGCAATCGGCTCCGACGTGATGAACGGACTGAACCCGGGACAGATGGTCATCAAGATCGTAAATGAGGAGATGACCGCACTGATGGGTTCCGAGACGACGGAGATCGCGCTTCGCCCCGGCAAGGAGATCACAGTCATCATGATGGCAGGTCTTCAGGGAGCCGGTAAGACGACGACCACTGCAAAGCTGGCAGGAAAGTTCAAGCAGAAGGGCAAAAAACCGCTGCTGGTTGCCTGCGATGTGTACCGTCCGGCAGCCATTGAACAGCTGCAGATCAACGGTGAGAAGCAGGGCGTGGAAGTCTTTTCCATGGGAGATAAAAACTCTCCGGTGGACATTGCAAAGGCAGCGATCGAGCATGCGCATAAGAATGACTTTAATATCGTCATCTTAGATACAGCCGGACGTCTTCACGTGGATGAGGACATGATGGCAGAGCTTGTCTCCATCAAGGAGCATGTGGACGTGGCACAGACGATCCTCGTTGTGGATGCGATGACCGGTCAGGACGCGGTCAACGTGGCAAAGACCTTTGACGAGACGATCGGCCTTGATGGTGTGATCCTGACAAAGCTGGACGGTGACACCAGAGGTGGTGCGGCGCTTT
Organism: uncultured bacterium; assembly: GCA_945828315.1. Taxonomy (GTDB): domain Bacteria; phylum Bacillota; class Clostridia; order Lachnospirales; family Lachnospiraceae; genus W0P33-017. The sequence continues at coordinate 35,044 of CALZQA010000001.1, read as the reverse complement.
CCATCCGGGCAGTGACCGGAAAACCGATCCTTTATGTCGGCATGGGTGAGAAACTTTCCGATCTGGAGCAGTTTTATCCCGACCGTATGGCATCCAGAATCCTGGGTATGGGCGATGTGCTCACACTCATCGAGAAGGCACAGGAGCAGTTTGATGATGACAAGGCAAAGGAGATGGAGCAGCGCCTGAAAAAAGCGGAATTCTCCTTTGATGATTATCTGGAGTCCATGAACCAGATGAAAAAAATGGGAGGTCTCTCCAAAGTGCTTGGCATGATGCCGGGCGTGGGCGGTGCCCAGATGGCAGAGATCGAGAATGCCATGGATGAAAAAAAGATGGCGCGCATCGAGGCGATCATCTATTCCATGACGCCCCAGGAGCGGGCAAACCCGAATGTGTTAACCCCCAGCAGAAAACGCCGGATCGCAAACGGCGCCGGTGTGGATATCTCAGAAGTCAATCGTCTGGTCAAGCAGTTTGAGCAGGCGCGCAAGATGATGAAGCAGATGCCGGGCATGATGAAGGGCAGAGGCGGTAAAATGGGAAGATTTAAGTTCCCGTTTTAACCATAGATAAAAGGAAAAATTTCAAGGAGGTGAAACGAAATGGCAGTAAAGATCAGATTAAAGAGATTAGGACAGAAGAAGGCTCCTTTCTATAGAATCGTTGTTGCAGATTCAAGAACCGCTCGTAACGGTCAGAGCATCGATGAGATCGGAACTTATGATCCTACCAAGGACCCCAGTGAGTATCACGTAGATGCAGAGGCAGCTAAGAAGTGGTTAGCAAACGGCGCTCAGCCTACCGAGACTGTTGCAAAGATTTTCAAGTTAGCTGGTATCGAGAAATAAGTGAGGTAGACCTATGAAGGAATTAGTGGAAGTCATCGCAAAAGCCTTGGTCGATTACCCGGATCAGGTCACAGTCACTGAGACAGAAACCGATAAATCCATCGTTGTTGAGCTGCGTGTTGCACAGTCCGACATGGGTAAGGTAATCGGTAAACAGGGTCGTATTGCGAAAGCAATCCGTTCTGTTGTGAAGGCGGCAGCCTCAAAAAGTGAAAAGAAGGTTATTGTGGATATCATGCAGTAGCCATGAAACGCATACTTCTGATGAGTATGCGTTTTCTTTTCGGAAAGGAAAACAATATGGACAATTTATTGCAGGTCGGCGCAATTTTAGATACACATGGACTGCGCGGAGAGGTTAAGGTTTTTCCCACCACGGATGACCCGTCACGCTACGATGATCTGGAGGAAGTGGAACTGCTTACGAAAGAGGGAAAATATCTTCACCTCGAGGTGGAGCGCGTCCGCTATTTTAAGAATCTGGTCATCGTTAAATTCAAGCATTACGACAATATCAACGATATCGAGCAGTACAAAAAATGCAACCTCTATGTGACCCGGGAAAATGCTGTGGAATTGGAAGAGGACGAGTATTTTGTGGCGGATCTCATCGGTCTGACTGCAAAAAGTGATGAGGGCGAGGAACTTGGCACACTGACTGACGTGCTCACTACGGGCGCAAATGATGTTTATGTGATCAAGGGTGCAGACGGGGAGGAACTTCTGGTGCCTGCGATCCATGACTGCGTGCAGGAGGTCAACGTGGAGGAAGGATATGTGATCCTTCATCTGTTGCCGGGATTACGTGATCTGAATAAATAGAGGGAGCTATGCAACGTCGCGCAAAGCGTTGGCTGTGAGATAAAAAGGACGATACCATGAATTTTCATATATTGACATTATTTCCGGATATGGTGGCAGAGGGTCTGAATACAAGTATTATCGGTCGTGCTGCGGACAAAGGGCTGGTGACGATCAACTGCATCAATATCCGCGACTATACACTGGACAAGCATAAAAAAGTAGACGACTATCCTTACGGCGGAGGCGCGGGCATGGTCATGCAGGCGCAGCCGGTGTATGACGCGTGGCGCTCTGTGGTGGAGCGTATCGGCTATAAGCCGCGCACGGTTTATCTGACCCCGCAGGGCGGAATATTTTCCCAGCCGCAGGCAAAGGAGCTGGCACTGGAAAAAGATCTGATCCTGCTTTGCGGACATTATGAGGGCATTGATGAGCGCGTGCTGGAGGAGATCGTGACGGACTATGTTTCCATCGGGGATTATGTGCTCACCGGAGGCGAGCTCCCGGCGATGGTCATGGTGGATGCGATCAGTCGCATGGTGCCGGGTGTGCTCACGAATGACGAGTCCGGCAGCACGGAATCTTTGGAAGGCAATCTGCTGGAATATCCCCAGTATTCCCGCCCGGAGGAGTGGAACGGCAAAAAAGTACCCGCGATCCTTCTTTCCGGAGACCATGCCAAAGTGGATGCGTGGCGCAGAGAGCAATCCATCCTGCGCACTGCCGAGCGCCGACCGGATCTGTTGAAGAAGGCGCAACTGACGGAAAAGGAACAGGCATTGCTCGTGCGTCGAGAAAATTAGAAAATTTATTTATCTACAAAAAACGACATCTCTTTTCATCGGATCGTGGTATAATCATACCAGAAGGTGGTGATGTCTATGACATACGAGGAATATTGTGAGCAATTTGAAAAAGGGTATGATGACACACGAAGATAATGAAAACGAGCGGGAAAACACATAAAAAGCGGTAAAAGAAGTGCAAAAATGCGAAAAAACTACTTGCAAACAATAGCACAATCTGATAAAATCAATCTGTTGTGAAAAAAGGCGATGGTCCTCTGGGATGGAAAGTCGTGTCAGAAAAACTGAGAAGACAGCGACGCGTTCTAAGAACATCAAAATAATAGGAGGTCACAAAAATGAATAACACAGAAATCATCAAGAACATTGAGTCAGCTCAGATGAAAGAGCAGATCCCTGAGTTCAACGTAGGTGATACCGTAAAGGTTTACGGAAAGATCATCGAGGGAAACCGTGAGCGTATCCAGGTATTCGAGGGAACCGTATTAAAGAGACAGGGCAGCAGCAGCCGTGAGACTTTCACAGTCAGAAAGTTATCTAACGGTGTTGGTGTTGAGAAGACCTGGCCTTTACATTCTCCCAACGTAGAGAAGATCGAGGTTGTCCGTCGCGGTAAGGTACGCCGTGCGAAACTGAACTACTTACGCGGTCGTGTAGGTAAGGCAGCTAAGGTAAAAGAGCTGGTTAAATAAAAACTGTGTAAAAAGTGGAGGGACAAGTACAAAGGTATTTGTCCCTTTCTTTATTTTGTGATATGATCTATTCAGGCACATGGGGTCTGAATAGATCATGCGATTAGGAGGCAGGTCATGGCACGACGCAGCAAAGGGTTGAATTTCAGAAAAAAGAAGCGGAAGCTGAATATTCCGCTGCTCCGGGAAATCGCAATATGGATCCTGGAGATCGCGATCACGGTGGCGATCGCAGGCGTGTGCGTCTATTTTGTGGGTGTGCGTACGACCGTGGTTGGACAGTCCATGAGCGATCAGCTTCAGGATGGCGATCAGGTATTGATCAATCGTTTCATCTATAAGGTCAGCAAGCCGAAGATCGGTGATGTCATCGTCTTTTTGCCCAACGGCAATGAAAAGTCGCACTACTATATTAAACGTGTGATCGCTGCAGGCGGTGATACAGTTCAGATCATCGACGGTGTGATCTATGTTAACGGAAAACCTTCAGAGAATGTGCATTTTTCCGGTACGATCTCTGATCCGGGTGTGGCAGCTGAAAAGATCACGCTGGAGGCAGATGAATGTTTTGTGATGGGTGATAATCCCGGTGGCAGTGAGGACAGCCGCTTTGCCAATATCGGAAATGTGAAATCAGATTACATCATCGGAAAGGTATGGTTTAAGCTGTTGCCGTTTTCCGATGCAGGTTTTATAGAATAGATGAGGAGAAAGACATGCAGTTTCAATGGTATCCCGGTCATATGACCAAGGCAAAACGACAGATGCAGGAAGATATCAAGCTGGTAGATCTCGTAATCGAGCTGGTGGATGCGCGCATTCCCATGAGCAGTCGTAATCCCGATATCGATGAGCTTGGAAAAAATAAGGCACGGCTGATCCTGCTGAACAAGGCGGATCTGGCAGATGAAAGGCAGAATCAGGCGTGGATGGCATTTTTTGAGAAAAAGGGTTATTTTGTGGTGCGCATGGACGCCCGCAGCAAGGCCCAGATGAAACCGGTAAACAATGTGATCCTCGATGCCTGCAAGGAGAAGATTGAGCGTGACAGACGCCGCGGCATCAAAAACCGTCCGGTGCGTGCAATGGTGGTCGGCATTCCGAATGTGGGAAAATCCACCTTTATCAATTCCTTTGCCGGCAGAGCGTGCGCAAAGACCGGAAATAAGCCCGGTGTCACAAAAGGAAAGCAGTGGATCAGGCTGAATAAGAGCGTAGAGCTTTTGGATACCCCCGGCATTCTCTGGCCGAAATTTGAGGACCAGAGTGTGGGACTGAAGCTGGCGCTGATCGGTTCCATCAAAGATGAAATCTTAAACATTGATGAGATGAGTCTGGAACTGATCAAATATCTGCAGAAGGATTATGCAGATGCATTGTGTGAGAGATATTCGCTGGATGTTTGCGAAGATCCGATCAAGGTGCTGGAAGGGATCGCAGAAAACCGCGCTTGCATCAAAAAGGGTGGGGAGCCGGATCTCTCCAAGGCGGCTGCGTTGATTCTTGACGAGTTTCGTTCCGGCACGATCGGACGCATAACACTGGAAAAGCCGGAGGAGTATGACGCATGAAAAATATGGCAAAGAGTCTGCTGGGACTCGCCCTTTATATACTGTTGATCTTCGGAATGGCGTTTCTGCTGGGACATTTTGTTGTGGGGCAGGTAGAGGTTGACGGTCCGTCCATGAATGATACATTGCAGGATCAGGATCGTGTGCTGATCAATAAATTTACCTACCGGGTCAGAACTCTTGACCGGTTTGATGTTGTTGTGTTTAAGTATGCCTATGATACCGATACCGACTATATCAAGCGGGTGATCGGTCTGCCGGGTGAGACCGTGCGCATTGATGGGGACGGACAGATCTTTATCAATGAGGAACTGCTGGAGGAGGATTACGGTAAAGAAGTGATAGAAGACCCCGGCATTGCAGAGGACGGGATCACGCTTGGCAGGGACGAGTATTTTGTGCTGGGAGATAACCGGAATAACAGCAGCGACAGCCGTGATCCGGATGTGGCAGCGGTCTCAAAGAGTCAGATCAGGGGAAATGTGTGGCTACGGCTCAGACCGAATTTCGGATTGATCAAATAGAGATGAGGGAATGTGTATGACGACAGAGAAAAAGATCGGACAGATCAAAGAAGAATTACAGGCAGCAGAGGACACCTCTCTGCCTTTTTTTATTGAGGAATATGAGCCGGATACCCGGACAGGGGTTCAGAAGCTGGTGGAGCAGGCGAAAAAACGATTGCAAAAGCTGGAGGCGGAAAAAAAGCGGATCTATGCGCTGCAGGAGTATGAGCGAAAATATCCGGATGCGGCATTGATCTGCGGGATCGATGAAGTGGGCAGAGGACCGCTGGCGGGTCCTGTTGTAGCGGGAGCAGTGATCCTGCCAAAAAACTGTGAGATCCTGTATATCAACGATTCCAAAAAGCTCTCCGCCGCAAAGAGGGAGGAGCTCTACGATGTCATTATGGAGCAGGCGATCGCGGTCGGACTGGGACAGGCATCGCCGCAGCGGATCGATGAGATCAATATTCTGCAGGCAACCTATGAAGCCATGCGGGAGGCTATCAACAATCTGGGAGTGAAGCCCGATATATTATTAAACGATGCAGTGACGATCCCGCAGGTGGATATCCAGCAGGTGCCGATCATCAAAGGTGATGCGAAGAGTATTTCCATCGGTGCCGCCAGCATTGTTGCCAAAGTGACGAGGGACCGGATGATGGTCGCCTATGACCGTGAGTATCCCGGTTATGCATTTGCAGAAAATAAGGGCTATGGCTCTGCAGCACATATTGCGGCATTGAAGGAACTGGGAGCGACGCCAATCCACCGGCAGTCGTTTATAAAGAATTTTGTACAGCAGTGATCTTGCGAATGGCTCTGAACAGTCTATGTTAAATACGAGGTAAGAAATATGCAGATTTCCTATGTCGGACAATACAATAAAAATGCCGGACAGGCGGTTGGAACACCGGTGCCTTCTACAGCGGTATCCAGCCTGACAGCCTCTATCAAAGAGCTTGCCCCGGGCAGCATTTTTGAAGGAAATGTATCTTATGTGAAAGGTGCAAATGTGATCCTCAGTCTGGAAAACGGACAAAACATCCATGCCAGACTGGATAGTCATGCGCCAAAGCTTGTTCAGGGGCAGTCTATGTTTTTTCAGGTCAAGGCAAATGAGGGAGGCACGGTATCCATCCGTCCCTACATGGGCGGCGGGACTGCGAATCCGACATTGATGCGCGCACTTGACGCAGCCGGTCTGCCGGCAAATGAGCGGAATCTGGAGATGGTAAACTCCATGATGAAAGAGCAGATGCCGATCCACGCGGAGGCACTGCTGGATATGCACCGCGCTGTGGCGGCAAATGACTCCGTCAACGTGAATACCATCGTGCAGATGACGCGGCTGGAGATCCCGGTCACTCCGCAGCTTGCGGCTCAGTTTGAAAACTATCAGAATGATACCCATATGCTGTTGGGGCAGATGAATGATTTTATGGAGCAGCTGCCGCAGTTTCTGGAAACGCAGACGGCTGATGTGCCGCATCTGGTACAGATGAACACGGAGCTTCTCGGAATACTGACTGAAGGACTGGAGCCGGAGCCCGTTATACCGGCACAGGGGCAGACGGAGGATCTGCCGGCGACGATCATCAAAAACGGTGCAGAGGTACAGTCCACCCAGCTGCCGCCGCTAGATGCGGTGGAGACCGGTGAAAGTACGGGCATTTTTTTGTCAGAGATCGCAGGGGATGAGACGGCTGTACAACAGCCGCAGACGAACGCTTATATGCCCGATCAGATCGGAGCGATCCTTGATACACAGTCGGAGGAGGAATTTTCCGATGTGCTGCGGATGATCGGGAATCTGGCGGAAAATGAGGCTGTTTTTGACGAGGATGGTGCTTTGAACCGTAATCTGACAGCCAGACAGCTGCTGGAATTTATCGATCATGAGCTGGTGCTTCAGCAGGACAGCCTTGAACCGGACGACGTGAAGGAATTATTTTCCCAGAAAGGGTATCGGAACCTCTTAAATCATGTGATGGAGGAGCAGTGGCTCATACAGCCGCAGGATCTGAAGACAAAGGACAAGATCTCTGAACTCTACGAGCGTCTGAACCGTCAGATGGAGCAGATCGACAAGGTGCTGAAGGCGACAGGAAACGAACAGTCACCGCTGGCGCGCAGCACAGAGCAGATCCGCGGTAATGTGGAGTTTATGAATGAGGTCAATCAGATCTACAATTATGTGCAGATCCCGTTAAAACTGAATGGACAAAATGCAAACGGAGATCTGTATGTTTATACAAATAAGCGCAAGCCGCGTGAGGAAAACGGAGAGTTGTCCGCATTTTTACATCTGGACATGGAGCATCTCGGTTCTACGGATGTCTTTGTAAAGATGAAGGGGAAAGCAGTCGATACGAATTTCTCCTTTGCGGATGATGCGAGTTTTGAACTGGTGCAGAAATATCTGCCGATCCTCGACGCAAAGCTGACGGCATTGGGATACAATACAACCATCACTGTGAGCAATGAGTCGAAGAAAGTTGATTTTGTGGAGGATTTTCTGAAAAAGGATCTGCCGGGTGCCGGAAACGCCGGCGTCGTGCACAGATATTCCTTTGATGTGAGGGCATAAATAACAGGGGCGGAAAATTACACATATAGGAAGGGAGCAGGATATGGCTGATCAGTTCAAAAAACAGACAGGTGAAAAGGCAAAAACAGCGGTTGCACTTGCTTATATGCCGGGAGATGCAGCGCCGAAGATCCTTGCAACCGGAAAAGGTGTTGTGGCGGAGCGGATTATTGAGACTGCAAAAGAGGCGGATGTGCCGACCTACAAGGATGGCAAGCTGGCGGATACGCTCTCGCGGCTGGAGATCGGCGACATGATCCCGCCGGAGCTGTATGAGGTGGTGGCGGAGATCCTGGTTTTTGTCAATGATATGGATAAGATACGGGCAAAGCTTGGCAGGTAGGATGACGATCCGGAATCCTTCAGAGCTTGTGCGTAAGATCAGGGGGATAATTTGCAGAAAATAAACAAAAGACAGATCGGTGCAGACAAGGAAGCCTTTGTCTGCGAATGGCTGGAAGCGCACGGTTATATCATATTGGAGCGCAATTTCCGCTGCCGCAGCGGAGAGATCGACATTGTGGCACGTGAGGGCGGATACCTTGTTTTTATCGAGGTCAAATACCGCAGCCGCGGTGCAAGCGGACTGCCGGAGGAGGCAGTGGATGTGCGCAAGCAGCGGGTGATCTCCCGCGTGGCGCTCTATTATCTGCGGCGTTTCGGCTATGGAGAGACGACACCGGTGCGTTTTGATGTGGCGGCAGTTTTGGGAGAGAAAGATCTCTCGGTCACGCTGTATCAGAACGCCTTTGATTTTTGCGGCTAACATGTGATGAATACAGTCGTGTGTAAACGGATGGAAATAACTGATCCTGGGAGTAAATATGGGAAATAGATATGAACTGATCCCGTGGAAGCGTACATGGGATGATAAAAGAAACAAAGAGCCGGTGCTGCAGGAAAAGCGTGTGCAGCTCTCGTCGGGAGAAGAACTGCCGCTTTTGCAGTTTCCGATGCTCACACAGTGTGCGTGCATCGCACACGGCTTTACGACCCGCGCGGGCGGCGTGAGTGACGGTGAGTGGAGCAGCCTGAATCTGAGCTTTACGAGAGGTGATGATGAGGCGGCTGTGCGGGAAAATTTCTGCCGTGTGGCGGAAGCTTTCGGCGTGTTACCGGAACAGGTCGTCTGTTCCATGCAGACGCATACGACAAATGTGCGAAGAGTATCTGCCACAGATGGAGGAGCAGGTGTGACAAGACCTTTGCCGTGGACGGATGTGGATGGACTGATCACAGACGAGCCGGGCCTTTTGCTCGGCACCTTTTATGCGGACTGTGTGCCGCTCTATTTTGTGGATCCGGTGCACCGTGCGATCGGATTGTCCCATTCCGGCTGGCGCGGTACCATATCCCGTATGGCGGAGGTGACGCTTCAGGCAATGGCGGATGCCTTTGGCAGCCGGCCGCAGGAAGTGTTGTGTGCCATTGGACCGAGTATCTGCCAGAGCTGCTACGAGGTGAGCGGTGATGTGGCAGAACAGTTTGCGGCAGCATTTCCGGAGGCGGGCAGAGAACTGCTATACCATACGTCCGGGGATAAATATCAGCTGAATCTGTGGGAGGCAAATCGACGGGTACTGCTTTCTGCAGGCGTCCTCCCGGAGCATTTGCAGATCACTGATCTGTGCACCTGCTGCAATCCGCACAATCTGTTTTCACATCGGTTTACAGGCGGGCGGAGAGGAAATCTCGGCGCCTTCCTCATGCTGCGGAACGTACCAGGATCCACAGATAGGCAGCGGCCTGAACGATCTGGCTGAGCAGCATGCTCCACAGATAGACGTACAGCCCGAACTGCGGAACCAGAACATAGATGGCAAAGAGCCGTATGCCGCAGCCCAGCATGTTCAAAAGAAATGTATAAAATGTCATATCCAGCCCGTGCAGAATGCTGCCGAGTGTTCCTGCCAGAAACAAAAACGGGCACATAAAGCCGAGGCTGACAATGTAGGAGCCTGCCAGCTCACTTCCAAACAGAAAACTGCCCACAAAATGCCCAAAGAGTATAAATGCAAGTGTACAGCCAAGACCCAGGATCACGCAGAGTTCCACCGTGTGCCGGATGGTCTGGGCGATCTGTCTGCGATCGTCTTTGACGGCAGCTTCGGATATAGCCGGCAGGAGCAGGACAGACAGAGAGCCGGTCAGAACCGTGGGCAGCATGATCACAGGCATTGCCATGCCGGTCAGCGTTCCGAAGACGGAGAGTGCGTCATTGCGGTTGTAGCCGAAGGCAGTCAGCGCGGAGGGGATCAGGATGGCTTCTGCACTGGAGAATAGATTGAGGATCACGCGGCTGCCGGTGAGCGGCGCGGCAAAACAGATCAACCGTTTCGTGACAGGGAGGGAGAGCCGGATGTGCCGGAACTGAAACGTGGTGATGCAAAACAGAGCGGCGGCAGCTTCGCCGCACACGGTTCCCCACATGGCAAGTGCCGGTGTCATGGCCGTAGCTTTTTCCTTTTGGATCAGATAAAACAGATAGACCGAGAATACCCGGACAACCTGCTCAAAGAGCTGGGAAAGTGCGGGGATCGCGGTCTTATTTTTTCCGTAATAATAGCCGTTAAAGCAGGCGTGCAGACAGGCAAAGGGCAGGGAAAAGCTGATGATGCGCAGCAGAGGCGCGCAGGAGGGTTCGGAGACGATATGTTCAGCCAGCCACGGCGCATAGCGGTATAAGACAAAGGTACATCCCCCGGAGAGTACCATGCAGATGCAGATCCCACAGCCCAGCGGTGTCAATCCGTCATACTCTGCGGTGAATTTTGAAATGGCGGTCTGGATACCACCGGTGCAGAGCGCCAGGCACAGGGCAAGGATCGGAAAAACCAGCTGATAGATACCAAGTCCGGCTGCACCGATCGTATGGGAGAGGAATATCCTATATAAAAAACCAATGACTCTGCTGGCGAGCCCGGTTACGGTCAGAATGATCGTTCCGGTAAAAAGTGGGTGATTTTTCCATTTATTAATGTTCATGTGGGGTGCGCTGCCTGTAAATGATAGATTCTTTCTAATGTATGAAAAGGGTGGCGGGCTTAGAACTGGCAGGCCGGCAGAATGGTGACGACAGGCAGATCGGAAGGGGGAAACTGTTTTTGATATATCTGGATCATGCAGCCACCACGCCCACGGCACCGGAGGCGCGCGCGGCCATGGAACCTTATTATGACAGGCGTTACGGGAACGCTTCTACGCCCTATGAATTCGGGCAAAAGAGCAAAAAAGCAGTGGAGGATGCCAGACGCACGATCGCGGATACACTGCATGTACAGCCGTCTGAAATCTATTTTACATCCGGCGGTACGGAGAGCGATAACTGGGCACTGAAAGCTACGATGGAGGCGTACAGCGGTTTTGGAAGGCATATGATCACGACAAAGATCGAGCATCATGCGATCGGAAATACATGTGAATATTTGAGAAAAAGAGGTTTTGAGGTAACGGAGCTTTCTGTGGACCGGGACGGACGCATCTCTTTGGAACAGCTGGAGCACGCTATCCGCCCGGACACGGTGCTGATCTCCATCATGTGTGCAAATAACGAGATCGGAACGATCCAGGATATGAAAGCGATCGGTGAGATCGCGAAGCGCAAAGGGGTGCTGTTTCATACGGATGCAGTGCAGGCATACGGGCAGATCCCCATTGATGTGGCGGGCTGGAATGTAGATATGCTCAGTGCCAGCAGTCACAAATTCTATGGACCGAAGGGGTGCGGTTTCCTTTATATGAAGCAGGGTCTGCGCACGGAAAGCATGATCCACGGTGGTGCGCAGGAGAGCGGAAGACGCGCCGGAACGGAAAATGTGCCGGGGATCGTCGGAATGGCAAAGGCAGCCGAGCTGAGCTTCCAGCGCATGGAGGAGACTGCTTCCAGAGAGCGGTATCTGCGGGACCGTATGATCCATCACATCTGCACGGAGATACCGGGGGCATATCTGGTAGGCAGCTTTGATCATCGTCTGCCGGGCAATCTCAACATCTGTTTTCAGGGCATCGAAGCTTCCAATCTGGTGCTGCTGCTGGATGAGGAAGGAATCTGTGTATCTGCGGGAAGCGCATGCAACAGTGCATCCGCGGAACCGTCACATGTGCTCAAAGCAGTAGGACTTTCTGACGCGCAGGCGTATGCATGTATCCGCATGACGCTTGGGCGGGATACGAGCGCCGCTGAGCTGCAATATACGCTGCGGACGTTAAAACGGCTTGTAAAAACACTGAAGAAAGGGTAAAATAAAACGAATGATCGTAGCTGCGGACATGTGGAAGCAGCTGCGTATGTAAGGAGAAATTATGAACTTAAAGAAATATCTGCGTGAGCGCCGTCTGATCACAGACGGCGCAATGGGTACGTATTACGAGAAAAAATACGGGGATGCGGCCGCTTTTCCCGAAGAGGAAAACCTGCTGCATCCGGAGCGTATCCGCGAGATACATTTGGAATACCTGCAGGCCGGTGCCAGACTGCTGAGAACAAATACCTTTGCAACGAATCCGGTCTTTTTTCCGGATCGCCAGCAACGACTGGATGGACTGCGGGAGGGTTATGCAATTGCAGAATCAGCAGTGAAAAAGTTTCGTGAGACAACCGGATGCATGGAAGACATTTTTATTGCCGCGGATTTCGGACCGATCGGTGAACTGGAGGAGCAGAGTACATCGGAGGTATTGGATGACTACACACAGATGTGTGATGTATTTTTGGAGAGCGGTGCGAGTGTATTTGTCTTTGAATCCCAGCGGGATGACAAATATGTGAAACAGCTGGCGGATTATGTGAAGGAACGCTGCGCGGATGCCTTTGTGCTTGTGCAGTTTACCTTTGATAAGAGCGGTTACACGAGAGCCGGCCTTTCTGTGCGCCGTATCAATGAGAGTATGGCGGGAGAGGATGCGGCTTCCATCGACGCTTACGGATATAACTGCGGTGTGGAGGCAGGACACCTGTTACAGCTTTTACAGGCACAGCCGCCTTACTGCCATAAATTTTTGAGTGCGCTTCCGAATGCGGGCTATCCGCTTTCCCTGCGCGGCAGAACGATCTATACGGAAAATGAGCAATATTTTGTAAAAAAGAGTGTGGAGATCGCAGCGCTTGGCGTGGACATTATTGGTGGCTGCTGCGGTACGACACCGGGTTATATCAGAGATCTGGCGCAGGCGCTGGAAAGTGTAGAGCGCGGGGATAAGCAGATCGTCGCTCCTTCACCCCATGCAACGATACAGATGACGCAGCGGACACCGGAAGATCAGCCGGTAGCAAATAACTTTCTGGACAAGCTTGCCACCGGGAAAAAGCCGGTGATCGTTGAGATGGATCCGCCCTTTAACGGGGATATCACAAAGGTGCTGGCAGGAGCGGAAAAACTGGCAAAGGCAGGAACGGATCTTTTAACGTTGTCCGATTCACCGATGGCGCGGGCACGCATGGATGCAGGTGCACTGGCAGCAAAACTGATCCGCGAGGTGGGGATTCCCGTAATGCCGCATATTGCCTGCCGTGACCGAAATATCATCGGCTTGCGCGGTATGTTGATGGGCGATTATATGAATGACATCCGTCAGCTTCTGATCGTGACCGGAGATCCGGTGGCGAGGGATGCCAGAGGTACGATCTCCGGTGTGTTTGATATGAATTCGATCCGTCTCATGGAGTATGTGGGGCATATGAATGAGGAGCTTTATGCAGATGATCCGCTGCATTTCGGAGGTGCGTTGAACTATCACGGCGCGAACCCCGACGCGATCATCCGCCGCATGGAGAAGAAGATGGAAGCCGGATGTGAGTATTTCCTGACCCAGCCCATCTATTCGGATGAGGATGTGGCGCGGATCGCTTACATTCGTGAGGCACTGGGCGGGCGCGCGAAGATCTGCTGCGGCATCATGCCATTGGTGAGCTACAAGAACGCCATGTTTTTGCACAATGAGATGGCGGGCATCAATATTCCGGAGGAGATCCTGGAAAAATACGACCCCGACATGTCGCGGGAGGCGGCGCAGGCTGTCGCAGTGGAGATCTCACTGGATCTTACCCGAAAGCTCTCCGACATTGCAGACGCATATTATTTCATGACGCCCTTCAACCGGGCGGATCTCATCGGCGAGATCATCGCAGGGCTGTAAATCACGGTATAGAGAGGAGACCACCATGACAAGAAAACAATTTCGAGAGATGATAGAGAGCCGTGTCGTCGTGCTGGACGGCGCGACCGGCACAAACCTGCAGAAGGCCGGCATGCCGACGGGAGTCTGCCCGGAGCAGTGGATCTTAGAGCATCCGCAGACGCTGATCGACCTGCAGAAGGCATATGTGGAAGCTGGCACGGATATCGTGTATGCGCCCACATTTACCGCCAGCCGCATCAAGCTGGAGGAATACGGATTGGAGGATCGTCTGGAGGAGATGAACCGTGCGCTGGTGGCACTTTCCAAAGAGGCGGTCGCAGGTAGCGGCGCACTGGTCGCCGGCGATCTTACAATGACCGGAAAACAGCTGGCGCCCATCGGAGATCTGCCTTTTGAGACATTGGTGGAAGTGTATAAGGAACAGGCACGCGTGCTGGCGGATGCCGGTGTGGACCTGTTTGTGGTGGAGACCATGATGAGTCTTCAGGAGACACGTGCGGCACTCATTGCGATCCGCGAAGTGTGCGATCTGCCTGTGATGGCAAGTCTGACCTATGAATCAGACGGACGAACGCTCTACGGAACGGATGCAAAGACCGCGATGGTCGTGCTGCAGAGCCTTGGTGCGGATGCAGTCGGACTGAACTGCTCCACAGGACCGATGGAGATGGTGTCTGCAGTGGAACAGATGCGCGAGGTTGCAAATATTCCGGTACTTGCAAAACCCAATGCCGGACTGCCGCAGCTGGAGGACGGAGTAACTGTCTATCGCATGACATCGGAGGAGTTCGCCACAGCGGGCGCAGCGCTTGTGGAGGCAGGCGCGTCGATCGTAGGAGGCTGCTGCGGAACGACACCGGCACATATCAAGGCATTGGCAGATGTGGTGAAGGGAATGCCGGCACCGGAAATCTCTACAGAGAAAAAGCGCCTGCTGGCCACGGAGCGCAGCGTGCTGGAAATTGATCTGGATGGTTCCTTCCTTGTGGTGGGCGAGCGCATCAACCCCACCGGAAAAAAGGCATTGCAGGCAGAGCTTCGCGAAGGAAGTCTGGATCTGGTGTGCCGGATGGCGGCAGAGCAGGAAGAAAATGGCGCTGCGATCCTCGATGTAAACATGGGTATGAACGGTATTGACGAAAAGGCGATGATGCTGGCAGCTATCGAGGAACTGACCACGGCAAGCAGTCTGCCGCTTTGTTTTGATTCCAGTAATGTTGAGGTACTGGAGGCAGCACTTCGGATCTATCCCGGACGAGCTCTGATCAATTCCGTGTCACTGGAAAGTGAAAAGATCAATCGCCTGCTTCCGGTCGTGGCAAAGTACGGAGCCATGTTTATTCTGCTTCCATTGTCCGATGAAGGAATTCCCGCGACTGTGGAAGAAAAACGCGGGATCGTGCGCACGATTTTGGAGCGTGCCTATGCGCTGGGATTCACAAAAGAAGATATCGTGGTGGACGGTCTGACTGCCACGGTAGGAGCAAATCCCGACGCGGCCCTGGAATGCTTTGACACGATCCACTATTGCAGAAATGAGCTGGGTCTGGCAACCATCTGCGGGCTTTCCAACATTTCTTTCGGATTGCCGAACCGTCCCTTTGTCAACACGGCGTTTCTCACCATGGCGATCCAGCAGGGACTGACCATGGCAATCGCAAATCCGTCTCAGGATCTGCTCATGAATGCGGCATTTGCGTCAGACATGCTGCTGCACAAGCCGGACAGTGACATCCGCTACATCGGCCGTATGCAGGTGTATGAGAAGCATCTCGCAGAAAAAGAAGCATCTGTGCAGCCGGTAAAGAAAAAAGCAGCAGTGCAGGAAGCTGCATCCGAAGGTGAAACAGATGCGATCTTTTCCTGTGTCTTAAGGGGTGACAAGAAGCACATCGTGGCAAAAGTGGAGGAAGCGCTGGCAGCAGGAGAACAGCCCGGTGATATCATCAGCGGAAAGCTGATCCCCGCGATCAACGATGTAGGCGACAAATTCGAGAAGCAGATCTATTTCCTGCCTCAGCTCATCGCATCTGCCAGTGCCATGCAGACTGCCATTGAGCATCTGGAGCCGTTGCTTGCCCGCGGAGATGAAAACGGTGAGACAGCGACGATCGTGATCGCCACGGTTGAGGGCGATATTCATGATATCGGCAAAAATCTGGTCGTACTCATGCTGAAAAATTATGGTTACAATGTGATCGATCTCGGCAAGGATGTGGTGGCGGAGACCATCGTGACAACTGCCATAGAAGAACATGCCCAGATCATCGGATTGTCCGCCCTCATGACAACGACGATGATGCGCATGAAGGATGTGGTGGAACTGGCAAAGGAAAAGGGATGTGAGAGCAAGATCATCATCGGAGGTGCCTGTATCACGGAGAGCTTTGCACAGGAGATCGGCGCGGACGGATATTCCGCGGACGCGGCAAGCTGTGTAAAGCTTGTGCAGAAATTGCTGGGTTAGTCATAGAGTTTTTAGAATGTAAAGAAGAAAGTGCACACCTGGTGTGCACTTTCGATTTTTATACAAAAAAATCCCTTGGAATATCTCCAAGGGATGAAGTAGCGAGAGAGAGACTTGAACTCTCAACCTCCCGGGTATGAACCGGACGCTCTAGCCAGTTGAGCCATCTCGCCATTTTTAAGGTATGGGACCTATAGGGCTCGAACCTATGACCCTCTGCTTGTAAGGCAGATGCTCTCCCAGCTGAGCTAAGATCCCATATGTGTGAGTCGCTTTCGTGACCCGACTTAACAAAGTATACAGAATGAATCGGGAAATGTCAACAGTTTTTTTTCTTTTTTTTCATGAACTATTACTTTGCTAGAATTTGACACCCGCGTGCGTCACGTGATATACTTATATGAATTATGTGCAGCAATTCCAAACGAATGCATGCCATGCATCGGACTGCAAAAGAAACAGGCAGCGAAGAAAGGGGTAATTTTATGGCAGGATTTTTTAATGCAGATAATAAGCTGTGGTCATCGGTCAACTCTGCGGTTGACGCAATTCTTTTGAACATTATGTGGCTGTTCACATGCATTCCGATCTTTACGATCGGTGCGGCGACAACCGCCTTTTATTATACGACACACAAGGTGATCCGCAATCAGCGCAGCGGAATCTGGAAAGAATATTGGGCTTCCTTTAAAGGGAATTTCAAGCAGGCAACAAAAACCTGGCTGATCTTCCTGGCTATCTTTGTGATCTTTTATTTCGATATCAGCATTTGTATCGAGTATCTGAAGGCCGGTGAGAAGATCGGTGTTATGGCATATTTCTTCTACGGTCTTTTAGCTATAGTTCTGATCTGGTTTATGTATGTTTTTGCCTATATGGCGCGCTTTGAGGATAATATCAAGACAACGCTGAAAAATGGAGCGATCATGGCATTCACGAACCCGGGATATTCATTGATCGTGCTTGTTCTGCTGGCAGTGGCACTGTATGTGTGCTGGGTATTGCCGCTTTTTTCCTGGTTTGTACCTGCCATTGCGATGGTATTTATCAATCTGGCGATCGAAAAAGTCTTTCGAAAATACATGACAGAAGAAGAACTCGCTGAAGAACAGCAGAATGATATGATGAGGAGATAGAACATGTCAATGACGATCCATAACCGGCTGCCGGAGCCGGAGATCTTAAAAATGGAATATCCGCTTTCCCCGGAGCTTACGGCTTTAAAAAAGGCGCGTGATGCGGAAATCAAGAAGGTATTTACCGGCGAATCGGACAAATTTATCGTGATCATCGGACCGTGCTCTGCGGACAATGAGGATTCTGTCTGCGAGTATGTGAGCCGTCTTGCAAAGATCAACGAAGAGGTGAAGGAGCGTCTGATCCTGATCCCCCGAATTTATACAAACAAGCCTCGGACCACCGGAGCCGGATACAAAGGTATGCTTCATCAGCCCGATCCGATGCAGGCACCGGATCTTTATAAGGGTATTGTGATGATCCGGAAGATGCATATCCGTGCCATGAACGAGAGTGGTCTGACAGCAGCGGATGAGATGCTTTATCCTGAAAACCGCAGTTATCTCGATGATATTTTATCTTATGAGGCTATCGGTGCCCGCTCTGTGGAAAACCAGCAGCATCGTCTGACTGCCAGCGGTATGGATATTCCCGTGGGAATGAAAAATCCCACCAGTGGCGATATGTCCGTGATGCTCAATGCGATCCGGGCGGCACAGAATCCCACGTCCTTTATCTACCGCGGCTATAACGTGAGCACCAGCGGAAATCCGCTGGCGCACTGTATCCTGCGTGGCTACGTGAACAGTAAAGGCGAGTGCCATCCGAACTACCATTATGAGGATATGATGCAGCTGCTCAGTGCATACCGTGAGCAGGAATTTGCAAATCCGGCGGTGATCGTGGATACGAATCATTCCAACTCCAACAAGCAGTACAAGGAGCAGATCCGTATAGCAAAGGAAGTGCTGAACAACCGTCGGCACAATGAAGAATTGAAAAAGCTTGTGAAGGGTTTTATGATAGAGAGCTATCTGGAAGAGGGCAATCAGCCGATCTGTGACCATATGATCTACGGAAAATCCATCACAGATCCCTGCCTCGGATGGGAGGATACCAGACGGCTGATTGATACCATTGCAGAAATGAGTGTTTGATTATGCATAAAAAATTGCAGCAGATTCTAAAAGAACTGACAGAAATCTCCGGGCTCCGTTTTGCACTCTATGTGTCATCGGAGGAATATGCGGAGGGTACGCTGACGGAAGATGCCTTGTCTGAAAAACAGCTGGAGGAGCTGTTTTCCAGTGATGAGAAAGAACCGTCGGTGGAAGGGTTTACATCATTTCCGGTGTGTGCGGCAGAGGAGCGGATGCTGCTCATCGCGGAAGGAAATGCACCTGCAGTGCTTGTGCCGGGGCGCATGGCGGCAAGTGAACTGCAGCTGTTCTTTGATGCGATCAAAAAGGATACCGATAAAAATGCATTTGCGGCAGTGCTTCTGGCAGGAGATATTCCTGCAAGCGACCTGTATAAGCAGGCCGGGCGCCTGAAGTTAAAAGATGTACCGCGCATCCTGTATCTGTTCGAGCTGGCACAGCCGTTGGAGGATACAAGTGCACTGCGCATGCTGACGAGCCTGTTTGCAGACGGCAGGCAGGATCTGCTGTTTTTGGAGGATGAGAAGCATCTGGTACTTATCAAGGCATATGAGAAGGGCGTAAGCGCGGAGCGGGCGGAGGAAGACGTACTTTCCGCGATGGATACGATGCTTTCTGAATTGATGATCAAAACCCGTGTGGGCTACAGCACACCGAAGGAAACATTGGCTGAATTGATGGATGCAAAGCGGGAGGCAGCTCTGGCACTGCGCATTGCCGGTATTTTTCAGGAGCAGCGTGAGGTCGTTGCATACTCTAAGCTTGGCATCGCGCGCCTGATCTATGAGCTTCCGAAGGATCTTTGTGAGCTGTTTCTGCACGAGGTATTCGGCGAAAAACTGCCGGATCAGGACATTGATGAAGAAATGCAGGTGACGATCCGCCTGTTTTTTGAAAACAATCTGAATATTTCAGAGACAGCGCGCCAACTCTATTTACACAGGAATACACTGGTGTACCGGCTGGAGCGTTTTGAAAAGATCGTGGGACTGGATATCCGCCGGTTTGATGACGCGATGACGTTTCAGATCGCGATGATGGTGCTGGCTCATTACAGGCAATTATAAGGAGAAAAGATGAGAGTAGGAATCGGATACGATGTGCATAGATTAGTAGAAGGGCGAAAACTCATTTTAGGCGGTGTGGAGATCCCGCACACGTTGGGACTGCTGGGACATTCGGATGCGGATGTGCTGCTGCATGCGATCATGGACGCGCTGCTGGGAGCGGCGGCATTGGGAGATATCGGTCAGCATTTTCCTGACACTGACCCGACCTATGAGGGGGCAGACAGTCTGCAGCTTCTTGCACATGTGGGCGAACTTTTGAATCAGGAGGGCTATGCGGTAGAAAATATCGATGCGACAGTGATCGCGCAGAAGCCGAAGATCGCACCGCACATCCAAAAAATGCGGGAGAATATCGCAGATACACTGCACCTGGATCTTTCACAGGTCAATGTCAAGGCGACGACAGAGGAGCGTCTCGGTTTTACCGGCAGAGAAGAAGGGATCAGCTCTCAGGCAATCTGTGCGCTGACCGGTCTGTTTGACGCGAGTGCGCCCATAGCGGCTTCGGAGGCCGGCTGTGCAGGCTGCAGCGGCTGTACGAAACAGAGATAGGAGGATAGAAAAATGAAAATTTTTAACACGATGAGCAGACAAAAAGAGGAATTCGTACCGTTAGAGGAAGGAAAGGTCAGCATGTATGTGTGCGGACCCACTGTATATAACCTGATCCATATCGGAAATGCCAGACCGATGATCGTCTTTGATACATTCCGTCGTTATCTGGAGTACAAGGGTTACGATGTCAACTATGTATCGAATTTTACCGATGTGGATGACAAGATCATCAAAAAGGCAAATGAGGAGGGCGTAGACGCTTCTGTCATCTCCGAGCGCTATATTGAGGAGTGCAAAAAGGACATGGCGGCAATGAATGTAAAGCCCGCCACCACACATCCGCTTGCCACCAATGAGATCCAGGGTATGATCGATATGATCTCCACGCTGATCGAAAAGGGCTATGCCTATGCGGCGGAGGATGGCACGGTCTACTTCCGTACACGTAAATTTTCGGAGTATGGCAAGCTATCTCACAAAAATCTGGATGATCTGCAGGCCGGACATCGCGATATCAAGGTGACCGGAGATCTGAAGGAGGATCCGCTGGACTTCGTACTCTGGAAGCCGAAAAAAGAAGGCGAGCCTTATTGGGAGTCTCCTTGGTGCGAAGGCAGACCGGGCTGGCATATCGAGTGCTCTGTCATGTCCAAAAAATACCTTGGCGATGAGATCGACATCCATGCAGGCGGCGAGGATCTGATCTTCCCGCACCATGAGAATGAGATCGCCCAGTCCGAGGCAGCAAACGGCGTGCCTTTTGCAAAATACTGGATGCACAACGGATTTTTGAATATCAACAATCAGAAAATGTCAAAGTCTCTGGGCAATTTCTTTACCGTCCGTGACATTGCGGAAAAATATGATCTGCAGGTGCTTCGATTTTTTATGCTGAGTGCACATTACAGAAGCCCGTTAAACTTCTCGGCAGATCTGATGGATGCAGCAAAGAACGGATTAGAGCGTATCGTGACCGCCGCAAGCACTCTGAAGCGTCAGATGGATGCCACCACAAAGCAGGATATGACCGAGGAAGAACAGGCATTTTTTGATGCGACAGAGGAGTATGTGAAAAAATTTGAGGCGGCAATGGATGATGATGCCAACACGGCCGATGCGGTATCAGCTGTATTTGAGTTGGTGAAATATATCAATACGAATGCATCCTCTGAAAACAGCAGCACTTATCTGGAACTGCTCTACGCACGCCTGAACACGCTGTGCGATGTGCTGGGCATTATTTTAGAGCAGGAGGAAGAACTTCTGGACGCAGATATTGAGGCATTGATCCAGGAGCGTACCGAGGCGAAGAAGGCAAAGAACTTTGCCAGAGCTGACGAGATCCGCGACGAGTTAAAGAACCGCGGCATCATTCTGGAGGATACCAGAGAAGGCGTAAAATGGAAACGGGCTTAAACGCATATATCAAACAACAATTCGGTCTGGATCAGGATGTGGACATCCGCACGGTCAGTCCGCTCACCCTCGCATACATCGGCGACGGCATCTATGAGCTTGTCGTCCGCTCGGTGATGGTGGCGCGGACAAACACGCGGGCGGGGCTTTTGCACCGTCAGACGAGCCAGCTGGTAAAGGCGGAGGCACAGTCAAAGATGATGGATATTTTACTGCCGGAGCTTTCACCGGAGGAGGAGAGTGTCTATCGCCGAGGGCGTAACGCAAAGTCTTCGACGATGGCAAAAAACGCCTCCATCAATGACTATCGCAGGGCCACCGGGTTTGAGGCGCTGATGGGCTATCTGTATCTGACGGATCAGACTGAGCGCCTTATGGAGCTGGTAAAGCTGGCGGTAGATACATACAAGCCGGGCGAGGGCAAATATGCGGAGGCACATAACCGGCACAGCACTAAAAAAAATCATGTGGAAACGCATCAGCAGCCGGATACGGTGCAGGTGGACGAAGAGATGTGACAGCATCCGTAAAGGGTGTCCTGTTGAAATACAGAATTTGGGAGAATACGAATGGAAGATACACAAACACGTGTAGAGGAAACAAAAATCGAAGGCCGCAACGCAGTACTGGAGGCATTCCGTTCCGGAAAGACGATCGACAAGCTTTACGTGCTTGACGGCTGTCAGGACGGACCGGTGCGCACGATCGTGCGGGAGGCGAGAAAGCATGACACGATCTTAAACTTCGTGTCAAAAGAGCGGCTGGATCAGCTCTCGGAGACCGGAAAGCATCAGGGCGTGATCGCACAGTCAGCGGCATACTCTTATGCTGAGGTGGAAGATATTCTGCAGATCGCAAGGGAAAAGGGAGAAGCCCCTTTTGTGATCCTGTTGGATAATATCGAAGATCCGCATAATCTGGGTGCCATCATCCGTACCGCCAACCTGGCAGGTGCGCATGGCGTGATCATTCCGAAACGCCGCGCAGTGGGACTGACAGCGACTGTGGCAAAGGCATCTGCCGGAGCCATCAACTATACACCGGTGGCAAAGGTGACGAATCTCACCAGCACGATCGAGGAACTGAAAAAAGAAGGCATGTGGTTTGTGTGCGCGGATATGGGCGGTACGCAGATGTACGACCTGAATCTGAAGGGTTCCATCGGACTGGTCATTGGCAATGAGGGTGAGGGGGTCAGCAAGCTGGTGCGCGAGCACTGTGATATGATCGCTTCCATCCCGATGAAGGGTGACATCGATTCGTTGAATGCATCGGTGGCATGCGGTGTGCTGGCATATGAGATCGTACGCCAGCGGTTACAGGTTTAGTAAAATGAGACAGAATGAATATGAAAACGTCCGGGATGAGGAACTGCTGATGCAGCTTTCTGCGGGCAATGACAGCATCACTGATTACCTTTGTAAAAAATACAAGAATCTGGTCATGAAGAAGGCGAATGCCCTTTATCTGATCGGAGCAGAGAAAGAGGATCTGATTCAGGAAGGAATGATCGGCTTATTTAAAGCGATTCGGGATTTTTCGCCGGAAAAAGAGACCTCTTTTTATCATTTTGCGGAGCTATGCATCACCAGACAGATGTATCATGCAATTGAGGCATCCCAGAGGCTGAAGCATGCGCCCCTCAATTCCTATGTTTCCCTGTCGGAGGAAACGAATGAGGAAGGCGGGCTGACACTGGGAGATACACTGGAGGGAGCCACCGAGCAGAATCCGGAGCGCCTAATGATCCAACAGGAGGCATATCGGGATTTCTTTGAACATTTAGAGACGATCTTAAGCCCGATGGAAAA
Organism: uncultured bacterium; assembly: GCA_945828315.1. Taxonomy (GTDB): domain Bacteria; phylum Bacillota; class Clostridia; order Lachnospirales; family Lachnospiraceae; genus W0P33-017. Next base: position 11,593 of record CALZQA010000001.1, on the reverse strand, counting down.
ACAGGTGTGTGATCTGTACCTGCAAGGCATGGATTACCGCCAGATCGCGGACTATCTGGGTAAAACGCCAAAGTCCATTGACAATGCATTGCAGCGTATCCGGGGAAAGATCGGGAAGCTTGAAAATACAAGTATTTAAAACAAAAGGGATATGGTCCATACAGTGGAACATATCCCTTTTCTTTATTCCTGATAATAGAAAGTTCGCAGAGCATACTTTCTATTATTTCACCAGCAGATCCATCAGATATTCATACACATGCTCGCTCTGCTGCTTCCAGTTGTCGCAGATCGCTTCGGCGATCTCCCGGTTCGGCACGGTGATCGTCAGATCAATGCGCGGATTTTCTTTTTCCTTGAGCTGGCAGCGGACGGCATACTGATCGCCGGGCGCTTTATAGTAATCCGCCAGAACGGAAGCGGCCTCGCGGATCGACAGCTGATTTGCGGAAAGGTATTCCCGGATGTCTTCGTGGATACCGGCAGAGAGCTTGTCAGAGAAAAAAGATAGCGTCTCGGCGCCGGCCGGAGTGATCGAATACCGGGTGTTGTTGTGGGTAGATTCCTTTTTAATAAAGGCATTCTCATCCAACTCGTGCAGTGCCTCCTGCACAGTAAAATAATTTGTATAATCTTTTTCCAGAAAAAAATCAGACAGCTGCGTGCCGGAGAGCGGGGAATCCGATTCCTCCAGCAGCGCAAGTATCATCAATTTATAAGTCGTTAAAGGTTCAGCCATAAATCATACCTCATTTGCGCAGCGTTTCAGCCGCTATATTATTTCACAGGTCGAATTCGTTGCTATTATTTTCACACAGGCGTCCCTGCCATGTATTCCGCTCACGGAACACTGCGTGAATACGGTTCAGGACGCGTCTTTTGTCACCGCTCCATGCAGGAGCGAGCAACAGTTTTTTCGGGCCGTCGCCGGTGATACGGTGAAGGACGATGTGCGCAGGAACATGTTCGATACAAGTCACAACAAACCGGCAGTAATCCTCCATCTCAAAAACCGGAAAAGGCGTTTCTTCGTATTCCGCAGCGAGATCTGTCCCGGACAGGATGTGCAAAAGCTGCAGCTTCAGTCCTGCGATCGGAAGTGCGCAGACCTTTTTTACGGAGGCGAGCATCTGTTCCTTGCTCTCGCCAGGCAGACCGAGGATCAGGTGCACAATGGAAGGAATGTCGTGTTTATGCAAACGCATAATTGCGGTCTCACAGTCTGCATAGGTAAAGCCGCTGCGCACGCGCCGGAGCGACTTGTCATGTATGCTCTGTATACCGAGTTCCACCCAGACAGGCTTGTGAAAGGTCTCACGCAGCTCACACAGGAGCTGTAATACGTCATCGCCCAGACAATCCACACGGGTGGCGACGGAGAGTGCCACGATCTCATCGGGATACAGTGCCTCGGAAAAAACAGTACGCAGATAGGAGATATCTGCGTAGGTGTTTGTATATGCCTGAAAGTAGGCAATAAAATGTTTCGCATTTGTCTTGGCGGCGATCCGTTCCTTCGCCTCTGAAAGCTGTTCGGCGATTGACTTTCGCCGGTCAGCTGCAAAATCACCGGAACCGCCTGCGCTACAAAAACTGCAGCCACGGGTGCCCAGCGTTCCATCACGGTTTGGACACGAAAATCCGCCATCTAAGGACAGACGGTAGATCTTCTCGCCAAAGGTCTGTTTCAGATAGGCATCCAGACTGTAGTAGGGTTTGTCCAGCCAGTATTTCGGAAGATTGGTAAGCTGCATAGCGATACCTCAAGAACATTCCGGTGTGGCATCAGCGGATATGATCGCGCACTGCCTTGCTGACGACTTCGGCAACGCGGGGATCAAAAGCCTCCGGCATGATAAAATCATCGCTGAGCTGTTCGTCAGATACAAGACCTGCGATCGCCTCAGCTGCAGCCAGCTTCATTTCCTCGGTGATCTGTTTTGCATGGCCCTCCAGAGCACCGCGGAAGATACCGGGGAAAGCGACTACATTATTGACCTGATTCGGGAAATCGCTGCGTCCGGTTCCGACAATGCGTGCACCGGCAGCCTTTGCCACATCGGGCATGATCTCCGGTACAGGATTTGCCATTGCAAAAAGGATGGAATCCTTATTCATGGAAGCAACCATTTCCGCAGATACGATGCCGGGTGCGGATACACCCACAAAGATGTCAGCGCCCTTTAACGCATCGGCAAGTGTTCCGGTCGCATGGCTTAAGTTTGTCACTTTTGTCATTTCCTGCTGCATCCAGTTCAGGTTCGGATAATCGGGACCGATGATGCCTTCCTTGTCGCACATGGTGACGTTCGGGAAACCGTAATTCAAGAGCAGCTTTGTGATCGCTACGCCCGCAGAGCCTGCACCGTTGACAACGACCTTGCAGTCTTCTTTTTTCTTGCCGGTGACGCGCAGACCGTTGATGATACCTGCCAGAACAACGATCGCAGTACCGTGCTGGTCATCGTGAAAGACAGGGATGTCCAGCATTTTTTTCAGGCGCTCCTCAATCTCAAAACAGCGGGGAGCGGAAATGTCCTCTAAGTTGATGCCGCCGAAACAGGGGGCAATATTTTTGACTGTCTGGATGATCTCTTCCGTATCCTGCGTATCCAGACAGATCGGGACAGCGTTTACATCACCGAATTCCTTGAAAAGTACGCATTTTCCCTCCATGACAGGCATGGCTGCATACGCGCCGATATTTCCCAGACCCAGGACAGCGCTGCCGTCAGAAACAACGGCTACCGTATTTGCCTTGATCGTATAATTATAAACTTCCTCCGGGTGCTCCGCAATGATCTTGCAGGGTTCTGCAACGCCGGGTGTATAGGCGATCGCCAGTGCTTCACGATCCTTGACCGGTGCCTTGGAGGTCGTTACCAGCTTTCCGTTCCATTCTCTGTGCAGCTTGATTGCTTTTTCTTTCTGATCCATGATTTGCTCCTCACTTATGTATCTATCATATATTTATTCCTTATTATAACCATAACATTTTTTATTTTCAAGTGAGGATTCCGGGGCACGGAAAAAAACACTTCCTATTCTGGAGAGAATGGTGTATAATCAAAAATAGTCTATGGTCGTGAATCGGTTATCATATGTTCCGATAATAATCATTGTTTCCCCGTTTTTATTTTATGATAATGGATGAAGTGTATGTAGTATCATTGTGTTTTTTTATAGTAGGAGATTTTAAAGTATGGCAAGTATGCGAGAAAAGTATGAATCACTCAGTGTGGTAGCGTTAAAGGATCTGGCGAAGGCAAGGGGTCTGAAAAACATATCAGGACTGAAAAAGGCAGAGGTCGTGGATGCGATGGTTGCAGAGGACCGGCGTCTGGAGCAGATCAAAAAGCATGAGGACGAAGCTGCCCGCCAGAAGGAGAACACGAGGGAAAAAACGTCAAGGGAGACTGCGACGGAAAAAACCGCATCAGAAAAGCCGGCGGAGCGTTCAACGAGACAGGAACATCAGCAGCGTCCTGTGCGCATGCAAAAGGACACCCGCGGGGAGGTGCGTACAAATGCATCCGCTGAGGAAGAACTGGATCAGTCTGAGCAGATCAATTCCAGCCTGGACAGCGGCATTACCGCAAACGGAATATTGGAGGTCATGCAGGAAGGGTATGGATTTATCCGCTGTGCCAATTATCTGCCCGGAGAAAATGATGTCTATGTGTCACCGTCCCAGATCCGCCGTTTCCGCTTGAAAACCGGCGATATCATCTGCGGAAATACAAGGATCAAAACGCAGAGTGAAAAGTTCTCCGCGCTGTTATATATTACAACGATCAACGGTTATCCGCCTTCCGTGGCGGCGAAGCGCAAAAACTTCGAGGATCTGACACCAATCTTCCCCAATGAGCGCCTGCGTCTGGAGACAAACCGCAGCGGATTGGCAATGCGTATCGTGGATCTGGTTTCACCGATCGGAAAGGGACAGCGCGGTATGATCGTTTCTCCGCCCAAAGCCGGAAAAACTACATTATTAAAAGAGGTAGCAAAGTCTGTAAAACAGAACAATCCTGAGATGCATCTGATCATCCTTCTGATCGATGAGCGCCCGGAGGAGGTTACGGATATCAAGGAAGCGATCGAGGGCGATAACGTAGAAGTTATCTATTCTACCTTCGATGAGCAGCCGGAGCGTCACAAACGTGTTTCCGAGATGGTTGTGGAGCGCGCAAAGCGTCTGGTGGAGCACGGAAAGGACGTCATGATCCTTCTGGATTCCATCACCAGACTGGCACGTGCCTACAACCTGACGGTTCCGCCCAGTGGACGAACTCTTTCCGGCGGTCTTGATCCGGCAGCGCTTCATATGCCGAAGCGGTTTTTCGGTGCGGCCCGCAATATGCGTGAGGGCGGCAGCCTGACGATCCTTGCGACGGCACTTGTAGACACCGGAAGCAAGATGGACGATGTTGTTTACGAGGAATTCAAGGGTACCGGAAATATGGAGCTCGTCTTAGATCGGAAGCTTTCAGAAAGACGCGTATTTCCGGCATTGGATATCACAAAATCCAGCACACGCCGGGAGGATCTGTTGCTTGATCCGGAGGAGCAGGAGGCAGTGAATATCATGCGTCGTGCCATCAACGGCATGAAGACGGACGAGGCAGTGGAAAACATCCTGAATATGTTTGCACATACCAGAAACAATTATGAATATGTGCAGCAGGTGCGCAAGAAGAAGTTCCTCTAATGGCGTATACCGGGACTTTGTAAGTTTTTACAAGAGTTTTGCAAAAACTGCTTGCATTACACAAATCGTTATGCTACAATGATTAAGCTGTTGTGAGAATGCGACAGGAAAAGTACGTTCATTATTATTAAATATGAACATAGATAAAAATTCGAGTATGTGAGGTGAAAAAGATGCAGACAGAAATTCAGCCCGAATACTATGAGGCAACCGTTACCTGTAACTGTGGTAACACATTTGTCACTGGTTCAACAAAGAAGGAGATCCATGTTGAGATTTGTTCTAAGTGCCATCCGTTCTATACCGGACAGCAGAAGGCTAACCAGGCACGCGGACGTATTGAGCAGTTCAACAAGAAATACGGCATGAAATAAAAACATGGAAACAAAGGTTGAAGTTGCTAAAGCTTCGACCTTTTTTTTCGCTTAACGTTTTTTGAATTGCGTCGCTGAACAGAACGTAGACTGCGGTGCAGGAGAATTGGAAATGAAATATTCAGGAATCGGCGGACAGGCTGTGATGGAGGGTGTCATGATGAAAAACAAGGACACCTACGCAGTGGCAGTCCGAAAGAGTGACGGCGAGATCATCGTAGAGAAAAAAGATTATAAAGGCATTTTTGGTGACAGCGCATTTGTCAGACTGCCGCTGGTGCGCGGAGTCGTAAATTTTATCGATTCCCTTGTACTCGGCATGAGCAGCCTCACCTTTTCCGCATCCTTTTTTGAGGAAGAGGAAGGCGAAAAAAAAGAGCTGAGCGCAGACGAGGCGGCGAAGGCAAAGAAAAAAGAAGACGCAATGATGGGCGGAACAGTCGCTTTATCCATCGTACTGGCAGTGGCGATCTTTATGCTGCTTCCGTACTGGCTGTCCACGTTTTTTGTGCGTCTGGGCTGGTCAGATACCGGCATCGCGGTGGCAGAGGGCGTGATCCGTGTGGCGATCTTCCTCGCTTATGTGGTAGGTATCTCTTTGATGAAGGACATTCAGCGGGTGTACATGTATCACGGAGCAGAGCATAAGTGCATCAACTGCATTGAGCACGGCATGGATCTGACGGTGGAAAATGTAAAAAAGAGCTCGCGCCTACATAAGCGCTGCGGCACCAGCTTTCTGTTTTTTGTGGTCATCGTCAGTGTGATCTTATTTATCTTTATCCGGGTAGAGTCGCCGGTGCTCCGCGTTGTGGTGCGGCTTCTTCTGATCCCTGTCATCGCAGGGATTTCCTATGAGCTGATCCGCCTGGCAGGACGCAGCGAGGGCAAGATCATCGGACTGCTCAGTAAGCCCGGTATGCTGTTGCAGAAACTGACCACCAGAGAGCCGGATGATGATATGATAGAGGTTGGCATCGCGTCCGTGGAGGCGGTGTTCGACTGGAAAAATTATGTGCAGAAGATGCGTGATGAAGAAGGTTTAAACGCGAACTGTCAGGAATAGTTCCGTGTGATATGATGCCGCTTTTTTAGGCAGATCGAAGGAGGCCGGCATATGACATATAAGCAGGCAGAGCAAAAGGGCGAGCATTTGCTGCAGGACGCGGGAGTCATGGATGCAAAGATCGATGCATGGCTGCTGCTGGAGATGGTGGCAAAGATCGACCGCAGTTTTTATTTTACGCATATAAACGAGGAAGTGGAGCCGGAGGTGCTCACAGAATATGAGCGTGTGCTGGAAAAGCGCGCAGAGCATGTTCCACTACAGTATATTACCGGTGAGCAGGAGTTTATGGGTATGACCTTCAAGGTCAATTCCAATGTGCTCATTCCCAGACAGGATACAGAGACGCTTGTGGAGGAAACATTAAAGGTCATAGAGCCGCAGATGGAGGTGCTGGATCTGTGCACCGGTTCCGGTTGCATCCTGCTCAGTATCTTAAAAAATGCACCTACCGTGCACGGTACGGGCAGCGATATCAGTAAGCAGGCGCTTCTGGTTGCGAAGGAAAATGCAAAGCTGCATGATCTGGAGGCAGAATGGGTGCGCGGAAATCTGTTTGACAACGTGAATGGATCGTATGATGTGATCGTATCAAATCCGCCGTATATTGCTCAGGGAGAAATATCCAAACTGATGCCGGAGGTCGGAGAGTTTGAGCCCATGCAGGCGCTGGACGGAGGGGCGGACGGGCTTGATTTTTACCGGAAGATCACAGAAGAAGCACCGTGGTATCTGAAGGAAAATGGATATCTGCTTTTTGAGATCGGTTATGATCAGGGACAGGAGGTACAGCGCCTCATGCTCAAAGCGGGTTTTTCCGATGTGACAGTTATCAAGGATCTTGCAGGAAATGACCGCGTGGTAAAAGGTCAGATCAGATAAAGGAGAAAACGAAATGTTTGATAAGTTAGAGGATTTGTTAGTTCGATATGAGGAGATCATGAGCGAGCTTTCCGAGCCGGATGTGGCAAACGATGCCAACCGTTTCCGCAAGCTCATGAAGGAGCAGAGCGATCTGACTCCCATCGTGGAGGCATACAGAGAGTACAAAAAGAATAAGCAGGCGATCGAGGATGCGCTTGTGCTGCTCGACGAGGAGAGCGACGAGGAGATGAAGGAGCTTGCGAAAGAAGAATTGAACGAGGCGAAGGCGAATGTGGCAGAGCTGGAGGATAAACTGAAGATCCTGCTGCTCCCGAAGGACCCGAACGATGACAAGAACGTGATCGTGGAGATCCGTGCAGGTGCAGGCGGCGAGGAAGCAGCGCTGTTTGCGGCAGAGATCTATCGCATGTATGTGCATTACGCAGAGAGCCGCCGCTGGAAAGTGGAGACACTGGAAGCAGATGAGACAGGCATCGGCGGTATGAAGTCGGTAGACTTTATGGTCACCGGAGCAGGTGCTTATTCCGTTTTGAAATATGAATCAGGCGTACACCGTGTACAGCGTGTGCCGGAGACCGAGTCACAGGGACGTATCCAGACATCTACCTGTACCGTAGCCGTCATGCCGGAGGCAGAGGATGTGGATGTCCAGATCGATGAGAAGGATATCCGTATCGATGTCATGCGTGCATCCGGAAACGGTGGACAGTGTGTCAATACGACAGACTCCGCTGTGCGACTGACCCATTATCCCACCGGAATCGTGATCTACAGCCAGACCGAGAAGTCACAGCTTCAGAATAAGGAAAAGGCATTTGCGCTCCTGCGCTCCAAGCTGTACGATCTGGAGTTGCAGAAACAGCAGGATGCAGAGTCAGAGGCAAGACGCAGCCAGATCGGAACCGGTGACCGCTCCGAGAAGATTCGTACCTACAACTTCCCGCAGGGCCGTGTCACCGACCACCGCATCAACCTCACGCTCTACAAGCTGGACAAGATCATGAACGGCGATATTCAGGAGATCATCGATGCATGTATCGCAGCGGATCAGGCAAAGAAACTCGCAAACATGAACGAATAAGCTATGAGTGCAGAATAAAAATGGAGAGACAGAATCTTGCTTGCAAGGGATTCTGTCTCTTCTTTTTATTCTGTAAGAATGCAAACGACAGCGAGATGGAACGAAGTGGAATCGAGCTGAACGGTTGCATGGCACTCATAGCTTATGCAGGTATCAGTGTGTCCCAAATTTATTTGGGCAAGCACTGTTCTTTTTGTTTTCGTAGAAGCGAAGCTTCGTGCTAGGGCGCCGTTTGTGTGAGGCGGGCAGGAGCTCTTTCGAGTGAGGGATTAGTGTGAACAAAGTTGTTTATTGCCTGAAACTCCATTTGTGTCGTATAGGCAGTAAATTTCTGGGGCTAGTTTGTTAAGTAAGTTTTTCATGTATCATACCTCCTTTGTGACATTGTAGCACGAAGAAAAATGTGGTACAATTGTTCTAAAACATCTGGTTCATTTTACTACATTTTATCGTTTATTTGACAATACTTTAGATGTGTTAGAGTATAAATGCGACAAAATGGGAAGAGAAATCCTTTTAAAGGTCAGCGGAAATACACTAAAAGAGCTTATCATTAATGCAATCGCTGCATTAGAAAAAGAACAAGATTTGATAGAACTTCTATCGAAAAGTGGACGTCTGCTTTTGCGTGTCGTTCTGTGTCTGATGCCGCAAAACTTATGGACCAGTGCAGAAGCGCCGCTATCATGGGGAATCTACAGAAATATTCCATTTGCGATCCTTGGTGCAGTGATCGTCATCCTTTTTTATCGCAGTGCACGGATCAAACAGGATAAAACTTTCCGGTTTCTATGGCTTGCTGTGGTCATAAGTTTTGGCTGCTATATCCCGGTAGTGCTGTTTGCGGATCTGGTGCCTCCGGTTGGAATGTTAATGATTCCAAAAACATGTGCTTATGTATGGGTTGTTCTGATTGGATACAATGCGATGAAAGAAAGTAATAGGGAATGATTGGCTATTGTATGGGAAACGAAGGGAAGTCCATAGAGGAGCAGATAGATGGTGCATTTACTACATTAGAAAACAGACTTTCCATGGTTGGACTCGGATTAGATTCGGTTGTAAAAATATAATCAAGAGGATCAAAGATTATGAGAGAAAAAACATTGAAATTATTTACATGCTGTATGGCAGCAATTCTTTTGATCGCTATTCTACCGGTACAGCAGGTTCAAGCGGCATCAAAGATCAAAGGCTTTGACGTGTCGTCAAAGAACGGTGTCATTGACTGGGAGATGGTGGCGGCATCCGATGTGGATTTTGTCATGCTGCGTACCGGGGAAGGGCAGGCACCAGATGTGGATGCGCAATTTGAAGCAAATTATGAAGGAGCAAAAGCAGCAGGATTAAAGGTCGGAGCTTATCATGTCTGCTGCGTGCGCACACCGGAGGCTGCCGTTAAGGAGGCAGAATATTGTCTGGAGATTCTCGATGGAAGAGAACTGGATTATCCGCTGGCGTATGATATCGAGAAAGCGGGATGTTTTGCAGACGGAAAAAGCAACACGACTGCGATCGCAAAAGCATTTTGTGAGGTGATTGCTGATGCCGGCTATACACCGATGATCTATTCAAGCGCATCCTATCTGAATGACTTTTTCGATTGGTCTGAGTTGGATGGATACAAGGTGTGGGCAGCATATTATGGGGAGAGTAAACCAAAACTTCTGACCCCGGTAGATATCTGGCAGTATACAAGTGAGGGAAATCTGGATGGTGCCAACACGGACAAAGGGTATTGCGATCTTGATTATTCTTATCTGGAAGCGACCAGTGTGAAATTTGCTAAAAGTTCTCTTACCATGAAAAAAGAAACAACAACAGTTGCAGAAGTCAAGCTCGGTCCGGGTGGGTGTACCGATACAGTTACATTCAAATCTTCCAATAAGAAAGTTGTTACAGTAAATAAAACTACCGGAAAACTGCGTGCAAAAGCAAAAGGGAAGGCAGTGATCACGGTAAAAACAGGAAGTGGCAAAACGGCAAAATTGAAAGTCACGGTGAAATAAATGAAAATTGAACATATCGCGTTTTCTCTTGGAAGTAAAGAACGGGTCGATGAGCTGACTGCCCAGATGAAGCAGGACGGTTATGAGGTGATCAGTGGCCCGCGTACGACGGGAGATGGCTATTATGAGAGCTGTATCATCGGTGTGGAAGGAAATCAGATAGAAATTACGATTTGAAAAACAGGGAGAGCAAAAATGTTATCATTTACAAGCGATTATATTGCAGGAGCACATCCTGAAATTATGAAGAGATTAGCGGAAACCAATCTGGAGAATCTGTCCGGTTACGGAACGGACAAATACTGCGAGAGTGCGATCGCAAAAATAAAAAAGGCATGTGGCTGCCCGAATGCGGACGTATATTTTCTGGTTGGTGGAACACAGACGAATCAGCTGATCATCAGCACCATGCTGGCACCGTACGAAGGAGTGATCGCTGCCACTACAGGGCACGTGAGTGTTCATGAGGCGGGTGCAATTGAATATACCGGTCATAAAGTATTGGAGATCGCCGGCGCAGATGGAAAGCTTTCAGCAACTGACATTGAAGCGCTTGTAAACACCTTTCATGCAGATGAAAATCATGAGCATATGGTGTTCCCAGGCATGGTCTACCTTTCTTTCCCGACAGAATATGGAACGCTCTATACGAAAGACGAATTGACGGCGATATCCGATATCTGCAGAAAGCATCAGCTGCCATTATATATTGATGGGGCAAGGCTTGGGTATGGACTGGCAAGCTATAAAAATGACGTGTCACTGGAAGAAATTGCAAGACTCGCAGATGTATTTTATATCGGCGGAACCAAAGTGGGAGCGCTCTGTGGGGAAGCGGTCGTATTCACAAAAAACAATACGCCGAAACATTTTTTGACACAGATCAAACAGCACGGAGCACTTCTAGCGAAAGGAAGACTGCTTGGAATTCAGTTTGACACACTTTTTACGGATCAACTGTATATGCGTATCAGTGAACACGCCATTCGTATGGCAGAAAAACTAAAAAGTCTGTTTACGCAAAAGGGATACCGGTTTTTTATTGATTCGCCGACGAATCAGCAGTTCATGATTCTGGATAACGAGAAACTGAAGGAATTGAGCGAGAAAGTGGAATTCAGTTTTTGGGAAACCTATGACAAGACGCACACGGTTGTCCGTTTTGCAACGAGTTGGTCTACACAGGAATCGGATCTGTCAGCGCTGGGTGAATTATTATAGAAGGTAGTGATTTCTAGCCCGACATCATATGTCTGGTGCCAAATAACCGGCATCTCATGAATAGTAAAAAATGAAAAGTCACTTCAAAATGATTGTTTTTTGGGGAAAAGTCATCTTGAAGTGACTTTTTTGCAACGTTTTCAATTTTGAGGACTCTTATAGATGAAAGGGGGAGAGTATGACTGATTTGGAAAAAATCTATGTGGAATACTTTGAACCTGTTTATAAGTTTCTGATCAGTCTCGGATG